>JALCBB010000051.1 GCA_028066985.1 Alphaproteobacteria bacterium
TGTCGGCTCAAGCGAACGATGCCAGCAGATGGGTGCGGGCTAGCCCGCAAAAAAATTAAAAAATAATTTGACCATTTAAGGGGTCAATTAAATAAATTGCTTTCTTTAATTATTAATAGACAATTAATGGTGTCAATTAAATAAATTATTTTCTTTTTAATTTAATTTTTTTTGCAGGCAGCGCCTGCGGGCATCAGTTGGTGCGGTTCGCTTGAGCCAGCATCGTGAATGTCTTAGTCCAACGCCCACTAATGCCAAAGATCGTGCTTCGTTGTCTCTTTAATTATTAATTGGCGAGGAGGGCGCCTCAGGTGTCGCGCGCCAGGACACGCGCAATCTCCTCTATCGCCGCCTCCGCCCGATCACCACGCGGACCCCCAGCCTGCGCAAAATCAGGACGTCCGCCGCCGCCCTTGCCCCCCAGAACCGTCGCGCCGCAATTCACCAGCGACACCGCGTCCACTCGCTCCGTCAAGTCGTCCGTCACGCCCGCCACCAGCGACGCGCGACCCTCGTTCACCGACACCAGCACCACAACACCCGAACCAAGACTGTCCTTCAGACGATCCACCATCGGACGCAACTCCCGCGCCGAAACATCCTCCAGACAACGCGCCGCCATCCGCACCGAACCCGCCTGACGATACGCCCCGTCGCCCTCGCCCGAATCCGCCGCCGCGTCCGCCCCGCCGGCTCCCGTCGCCGTCGCGAGCGCCAGTCTGCTCCGCAGCGCCGACAACTCGCCGCGCAACTTCTTCGCCTCCTCCCTCAACGCCTCCACACGCGGCACAAGATCATCGCCCCCCGTCCGCAAAACTCCCTCAAGCGCCGACAAACGCCGACCGTCCGCCCGCATCCGCGACAGACTCGCGCGCCCCGCAAGCGCCGTCATCCGTCGCACCCCCGACGACAAAGACTCCTCGCCGACTATCCGAAACAAACCCAGTTCCCCCGTGCGCCGCACATGCGTCCCGCCGCACAACTCCGTGGAAAAACTCCCCGACGGACGCGACAAATCCTCGCCCCCCATAGACACCACCCGAACCTCGTCGCCGTACTTCTCGCCGAACAGACCAAGCGCGCCCATCTCCTCCATCGCCGCGTCCGGCGGCATGATGCGAGTCTGAACCTCGGCGTTCCCGGCGATCTGCGCGTTCACTTCGTCTTCCACACGGCGCAACTCCTCCTCGCTCAGTCCGCGCGGATGCGAAAAGTCAAAACGCAGACGATCCGCCGCCACCAGCGAACCCTTCTGCGTCACATGCGAACCCAGAACACGACGCAAAGCCTCGTGCAGCAGATGCGTCGCCGAATGATGATTGCGAAGATCACGCCGCCGTTCGCCGTCCACGACAAGACGCAAAGCCGCGCCGCTCTCCAATACACCGCGCACCACCCGACAACGATGCGCATGCAAACCGCCCCTCTGCTGCACATCCAGAATCTCAAGTTCAAGACCCTCGCCGTCACCGTCGCCGTCATCGTCGCTGTCTCCGCCGCCGTCTTCGGAGCCGAAGGC
Source organism: Alphaproteobacteria bacterium (assembly GCA_028066985.1). Classification (GTDB taxonomy): domain Bacteria; phylum Pseudomonadota; class Alphaproteobacteria; order JALCBB01; family JALCBB01; genus JALCBB01. Next base: position 1,520 of record JALCBB010000051.1, read on the forward strand.
GCGGCCGCGGTCGCCTTCCTGTCCGCCCGACTCGGCGTAGAACGGCGTCTGGTTGCAGACAAACTCGCCCTCCTCGCCGGCCGACAACGCGCCGACCCGCGCGCCGTCGCGCACCAGCGCCAGCGCCACGCCCTCGGCCGACTCGGTTCCGTAGCCGAGAAATTCGCCCGCGCCGAATTCGTTCCGCATCTCCAGCCACAGGCGCGACTGCCCCGACTCGCCCGACCCCGACCACGCGCGCCGTCCCGCCGCGCGCTGCGCTTCCATCGCCGCCGCGAAACCGTCGGCATCAACGCCGAGACCGCGTCCGCGCAGGATGTCCGCCGTCAGATCCAGCGGAAAGCCGTAGGTGTCGTAAAGACGAAACGCCGCCTCGCCCGAAAGCGTGCCGCCGTCGCCGAGGGCGTCGGCTTCGGACTCCAGCATTTTCATTCCGCGCGACAGCGCTTCGCCGAAGCGCTCTTCTTCAAGCCGCAGGGTTTCGCGGGTCAGGGCCTCGGCGCGGCGCAGTTCGGGGTATGCGTCCTGCATGCCGGCGAGGAGGGTCGGGAGCAGGCGCCACAGCAGCGGTTCTTCGCGTCCGAGGAGGCGTCCGTGGCGCATGGCGCGGCGCAGGATGCGGCGCAGGACATAGCCGCGTCCCTCGTTGGAGGGCAGGATGTCGTCGGCGACGAGAAAGGCGGCGGCGCGCAGGTGGTCGGCGATGACGCGGTGCGAGACGCCGCGCTCGCCTTCGTGCGGCACGCCGGTGTGTTCGGCGACCGCTTCAAGGAGCGGGACGAAGAGGTCGCTTTTGAAGTTGTCGTGGCTGCCCTGGAGGAGGGCGCTGACGCGTTCCAGCCCGATGCCGGTGTCGATGGAGGGTTTCGGCAGGTCGGTCTGTCCGTTTTCGGAGCGTTCGTACTGCATGAAGACGAGGTTCCAGATTTCCACGAAGCGTTCGCCTTCGCCTTCGGGGCTGCCGGGGAGTCCGCCGGGGAGGTGTTCGCCGTGGTCGTAGAAGATTTCGGAGCAGGGTCCGCAGGGTCCGGTGTTTCCCATTGCCCAGAAGTTGTCGTCGGTGCTGATGCGGATGACGCGTTCGGGCGGGAAGCCTGTGACTTTGCGCCAGATTTTTCCGGCGTCGTCGTCGGAGGCGTGGATGGTGATCCAGAGTTTATCGGGGGGGAGGTTCCATTCGCGGGTGACGAGTTCCCAGGCGCGGGGGATGGCGAGTTCTTTGAAGTAGTCTCCGAAGGAGAAGTTGCCCATCATTTCGAAGAAGGTGTGGTGTCGCGTGGTGTATCCGACGTTGTCGAGGTCGTTGTGCTTGCCGCCGGCGCGGAGGCATTTCTGGACGGTGACGGCGCGGGGCGCGGGCGGTTTTTCGAGTCCGGTGAAGATATTTTTGAACTGGACCATTCCCGCGGAGGTGAAGAGGAGGCTGGGGTCGTTGCGCGGGACGAGTGGGGAGGAGGCGATTTCGGCGTGGTTTCGGGCGACGAAGTAGTCGATGAAACTTTGCCGTATATCTCTGGCGGAGGCGTGCGGGGCGGACATGGGGAGCGCGGTGTTTTGTCTGTTGCGGGGTTATTTAACAATACTCTTTCGGCTGTCAAACTCCAAGCGGCATTAATCAGAAGACAGACGAAGCGCGGCCTCTGGCATTAGTGGGAGTTTGACTAAGACATTCACAATAGTCGCTCAAGCGAACCGCACCCACTGATGCCCGCAGGCGCTGCCTGCAAAAAAGCGGGCGGCGCCCGCAGGCATTAGTTGGTGCTGTTTGCTTGAGCCAACATCGTGACTGTCTAAGTCTAACTCCCACTAATGCCAGAGGCTGAACGCCGATTTAATTGACACCGTTATTGTCGTCTGTTCATTAATAGTCAATTAATTATTAATTTAATTTTTTTGCGGGCTAGCCCGCACCCGTCTGCCGGCATCGTTCGCTTGAGCCAACATCGTGAATGTCTTAGTCAAAGTCTCACTAATGCCAAATGCTTAACGCCGATTTAATTGACCCCTTAAATAGTCCAATTAATTTTTTGCGGGCAGCGCCCGCGGGCATCAGTTGGCGCTGTTCGCTTGAGCGGCTGTTGTGAATGTCTTAGTCAAACGCCCACTAATGCCAAGGACTGCTCTTCGTCTGTCCCCGATAGTCGCTTGAGCCAGCACCGCTAAAAGTCTAAAATCAACACACCAACGCCAGACACCACACCCGAGGAAAACAATGAGCGAGCCAAATACCCCGAAAAACAAAAACGGCAAGTCGCCCCTCATCCTCACAGACGCCGAAACCACAGCACCCCCACTGCCGTCAGCGTCAGCATCGGCGCCGTCGCCGTCTCCGTCGCCGAAAGCCGGCGGCGGCGAACAAGACTGGATCAAAGACTCCAACACCGCAAACTTCACAACAGACGTCCTCCAGGCGTCAATGGAACAGCCCGTCATCGTCGACTTCTGGGCAACCTGGTGCGAACCCTGCAAACAACTGCTGCCCGTCCTGGAGGCCGCCGTGCGCGAACAGCGCGGCGCCGTCCGCCTCGTGCGCATAGACATAGACGCCAGCCGCGACCTCGCGATGCAGCTCCAGATCCAGTCCGTGCCGACCGTCTACGCCTTCTACCAGGGACAGCCCGTCGACGGCTTCCAGGGCGCCCTCCCGCAGTCGCAGGTGCGGCAGTTCGTCGACAGACTCGTCTCCGCCAGCGGCGCCGAACCCGCCGAGGAAGACGCCGTCGAAATCCTCATGCGCGAAGCCCGCGCCGCGCGCGAAGAAAATCAGCACGCCAGCGCCGCCGAACTCTTTCTCTCCGCATACCAGGAAGACACCACAGGCGCGCGCGCGATAGAAGCCGCCGGCGAGCATCTCCGCAGTCTCCTCGACGGCGACCTCAAAAGCGGCGCCGGACAGGGCGGCGAAATCGCGCGCAAATTTATCGCCTCGCTGCCCGAAGCCGTCCGCGACGACCCCGCCCTGGAAGGTGTCCGCGCCGCGCTCGAACTCCTCGCCGAAGGCGGCGGCGACGAAAAAGCGACGGCCGAACTCCGCGAAAGCCTCCGGCAAGACGAAAACGACCACGCCAGCCGCTACGCCCTCGCCGCCGAACTCTACGCCGCCGGCGACAGCCGCGCCGCCGGCGAAGCCCTCCTCGAAATCATGCGCCGCGACCGGAACTGGAACGACGAACAGGCGCGCAAACAGCTCGTGCGATACTTCGCCGCATGGGGCGAAGGCGACCCCCTCACAAAAGAACTGCGCGCCGAACTCGCCGCGATCCTCTTCGCGTGAACACGCGGAACGAAATGAGCGAAAAAGCCGGCGCGCGCGGCGCGGCGCTTCTGCGTCCCGAAGAGATGCCGCTCTTCGTCCTGGACGAAGCCCTGCTGCTGCCGACGCTGCAGCTGTCGCTGCAGGTCTTTGAACCGCGCTACATCGCTCTCACCGACTATGTTCTCGCGCGTCCCGACCGCATGATGGGAATCATCCGCCCGCGCGGCGAAGGCGTTGAAGACGACGGCGAAGCCGGCCTCTACGACGTCGGCTGCGCCGGACGCATCATGCGCTTCGCCGAAAGCGACGACGGACGCTACCTCGTCACCCTGGACGGCGTGGCGCGTTTCCGGCGCGTGCGCTGTCTGCCGCCGCGCGAGGGATACCGCCGCGCCCTCGTGGACTGGTCGCCGTACGCGCACGACCGCGCCGGCGCCGGCGAACTGCGCTTCGACCGCGCGCGCTTCGCCCTCGCGCTGGAGGCCTATCTCGACAGCCGCGACCTCGCCGGCGAGTGGGAGTCGTTCGCGCGCGTGCCGCTCGGCCGCCTGGTGGACGCGATGGCGGGGCTGTGTCCGTTTTCGCCCGAGGAGAAGCAGGCGCTTCTGGAGGCCGTCGACACCGAGACGCGCTGCGAGATCATCGTCGCGCTTTTTGAGATCGCGACGGCGCCCGGCTCGGCGCGCGTGAACTGAGTCCGCCGGGGGGACGATGCTTCTGCACTTCAACCTGCGTCCGGTGCTGTTCATCAACGGGGCGCTGCTGGCGATTTTGTCGGCGGGGATGCTGGTTCCCGCGCTCGCCGACGCGCTGGTCGCGGACGCGAACTGGAAAGTCTTCGCGGCGTCATCGGGCGTGACGATGTTCATCGCGGTCTCGCTGATGATCGCGACCCGCCAGGACAGGGGCGTGCTGAGTCCGCGCCAGGCGTTTATCATGGTGTTCGCGTCGTGGCTGGCGACGGCGCTCTTCGGCGCGCTGCCGTTTCTGTTTTCGGACGCGGTGCTTACCTTTTCGGACGCCTTCTTTGAATCCACTTCGGGCATCACGACGACGGGCGCGACGGTGCTGACGGGTCTTGACGGCCTCTCGCCCGGACTGCTGCTGTGGCGCGGGATGCTGCAGTGGCTCGGCGGCATCGGACTGATCGTGATGGCGATTTTTGTTCTGCCCGAACTGCGTGTCGGGGGGATGCAGTTTTTCCGTCCCGAGGGCGGCGGACATTCGGAGGCGTCGTCGCCGCGCGTGGTGTCGCTGGCGTCGCGGATATTCGCGATCTACGCCGGAATCACGGTGATCGGGATGGTGGTTCTGCTGCTGCTGGGTCTGCGTCCGCTGGACGCGATTGTGCATGCGATGACATCGGTGGCGACGGGCGGATTTTCCAACTACGACCGTTCCATCGCGGAGTTCGAGTCGGCGGCGGTGGAGGTGGTGCTGATGGTGTTGATGGTGGCGGGGGCTTTGCCGTTTCTGCATATTCTGCGCGCGCTCCTCGGACATCGGGAGGCGTTGTTCCGCGACCCGCAGGTGCGCTGGATGCTGCGTGTGCTGGTCGCGTCGGTGCTGGCGGTGACGGCGTGGCTTGTGGCGACGAGCGACTTCGGCGTTCTGGAGGCTTTACGGGCGGCGAGTTTCAACACGGTTTCAATGATGACGGGGACGGGCTATTCGACGGCGGCGTATGACGGGTGGGGGGCGTTTCCGGCGGTGTTATTGCTGTTGTTGATGCTGACGGGCGGCTGCGTGGGTTCGTCGACTTCGGGGTTGAAGGTGTTTCGGGTGCAGGTTTTGCTTGCGAGTCTGCGGACGCAGTTGCGGCGTTTGTCTTTGCCGCGGGCGGTGTTGTTCGCGCGGTATGCGGGTCGTCCTGTGGACGAGGGGGTTCAGTTGTCGGTGCTGGTATTTTTCTGCCTGTATTTGTTCACGGTGGCGGCGGCGGCGGTGATATTTTCGCTGATGGGGATGGATCTGATCAGTTCTGTGTCCGGGGCGGTGTCGGCGGTGGCGAACATAGGTCCTGGCTATGGTGAAATTATCGGCCCGACCGGCAATTACGCGCCGTTGTCTGACGGGTTGAAGTGGGTTTTCGCGCTGACGATGATACTGGGCCGCCTGGAGTTATATGCGGTTCTGGTCTTGTTTTCTCCATCTTTCTGGCGCGACTAGCGCCCCCGCCCTCGCCGACGAGTCAGTCGGGGACGGGCCTCCGGCATTAGTGGGAGTTTAACTAAGACATTCACGACAGTCGCTCAAGCGAACCGCACCAACTGATGCCCGCAGGCGCTGCCTGCAAAAAATTAAAAATCATGTTTTATGATTACCACTTCACTTTCGCGTTCAGCGGACGCTCGGCCATGAAGTCTTCGTCGGCCGGCCCGTATTTCTCGAACAAGGTTTCCCAGGGTTCAGGATTCGGGTTCAGAGGCGGCAGCAGGTCGGATCTTGACTTGTCTTCCGGTGTTTCGGAGGTTTCTTCGTCGTTGGCGAGGGCGGGGATTTCCACGCGTACGCGGACTCGCGGGATCCACCGCGCGAGGCGCGTGATCCAGCCGGGGCTGTCGGAGGCGATGGGCTTTACGATGCTCATGGTCGGCTTCTCGCTGTCTAGCGGACATTATACGCCTGTCCGGGTGCCGACTCAAGTTCTCCCCGGTGGCGATGGCGGCGGATTTGCCGAGGTTATTCGTCGGGCTGTTTGAATATCGCCCGACCGTCCTTGATGGCCACCATGGTCGGACGCACGGCAAGGAAGTCCTCGCCGGCCGGCTCGTGTTCTTCGAACAGGGTTTCCCAGGGTTTGGGGTTCGGGTTCGGGATCAGCAGCGGATGGGGCGGCGGCTCGTCTGCCGGCGCTGCGCGGGAGTCCTCGCCGCCCTTCCGCACGGGAGTCTTTGCGCGGAGAAACCGCAGAAGGCGCGCGATCCAGCCGGGGCTGTCGGAGGCGATGGGCTTTACGATGCTCATGGTCGGTTCCTTGCTGTCTGCGGATATTATACACCTGTCCGGGCGGCGACTCAATCCCGTTGCCGCGCCGCTATCTGACCCAGTTTCCCCACGGAGGCGCGCCCCGTTTCGGCTACCACTTTATCTTCACATTCAGCGGACGCTCGGCCATGAAATCCTTGCCGGCCGGCTCGTGATTATCGAACAGGGTCAGCCAGGATTTGGGGTTCGGGTTTGGAACCAGCAGCGGATGGCGTTCCGGCTGATCTTCCGGTGCCGGCGTGTCCTCCGGTGTTTCGGAGGTTTCTTCGTCGTCGGCGAGGGCGGGGATTTCCACGCGCACGCGGACTCGCGGGATCCACCGCGCGAGGCGTGTGATCCAGCCGGGGCTGTCGGAGGCGACGGGTTTCACGATGCTCATGGTTGGCTTCTCGCTGTCTGCGGGCATTATACGCCTGTCCGGGCGGCGACTCAATCCCGTTGCCGCGCCGCTATCTGACCCAGGTTTCCCACGGAGGTCCGCCCGCCTCCCTTATCCGCCGGAAGTCCCTGTCGTTGGTGACGACCGTCGCGGGGAGCGTCAGCGCGTGGGCGGCGATCATGAGATCGTTCTTCACTCTGTCGAGGCCGGTGTTCGGAAATTTCCTGAAGAACGTCTTTTTCAGAGCGCTGAATTTCTGATCGCACTCGCTGTTCCATTCCAGCATGTGGTAGCTGAGGCGTCTGCAGAGCGCGTCCACGAGAGAGCGGAGTTCTTCCCTTTCCGCCGCCTCTTTATTGTCGCCGCCGCTCAACAGTTCTCTGTATGTGATGACGGACATGCAGGTTTCGTGTCCCCTGCTCATTTTATCTCTCGAAATTTCCAGGACGGACAGCGGATTTTTACGCAGGAGATAGATGCAGGTGTTCGTGTCGAGCATGTAGATCATTTAACTTCCCCCTGGCGGCGATGACGGCGGCTCGCCCGGACTATTCGCCGGGCTGTTTGAATCTCACCCGGCCTCCTTTGACTTCCGCCACGACCGGGCGTTCAGCCAAGAAGTCCTCGCCGAGCGGCTCGTGCTCGTCGAACAGGGTTTCCCAGGGTTCCGGATTCGGGTTTCGGACCAGTCGCGGATGGGGCGGCGGCTCGTCTGCCGGCGCTGCGCGGGAGTCCTCGCCGCCCTTCCGCACGGGAGTCTTTGCGCGGAGAAACCGCAGAAGGCGCGCGATCCAGCCGGGGCTGTCGGAGGCGATGGGCTTTACGATGCTCATGGTCGGCTTCTCGCTGTCTGCGGACATTATACGCCTGTCCGGGCGACGACTCAAGTTCCCTTCGGCGGCGATGGCGGCGGATTTGCCGAGGTTATTCGTCGGACTGCTCAAATATCACCTGGTCGCCCTTGATTGCCACTATGGTCGGACGCTCGGTCATGAGGCTCTCGCCGGCTGGTTTGTGCTCTTTGTAGAGCGTGTCCCAGGGTTTGGGGTTCGGGTTCGGGATCAGCAGCGGATGACGCTGTGGTTTGTCTGCTGGCGCGTCGCTCATGATCGCCTCTGGCGGGATTACTAGAACTTCACCGGGCGTTCATCCGGAAACACATCCGGGCGCTCGGCCAGAAAGTCCTCGCCGAGCGGCTCGTGCTCGTCGAACAGGGTTTCCCAGGGCTCCGGATTCGGGTTTCGGACCAGTCGCGGATGGGGCGGCGGCTCGTCTGCCGGCGCTGCGCGGGAGTCCTCGCCGCCCTTCCGCACGGGAGTCTTTGCGCGGAGAAACCGCAGAAGGCGCGCGATCCAGCCGGGGCTGTCGGAGGCGATGGGCTTTACGATGCTCATGGTCGGTTCCTTGCTGTCTGCGGATATTATACACCTGTCCGGGCGCCGGCTCAAGTTCCCGCCGCAGGAGTCACCACTTCTCCGTTTTGAGGTCGCTCAGCTTCGGGTAGGGTCCTTTATTGGTGACGAGGACTGCGTCAAGCACCAGCGCGTGCGCGATGACCATTGTGCTGTCGAGCGCGCCGCCGCCGCCGAGTTTTATGTCTGTCTCGACGAATTTTTCCGCGCACTCGATGGTCCATTCCGCGACTTCGAGGAATCGCTCGCGGAAACTTCTGATGCGCTCGAGGAGGTCTCCCCTTACCGGCTCGCTCCTTTCATGCGCGCTGCGGAGCAGGTACTGGTAGGTGATGACGGAGATGTAGAGGGTGGATCCCTCTTCCGTCATTCTGTCTTCCAGAGAATTCAGGAAGTCCTGCGAGCCTGTCTGTATGATGTAGTTACAGACTTCGGTGTCGAGCAGACGGTTCATTCCGGGTTTGTCCGAGTTTCATCAGTTGCTGTCGTCGCTCAGGTCGACCGGCTTGCAGTCGTCGTTCAGGGTTCGGAACGACTTGCGCACGCGCGCCGGTCCCAGGATGAGTTTTTCCCCGACTCTGTACGCGGTGAGTTCGGTGGCTCCCTCAAAGGAGAGGTCTTTTGGGATTCTGACATCCTGGCCGCTGCCGTTTTGTTTGACTTTTACGATTTGCATGACCTTTCTCTCCCGATCGCGGTTTAGTTTGACGATGTGCGGCGGGTTGCGTCGCCGATTCGCCGTGGGTCCGATTCTCTAGTGTGGCTTGCTTGCGCGCGATGTCAATAGGCGGAATCGTGCGATTCTGTTGATTTTGTGGGGATTTCCGCGATTCTGCTCGTTTGTCTGCCGTCAGGCGGCTGGAAGGGACAGGGCATGGGGGAGGGGGCTTAGGCAGTCAGGGGGGAGGGGGACAAGCAAAGACCGCAGACAATAAACACAATAAACAATGACAATAAAGACAGAGACAAAGACAATGACAATGACAATAAAGAAAGACAAAGACAACAAGCCCGCGCGTTTGGCTGTCATTGGACGATTCAAGGCGATTCGGGGGCGATTCGTTAATAATTAGACAATCAAGGGCGAATTGAGGTGGAAAATGGACGGTAAAAGTGATGCAAAATCACCACAGTCGCAACAAAAGGGAAATTTCAGGGCAGGGGCAGACATCAGAGGACGCAAAGGTCGGCGACAATTCGTCATAAAATGATACAATCACAAGCAGGCTTTTGTGTAACTCCTTGTTTTTGCGCCATTTTTTGTCCAAAGGGGCTTTTTCTGTCGCATCCGCGCCACAAAGTAGAGAAAATGCCCTCAATCTCCACACACCCCCTTGCGCTCCGCGTCAAAGCGTTTATTCTGACCCTGCGCTGTCTAGGTGCAGGGGGGACGGCGCAAGAGTCAACGCCACTCCGCCAAAAGCGGACAGGCAGGGGGCTTGGGTCCGGCGGGGGAAGTCGGATTTATCGTGTGCGCGGTGCCTGTGGTGTCGCGCGTGTTCCTGTTGACGGCGCCGCGCCGCGCTTGAGGTCGTGAGGATGACGGGCAGCCCGCTCGTCCGCGCGATCATGAGAGTCATGCGAGACGCCGTTTCGGCAAGCCGAGTCTGGTAAGGCGCCGCCGTTGGTGTCTTGTCGCAGGGTGAATTGTTGGAGGCGGGTTGTCGCGAGACAGGCCGCCGTCAGGCAGAGCGCCGAAGGCGCCGCGCCGCGAGACAAGACGCCGAAGGCAAATTGCGGAACGCGGGATGTCGTGAGACAGAATGTCGCAGAGACAAACCGCGCGAAGCAAGGCGACCCGCAGGGTTAAACAGCAAGGAAAGGAAAAGGAGCAATGAAGAAGTTCCTCTATTCAACCACCGCTCTTGTCGGCGCGGCTCTCCTCTTCGGAGATATCTCGACCGCAAAGGCGGATGTTATGTCCGACACCGAGATCACGCTGGGCGCTTCCACGCGCTTTCAGTTGATGTCTTCGTCCATTGACGACGACAGAAAATCGGCGCTCGGCGACGGCGGCGCTGACGGCAAGCAGATTCGCTCGGCCGTTTCGGAGTCGCGGGTTCGTCTTGCCCTTGACGGCAAGCGCGAGCACCCCAACGGCCTGACCACCGGCTTCACGCTGCGCTTCAAGCCGACGGAAGGTTCCACCGTGGACAACGCCTTCGGCTACATCCAGGGCACCTTCGGCAAGATTCAGCTCGGCAATCAGCAGTCTGCCGACAACCAGCTCGGTTTCGTGCCGATTCACTACGCCACCGGCTTCGGCGCGATTGACGCCGATGTTCCGTCCATGGCGATCGCGAGTCCCGGCAAGGGCGCCACGGTCGGCTATCCGTTCGGCCGCAGCGGCAGCGGTCGCGCCGCGCGCATCGCCTACTTCTCGCCGTCCGTGAGCGGCTTCCAGATGGGAGTCTCCTACGGCGCCGAGGACAACAAGGCCAACAAGGGCGGCAACGGCGAGGAAGTGGCGGGCGATGTCACCGACTCCTTCGGCGTCGGCTTCAACTACGAGAGCAGCTACAACGATGTCGGCGTCAAGGTCGGCGCCGGCTACAGCACCGGCTCGTATTCCAAGAAGGACGCGGCGACGCCCTTCGGCACCGCCGCGCTCTCCGTGGCCGAACTCGGAGCGATCTTCGCCAGCGACGGCGCGGACGACAACCCTGATGTCGCCCTCAGAGGCGAAGCGCCGACCGGCAGTGTCACGCCCGACTACACCGCCGTTCCCGACAAGGTCGGCGACGACCCCGCCACCTTCGCGGGCGCTGTCAGCTTCTCCTTCGCCGACCTTGAGTTCGGCGCGACCTGGAGCAGCGGCGACTTCATTGACGGCGGCGACGGCACGATCTACGGTCTGGGCGGTTCGTATTCCATGGACGCCTTCACCTTCGGCCTTTCCTGGGGCAATCAGCAGATTGACAACCCCGGCTACTCCATCAACAGCGCCGGCGCGGTCACCTTCCTGCCGACGGGCGGCGACAAGTTTGAGGCCGACACCATCGCCTTCACGGTCGGTTACGGCGTGGGCGACGGAGCCAACCTCGGCTTTGTCATCGAGCGCACCGACTGGACGCACACCCGCTTCACCTATGAGGGCGCTGCGGGTTCCGAGACGTTCGCCGATCGGACGCTCGAGGATTCCCGCACGGGCTTCGGCATCGGACTGGACCTGTCGTTCTAGTCCCTGTGCTTTTGTTTTCGGGGGCGGACGCCTTGCGCGTCCGCCCCCCTCTTTTTTAAGCGGACTGTCACCTGTCCCCTTCTCGCAGACAGGTCCCCGTCTCTCCCGCCGCCATTGAACGACCGCCGTCCGTCCGTCCGCGGATTTGCCGCACGGACTTCGGCGCGCCAGTCCCTGTGCTTTTGTTTTCGGCGGCGGACGCCTTGCCCTCCCGCCCCCCTCTTTTTAAGCGGACTGTCACCTGTCCCCTTCTCGCAGACAGGTCCCCGTCTCTCCC
>JALCBB010000052.1 GCA_028066985.1 Alphaproteobacteria bacterium
AATTTCTTTTTAATTTAATTTTTTTTGCAGGCAGCGCCTGCGGGCATCAGTTGGTACAGTTCGCTTGAGCCAACATTGTTAATGTCTAAATTTAACTCTTACTAATGCCAGGGGCTGTTCTTCGTTTAATTAAAGATTCGCGTTGCAAAAACGAACCTCCCATATCCCGGCGCCGTCGCCGTCACTATCACCGCCCCCCAAGCCCAGCGCGCCGCGCCAGCCCCGATACCGATGCCCGCAATGATACACCGTGCAACTCAACGAATTGTTGTCAACCCGAAGCGAAAAACTCCGCTCCAAAGGAACCCCCAGCGCCAGACACATCGCCGCCCGTATCGTTCCGCCATGACACACCACCACAATATCCCGCCCCGAATACCCCGACACCAGCCGCTCCACCGCACTGCCCACACGCGAAACCTGATCCGAAAAAGACTCGCCCCCGGGCGGACAATACAAATGCGGCTCCTCCCAGAACGCCCGCCATTCCCGCGGATGCGACTCATCCAGTTCCCGATAACCGCGCCCCTCCCACTCGCCGAAACGCTGCTCGCCAAAATCCTCCTCCACCATCGGCTCGCCGTCACCGCCGTAACGCCGAAGGATCGCCCGCGCCGACTCGCGCGCGCGCCGCAAACCCGAAGTCACCCACAGCGCGTCCGCCGGCAGCGCGGACGCCAGACGACCCCACAAGCCGTCATCCTCGTCAATCACCGCCGGCCAGTCGGAGCCGCCGCCGTAGAAAAGTCCGCCATGATCCACGGGAGCATGACGAATCCACCAGAACACCGTCTCGTTTCGTTCCATCGTCAAAGTCGGAAAATTAAACGCCGCCCGCGACCGCGCCCAGCAGCGTCAGCACGAGGACACCCTGCTGAATCGCGCCGAACACATCGCCCGAAAAAACCGGACGCCCCGTCTCGCCGTCGCGCGCGCCCAGCCGGCGCGTCAACAAAAGACATCCCGCCGCCGCGAGCGCGAGCGCTAAAATCCAGCCGCTCAGAGGCGCGAGTCCGACAAACACGATCACGACGCTCATCACCAGCGCGGTCACGGTCGCGAACGCCATCGCCTCCTCGGACGCGCCCGCCCATACGCGCGCGAGCCGCGAGTCTGACGGCGCCGCGCCGCGCCACAGCGCGTAGACGAGCACCGTCCGCGAGAAGACTTCCGAGAGTCCGAGCAGGACCAGCGCCTCGGTCGGCGAGGCGGCGGTCGCCAGCGCGCCGACGCGCAGCAGCAGACTCATCACGACCGCGCAGACTCCGTAAGCGCCGACATGCGGATCGCGCGCGACCTCGCCGCGCCGCGCGGACGCGACGCCGAGAGCATCGGCGGTGTCGGCGAGACCGTCTTCGTGAAGCGCGCCCGTCAGCAGCAGCGAAGCGGCGACGACAAGCGCGGCGGTCAGGAGTCCCGCGCCGAACAGGAGGAAGAAGACGCACCACAGAACCCAGAGCGCCAGCGCGATGACAAGTCCGGCGACAGGAAAGGCGCGGGTCGCGCGCGCGTTCAGTTCGGAGTCCGCCGAGAGGTGTTTTTCGGCGACGGGAATGCGCGAAAGGAGTCCGAGGGCGCGGAGGCAGTCGTCGCCGAGACTCGCGAGCGGACGCGACACGCCTTCGCCCCGCCCGTCTCGTTCAACCCGCTCGCCCTGTTCAGCCTGACCGGACTGACTGGACTGCTTAATCCGTCCGCCCTGTTTTGTCTGTCCCGCTTGTTTGGACTGACTGGACTGACTGCCGCCCTGGTCTGTCTGTTTTGTCCTCGCCGTCTGATTAGACTGACTGGACTGACCGTCGTCCTGCTTCGCCTGTCCCGCCTGTCCCGTCCGCCCGGATTGAGCGGACTGTTCAGGCCGTCCGTCTCGCACGGCCTGTCCAGTCTTTCCGGCCGGTTCGGACCTGCCGCGGCGCGGCGCCGTTTTCGCGTCCCTTGAATCTTCGTCGTTCATTCAGCACCCTGCGTCTCGGTCTTATGCTCCCTGCGGCGAGTATAGCCGAAAAATCGCCGGGCGCACCTTGCGTCATGCCGCCCCGAGAGACTACAAATACAGACAGCCCGAACCAACATGCACCTCTCAAGCCTCGCTCAAGCCGAAGCCCTCGCCTCGGCAAAACTCTCGCCGCCCGACGCCCGCGCCGCCGAGGACGCCCGCCGTCACAGCGCCGCGCTCGTCAAGCCCGAAGGCGCCCTCGGACGGCTCGAACACCTCGCCGTCTGGCTCGCCGCCTGGCACGGCGACCCGCGTCCGCGGGTGGGCAGTCCTGTTGTGCTTGTTTTCGCGGCGAGCCACGGAGTCGCGCGGCACGGCGTCTCGGCGTATCCGCCCGAGGTGACGCGGCAGATGATCCGCGTTTTTGAGGACGGCGGCGCCGCCGTCAATCAACTCGCCCGGCTTTGCGGCGCCGAGGTTCGTATCGCGCCGCTCACGCCTGACATTCCGTGCGCCGACATCAGCGAGGGTCCCGCGCTTTCGGAGCGCGAATTTCTGCAGGCGTTCAGTTACGGAATGAATTCCGTTTCGGAGTGTCGCGGCTGTGATCTGCTCATTCTCGGCGAGATGGGAATTGGCAACACGACCGCCGCCGCCGCGCTTTGTCTCGCGCTTTTCGGCGGCAAGCCCGAGGACTGGACCGGTCCCGGCACGGGATTAGACAGGGAGGGCGTGCTGCGCAAGCGGCGTATTGTCGCGGCGGCGCGGGATGCTAATTCGGGTTTTCTTGACGCGAGTCCGCTTGCGCGTTTGCAGGCGTTCGGGGGGCTGGAGATTTCCGCGATTGCCGGCGCGGTTCTGGAGGCGCGGCGGCGGCGGCTTCCGGTGCTGCTTGATGGTTTTGCGTGTACGGCGGCGGCGGCTGTGCTTGCGGCATCTTCGCCCGGCGCTTTGGATCATTGTGTTGTCGGACATCTTTCCGCCGAGCCGGGGCATGCGTTGTTGTTGAAGAAGATTGCGAAGTCTCCGCTGCTTCGTTTGAACATGCGGCTGGGGGAGGCTTCTGGCGCGGCGGTGGCGTTTCATGTATTGCGTTCGGCGCTTGCGTGTCATAACGATATGCTTAAGATGGACGCCGCCGGAGTTTCTCAGCGCAAACCTTAAACGAGACTCCGAAGCGCAGCCTCTGGCATTAGTGGGAGTTAAATTTAGACATTCACGATGCTGGCTCAAGCGAGCGATACCAACTGATGCCCGCAGGCGCTGCCTGCAAAAAAATTAAATTAAAAAGAAATTAATTTATTTAATTGACCCCATTCATTGTCAATTAATAAGAAAGCAATTTACTTAATTGACCCCTTAAATGGTCTAATTTTAATTTTTAATTTTTTTTGCGGGCTAGCCCGCACCCATCTGCCGGCATCGCTCGCTTGAGCGGCTGCTTCAAGAGTCTGAAATTCACGCCCACTAATGCCAGGGGCTGTTCTTTGACGGCTTAAAGTAATGCTCTATAATGCTCGGGTCGGGGGCAAGGACGATCGCCGCAAACGCGGAGGAAAGTCCGGGCTCCACAGAAGCATGGCGCCGGATAACGCCCGGCTGGATCAATCCACGGGAAAGTGCCACAGAAAACAAACCGCCTCGTCCCAGGACAAGGTAAGGGTGAAACGGTGCGGTAAGAGCGCACCAGCGCCGGCGGCAACGCCGGCGGCTCGGTAAACCCCGCCAGGAGCAAGACCAACAACGACCGCATCGCTGTCTTGCGGCCGCGATAGCGCCGCTTCTGCTCAGGTCGAGGTGGGTCGCTTGAGGCGACGGGCGACCGTCGTCCCAGACGAATGATCGTCACGCCCGTTCAAAAGGCGGGTGTACAGAACCCGGCTTACATTGCCCCCGGCGCCGCCTGAAATTAATTGATTAATTAAGGAGACAACGAAGGCCGGTCTCCGGCATTAGTGGGAGTTTGACTTAGACATTCACGGTGTCGGCTCAAGCGAGCGGCGCCAACTGATGCCCGCGGGCGCCGCCCGCAAAAAAATTAAATTAAGAATTAATTGACTGTTAATGGACAGACGACCATCACGGTGTCAATTAAATCGGTGTTAAGCCTTTGGCATTAATTAATTGACTGTTTAAGGGGTCATTAAATAATTTGTTTTTTAGAATAGGCGGCCGAAGCCGATTGCCACGGTCGTCTCCCGCGCGCGCGCCGCCGTCGGATCGCTGGATGTCACCTTCTCCGTAGATATCGTCACCTCGGGAAGAAAACCGCCGACATTCCAGCCCTCGTTGCTCGCCGTCACCGAGTAGCGCACCCGTCTGTCCGCGCGCTTCGGCAGATTTTCAAGCACCGCCGCGCTGTTCGTCAGCAGGAACAACGCCGAATTCCGAAACTGCGGCAGTATCAGGTCTTCGTAGCGCGTCCGCGAAACATAAAAGCCGTAGCGAAACGACCACGACCCCCGCCATGACCGCAGCGAAACGCTCAGCGCGCGCCGCCGCGCCTTGTCGTACAGCGTCGTCACCTCTTCCAGGCGAGTGTAGGACGGCGTCACTCCGAGCGCGAGTTGCGGCGAGAGATAATAGGTCAGCGCCGCGCCGTACTCCCTGTCGCGCGGACGGTTCGCATCCCCCTCGTGCCGCCGATAGCGATGCTCCAGGAACGGCTCGCCGGAAAATCGTCCGTATTGACGCCGCCACGCCAGCCGCGCCGTCCAGCCGCGCGACGACTGCAGCGCGCGCGCGTCGCTGTAATGCCAGGTCACCGACGGACGCACCAGGTCGCGCCCGCGACTGAAATTAAATCCGCCGGCGATCCTGACGCCGTAGGTGCTGTAGTCCGCGTCCGTCGTCCATCGCAGCGGCGCCGACGGACGCAGCCACACGCTCGTTCCTTCGCTCAGTTCGCGCTGCACGAACAACGACGGCTCAACATCCGCGTACCACGCCGAGCGGCGGTTTGAGCGCAGTCCGAGGTTGTAGGCGTCGGTCGGCGGAAAACTTCCGTTGAGGTTGGAGTCGCGCCCGAGCAGGATGTTGATGTTCCAGCGCACATTGTCGTCGGCGCGGATGTCGCGCAGGAAGCGGTAGATCTCGCTCCGCGCCGCCGCCGGCGGACGCGTCGACAGCGCCGCCAGAAAGTTTTCTTCCGAGTCTTCAAAGTTGCCGCGCAGATACTGCACGGACGCGAGTTCGTAGAGGTGTCGCGAGTCGCGTCCGCCGAGGATGACGGCGCGCTTGAGGTATCGCTCGGCGGTTGCGAAGTCGCCGTCAAGTTTGAAGGCGATGGAGACGGCGTAGAGGTCGTCGCCGTCGCCGTTCTGGTAGAGGTTGATGGCTTCGGCGAAGGCGATCGCCTCCTGCCACTGCTCGGCCTGGAGGAAGTTGTAGAGGGCGGGCCAGTCCTGGGGCGCGGCGCGCGCGGTGTCAGCGGCGCCGAGGAGCGCGACTGTCAGACACAGGGCGGTTCCCCGGGCGCGCGCCCGTGTTCGGCGCATCGGCGTTGAGACCTAGCCGCCCGCGATTTCGGCGAGTCTTGCGCGCAGCGGCGCCGACTGCGGATTTGTGTAGGCGCGTTCCAGGACGATGGTTTCGGGGTCTTGCGCTTCTACGGCGTGGTAGTAGGCCTGGTTGTATTCGGTGCGCGGGAGGATCGCGCCGCCGGAGAGGGCGAAGCCTCCGTAGAGTCCGGCGGTGTCTGAGAAGGTGTAGATGTCGGCGCCGAAGTTTGTGGTTGTGGCGACGCCCGCGCCGACGCCGAACGACGCCGCCGCGACGGAGACATCGGCGCCGAAGTCGGCGCGTCTGCGGAGCACGGCGTCCAGGGCGCCGTCGTTCATGATGGCGAGGATGACCTGGGAGGCTTGTCCGCCGATGAAGAGTCCGAAGTCAAAACTTCCGGTGGAGACGAAACTCGGGTCAGACCATGTGCCGTCGTCGTGTTTGACCATGAGGACGCCGGTGCCGCCTTCGCCGCCGATGAAGAGTCCGCCTTTGAAGAGTCCCGGGAAGATGATGACGCCGCGCGCGCGGGAGAGGACGGAGCGCATATTGGAGGCTTCGTCTTCGCCTGAGGCGAGTGCGGCGAGGGCGGCGTTGGAGTCGAGGACGACGGATTCGGCTTCCAGTTTGGCGGTCTGGATGTGGTCGTTTTCCAGTTCGGCGGCGGTGGTGACGGGTCTGTTGTTGCATCCTGCGAGGACGAGGAGTGTGAGGATGACGAGTGTCGCGACGGCGACGGGCCAGGCGCGCGAGCGTCTTGGCATTTTCGGGGAGTGATTTTGTTCGTTGTGCATGGTGATTTTTTGCAGTGGGCCCTCCCTTTGCGCGCGAATCGCCTTACGAATCGCCGCGGAGATAATATAGCACATTAATTAAGAGACAATCGGCGAGCAGCCCCCGGCATTAGTGGGAGTTAGACATAGACATTCACGGCGTCGGCTCAAGCGAGCGATGCCAACTTATGCCTGCGGGCGCCGCCCGCAATTTGTTCCACAGGACGCATTGACCCCGCCGCTTTTTTGCCGTCCGAGGCATGTTTCGTACGAAACATTAAGCCTTAGAGCATTATCCTTAGCGAGAATGTAAGAAATAAACCTGCTAAGATGAACGCCGCCCAACCAAGTTTCTGGTACCATGGCATCGCCATAACTCGGTCAAAGAGCCCCTTGGGCGGCGCGAAGTGAGTCGCCCAACACCTCTGAGAATTGAGAACCCCCTTTGTGTGGTCTCTCAGGCATTGGACATCTCCCTGTCCAGATTTCTCGCCTTCCGCAAACGCTCCGCGGTGTCTAACACCTGACGCGCATATTCGCGCACAGATTCATCCTCATCACGAATAACAGAGTTAAAGTCGTCAATCGCTGAATCGTACACCCGAAAGTGTGTACGAACAACGCCCCTGTTGTAACGCAACAGAGGAACATCGGGGAATTTCTTGATGAGACCATTGAAGCCTGTCCACTCATCAATGATTTCATCACCATCAATGATTTCGCCCCTGTCCCTTATGAAAGGAGGAACCGCCACCACCCTCTTGTAACCCCTGCACAGGTTCGGGTAAGCGTTGTCCGTCGGAGTGTCCTTCCACTCCGGGCAGACATGCGCCCAAATAACAATTCGGGCATTCCAGGACTCCATAAACTCGGCACCACCAAAACAGCGCTTCGCAGAGGCATAATCCTCCGACTGAAGGAACCTGACTCCTCGATTGTATTCAAGGATTGGACGCAAATCCCCCTTATTTCTCCTCCACTCCCCAACCGCGCCATTTTTCAATTCCTCCCTGGTGAAGATGTTAAGCCCCAATTCCCCGTGCACCAGCAAGGGAGCCATTGGGTAGGGTACTTCAAGATAATTCATAGGAATCTCCAAAAGTTGTCAGAAAGCAACCGATTCTTCCGAATTTAGCACTAAAACCGTGCAAATGCGTCTCATTCTGTAATAAAGTCGTGGATAAGTCCTTTAAATGTGATGAATTTCCCTTAAAGGGCAGGATTCGGCATCAGGTGATTCGGCACAGGGGCTGTTTAGGCACCTGATACCTTGGATGCCTAACACCCCTTGTAGTCATTTTTCAGACACTCGGCGGCGAACCTTCGCGCATCCGCTGTCTTGCACATAACACGCTAAAATAGTTCCAGCTCCCCTTAACCCCGCAATTAGGAACAAGAACTATGGACATGCTGAAAAAGATCTTTGAGGCGCTCGGATCTGCAATAGATTGGGATGCCGTGCATGGCATCTTCTACTTTTTCTTTCTTGCCTTTATCGTGGCTCTTGGCATGGCGGCCCTGATTATACTTTGGCGATCTGGATCCTGTTGTACAGGAACCAGGAGGCGTGCGCCGCTTTCGTGTAGAAATCCACATCAGGGATTGGGGTCCATTCACCAAATCCAGTTGCGCCAAGTGGGAGCTCTTGACCCCTGGCCCCTAGTTCCAAGCCCCAGGACTCCCCAGTCTTGGGGCTTGCCTTTAGCGGGAGTTACCTTTGTCTTATTGGCAATGGCCGCTCAAGCGAACTATACCCGCAGGCGGGTGCGGGCTAGCCCGCAAAAAAATAAAATTAAATTGTTAATTAATTATGGGGTAAATAAAATTATGTTCCAGCCGGCGCGGACTTTAGACTTGGCGCGGCGGCGGCTCATCATTTGTTCCTCAGAACCATTCTTGCCATTTGTTCTTCAGAAATAAGAACACAAAGGTTATTATCCACACTGGGAACAGTATTGTCATGCCAATGAAAGCTGCGGCAAGACCAAGATAGCTTTCTGACCACCGCTGTTTAGGGTCTAAAGCCACCGGCCCTGCCGCTGCGATCATAACTGCAAAAAGTATCAAATTGAGTATCAGATCTTCTCTCGCTCCTACGAGCAAGAGCACAAAAATAAACACGGAAACCAGGGTATACACTACCCGGATCACTCTCATCATCTCATTCTCATCGATGAACATGCGGGCAATTCTGCGCTTGCTGTGCGCATCGGTGTTGTCAGGGTCCAGAGCGATCGCTATGGTGCAAAGATCCATCACGGCATCATAGTCGCCCCGATCAAGAGCCTCCTCCGCTTGCTTCACGAGCAGACTTGCCCGGACTTTTTTGTCATCGTTTTCTGCCACTGGATACCTCCCGAAAGCGAGCACCTTAAACCTGAATGCCAGCCCAAGCGCGATTCGCTCCGAATCTACGCAAAACATCCTCAACATTCAACCTCCCCATGTATCACCGTCTCCGCTGTCCCGCGGACAGCGGGGACAGCCGGGGTGTGTCGTTAGCGTTGCAGACGCCGCCCCATCCTGCCTTCGGCAGTGACGGGGCGGTATCCTGAGCCATTATGGCAAAACCCCGGAGGCTAAGACTCATTGTCTTTCGTGGACTGCCCCAGGGAAGTTGCCTCGAAGACTTGTTTAACCGTCGTCTCCCTCGCTGGAACTCCCCCCATCAGACAGAAATTCGGCGGAACTTCTGTTGGCGAGGTGGCTCTGGAATTTGGCGATCGCGTCCTGTCTCCTGTCGCTGTCGCCGATTCCGGCGATGAGGATATATTCCGCTATGACGCCCTTGCGGAAGTAGTCCTCTCGACAGACCTCAAAGCGGTTTCTCTTTTCCCGAAGGTGCCGCAACTGGCTGAAGAGAGGATACGCCACCAGTGCCAGCAGCGCGGAAAGGAAGGGAAGCAAAAACCATTTTTCATAGCGGGCAATTGCCCAAAAGGGCACCACCGGCACAACAAGAAAAAACACCACCACTCTGCAGGCAGTTTGCCATATTTTTTCGTCCAGGCTCTCGACCTGCTCCGTGTACCTGTTCTCCCGGGCCTCAAACCGGCTCACAACCTTCCTTGGCTCCACAAGGCTGGAAATTTCCCGTTCTAACCGCTCGACAAACTGATCCAACCGCTCGCCAAATTGTTCCTCGTACTCGCTGGCGTACGCGCCGGCAATTGCCTGTGCCGATTGCCGCGCCGCCTCTAACGCGAGATTGCGGTATGCAATGGCATTGTAAGGGTCGAGTTCAAACGCTTTGTTGTGGTCCGCGAGGGCGAGGTCATACTCTTCCTTCATGCCGTAGACACTTCCGCGATTGCTGTATGTCTCGGCATTGTCAGGGTCCAGGGCAATCGCCTTGCTGTAGTCCGCGATGGCGAGGTCATACTCTCCCTTTGCGGCGTAGGCATTTCCGCGATTGTCATATGCTTCGGCAAAACCGGGGTCCAGGGCAATCGCCTCGCTGTAGTCCTTGAAGGCGAGGTCGTATGCTCCTTTCTTGTCATGGGCATTTCCGCGATTGTAGTATGCATAGGCGTAGTCAGACTCCATCTCAATCGCTTCGCTGTAGTCTGCGATGGCGAGGTCATACTCCCCCTTCTTGTAACAGGCATTTCCGCGAATGTAGTACGCCTCGGCGCGGTCAGGATTCTGCTCGATCTCTCTGGTGCAGAGATCTATCGCGACGTCAAAGTCACCCCGATCAAGGGCCTCCCTTGCCTGCTTCACGAGGTCATCGTTGTCTTCTGTCATTGGATACCTCCCGAAAGTTGAACACCTTAAAGCCGGATGTCAGCCCAGCCACGATTCGCCTTCAATCTACACAAAACATCCTCAACATTCACCCCCCCTTGTATCGCTGTCTCCGCTGTCCGCAGGACAGCGGAGACAGCCGGGGCGTGTCGCTTTTCCTGGCATCTTGACTGCGCTGGCGTTGCGGACACCAGCCTCTGACAAGGATGCGTCCTCGCCAAAAAAGCACCGCGTTGCGCGAGGCGAAGGCGATGAGCCGTCACAAACGGCTCCCCCGAGGTGAAGAGCGTGCCTTCCCCCACACCCTGTCAGGTCACTTCTTGTTAGGGCGCTGGGTCAGCGCCGAGCCAGCAACCGACTTGACAGCCTTGCTTGACTTCGAGCTGCGGAGCAACTTGCCAGCCTTTGACGCAACCCGTCTGCTCGTTACTTCTTTGTTTGTTTTGCGCGCCATTGACGTCACCTCCTTTCGAAGTGTTTCAAATGATACTACGATATTATGTAGCGACCAGCCCTTTAAAAATCAACCCCTAGAATCGGAAATTTTGAATTAAATTATGAATTCACCCCCCTATAATCTCAAAACAAATTTAACTTTTGCGGGCTAGCCCGCACCCATCAGTTGGTACAGTTCGCTTGAGCGGCTGCTGTGAATGTCTTAGTCAAAGTCTCACTAATGCCGGAGATCGCGCGCCGACAAGTCACAAAGCCGGCGCCTTAAAAAGGAAGCGGCCGCAACTCAGTGCGGCCGCCCCCTGCCGTCCGTTAAGACGGCGAGATACCAGCCCCGTTACGCAAGCAACGGACCGAAAGTCTCCCCGGTCGCAGGCGCGCGCTTGCGGGTAGACTTCTTCCGCGAAGACTTCTTGCGAGTCGCCTTCTTGGCAGACTTCTTCCGAGTCGCCTTCTTACGGGTCGACTTCTTCCGAGTCGCCTTCTTGCGGGTCGACTTCTTCGCAGACTTCTTCCGAGTCGCCTTTTTACGGGTCGACTTCTTCCGAGTGGTCTTTTTCGCCGCCTTCTTACGAGTCGACTTCTTGCGAGTCGTCTTCTTCGCGGCCTTCTTGCGAGTCGCCTTTTTACGGGTCGACTTTTTCGCTGTCTTGCGACGGGATTTCTTAGCAGCAGCCATGGTATCCCCCCATATCAAGTTGTGTTCCCTGAGTCATCCGCGCACAGATGCGCGCGCGAACCTCAGAGACGCCGGTCAGAAACGAATCGCCTGGCGAATCGCTGCGACCAACTGCAGTCTGCGTAGCAAATTTAGAATGCAAGTGCAAATTCGCCCTGCCGCCGCGCCTTGATGTCCGTCGGAGCGAAAACACCGACACGCCGCGTCCGCGGACACGGATCACTCCTTTTAATTGCATACTTAACGGCGCCCGCGGAGAGATCGGCGCCGTCTCCGAAGCCCTCCGCGAATCGACTGCCGCGAACTCCCGCAAACCGCGTAAGTCGTGCTATTATATAGGAAAATTGCCGAATTCCGCTTGAAATCCAGCCCCTGTCAGACCATCGTGACCCTCTCTGAAAGCCGTTCTGCCGCCGTGTCCGAGGCGTCCGCGGGCGCGAGTCTTCTCGCGGGCTGCTACGGATTCTGTCGCGGCGGAAAACCTGTCGTCGGTCCTGTTTTTCTGCATTCGGGAACCGCCAAACTGATTCTCGTCACGGGCAAAAACGGGAAGGGGAAGACCTCGCTGCTCGCCGGAATCGCCGGAATGCTGGAGTGGCATCCTCAGATTGCGACCCGGCCTTTGCTGCCTCCGCGCGGCGACATTATCTGGGTCGGACACGCCGCGCCCGTCCTGCCGGGGCGCAGGGTCGGCGACCTGCTCTCGCTTGACGCCGCGCTTCTCGGCGCGCGCGATGACGACGCCCGCCGCGCCGCCGATTATTTTTCGCTGCCGTGGAGCGCCGAGTGCGCCGCGCTTTCGCAGGGATGGCGCCGCCGTCTTGATCTTGCGAGACTGCGGCTTGCTCCCGCGCGGCGGCTGTGGCTTGTTGACGAGCCTTTTGATCTTTTGGACAGCGACGGCGCCGAACTTGTCGCGCGCGCGTTGCGGGAGCATCTTGCCGCGCCTGGCAATGCCGCGATTCTTGCGCTGCCGGACGGCGAAGAGGTTGACAGCGCCGTGTCGCGGATCGGGAGCGAGAATCTGTTGCGATGTCCTCTTTAGGTTCTTCTTATTCTGCTGCGGCGCGTTTTCGCGCGGCGTTTGTGTTGTTGCGCGCGGACTTGCGTCGTCTTGCGTTTGCGGGACCTGCTTTTGCGCCTGCTTTATTTTTTATTCTTGCGGGGGTTCTTTTTGCGATTGGCGCGGGCGGAGACAATCGGTTTGTCGCGCCTGTTTTTGCTGTTCTGACGTTATTTGCGGCGGCGCTCGCGCTTAATTCTATTTTTGAGCCTGACCAGCATGAGGAGCGTGTGCCGGTGCTTGCGGTTTCTGTTCTGTCGTTCGGGGAGTGCGCGCTGGTGCGGATTTTGCTTCATTTTGTTCTTACTTTTCCTGGTCTGGCTGTTGCGTTGTCTTTGCTTTTTATTTTCTGGGGACTGCCGTTTGGTGTGTGGCTGCCGGCGGTGTTTGCGCTTGGACTTGCGTGTATTTCGCTCAGTGCTTTGGCGGCGTGGGTTGCGGCTTTACTTTTGGGTGCGCGGCGGGGTGTATTATTGCTTGGACTTGTATTTTTGCCGCTTGCGACGCCTGTTTTGATTTTGCTGGCGGCTGTTTTTTCTTCGTTTATTTCGCGGGATTTGGATTCGGCGCCTGTTTTTCAGTTGTTGGGCGCTGCTGCTTGTTTTTATGCGGTTCTTGGACTTAACGGGACTGCCCTTGCTCTCCGCGCCTCCTTTTAATTAAGAGACAAACGAAGTGCTATATCTGGCATTAGTGGGAGTTTGACTAAGACATTCACGATGCTGGCTCAAGCGAGCGATGCCGGCAGATGGGTGCGGGCTAGCCCGCAAAAAATAAATAATAATTTATTGACTATTAATGGACAGACGACAATAACGGTGTCAATTAAATCGGCGTTCAGC
>JALCBB010000053.1 GCA_028066985.1 Alphaproteobacteria bacterium
TGCGGGCTAGCCCGCACCCATTAGTTGGTGCGGTTCGCTTGAGCGGCTATCGTGACTAGTCTGAATTTGAACTCCCACTAATGCCGGAGATCTGTCCAGGAATTCTTTTCAGCGTTCGCCGGCTTCCGGTCGCGCCCGCGGACCGTGTGACTCACAGGAATCGCGAAACAATAACCGACACCCCTCACACTCGTTATGCTCCGCCGCTTGTTCTTCCCGTCATCTATGTTCCCGATCTTGCGGCGTAAGCGGCTCACAAGCACATCCAGACTCCGATCACACGGACTCCAGTTCCGCGCCAAAGTCCGCCGCGAAATCATGTCCCGCGACAAAACCTCGTACGGATGCTCCAGAAACAAACGCAGAATTTCGCGCTCGCTCCGCGTCAGCAGCACTTCGTTGCTTCGCGGGTCCCACAAAGTGCTCTGCGACACATCAAGCACGAAGCCGCCGAACTCAAAAATGTCGTTGTTCGCCTCAAAACCGGAGTCGCGCCGCGCGCGCGCCGCCCGTCTCAGCACTGAACGCACCCGCGCCACCAGTTCGCGCGGATCAAACGGCTTGCCCGCGTAGTCGTCGGCGCCCATTTCCAGTCCGAGGACGCGCTCCGAGGATTTTTGCGCCACCGAAAGCAGCATCACCGGCACGCTGCTGCTTCGGCGCAGGTCGCGCAGCACGGCCATTCCGTCCTCGCCGGGCATGCGGAGGTCGAGCAGAACCATATCCACATACTGATGCGCGAGCATTCGCCGCATCGCGACTCCGCTGTCGGCTTCGAGGGTTTCGAAGCCCGCGCGGGTCAGCGTTTCGCAAATGAGATCGCGCACGCCGCGTTCGTCGTCAACAATCAGAATTCGTTCCATTCCGCACGCCCTTTGTCGTCCGAGCGCCTCCCCCTGGACACCGCGCAGGATGTCCGCGTTTCAGAATTTCCGGCGGCCGCCTCGCGAAGAGGAAACCGAATTATACGACATCCTGTCCGCGAATGCAACGCCAATGTAAACATGTTAACACTTAAATTTTCGCGTCCCGATGTCTTTGCGCGCCCGCCGTTTGTGTTTGTTTTTGCTTTATTTTTTCGCCGCGCCGCCGCCGGCGCCGCCGCCGTCCCCGCCCTCCGCGGACGGAGCGCTCACCGAAAAACTCTCCCCGCATCCGCACCGCGCCGCCTCGTTGGGATTGCGAAAGACGAAGCCGGCGCTGAGGCTGTCGGCGCGCCAGTCCACTTCGCTGCCGACGAGATACAGCACGGACGCGGTATCCACGAACAGCCGCAGTCCGCGCACATTGACTTCGTGGTCGCCGGGCGCGCGCTCGTGAGCGTATTCCATGTAGTAACTCAGGCCGTTGCAGCCGCGGGCGCGCACGCCGACGCGCATGCCGGCGGGCGAGGCTTCCCCTGCCTCGGAAAGCAGAACGCCGAGACGCTCGGCGGCGGCGTCGGTGAAGCGAAGAAGCGGAGGCGGCGACATTTTGGATCTCCTAGTCAATGAATCCGAGCGCGGCGCGGGCTTCGTCGCTCATGCGCGACCAGTCCCACGGCGGCTCCCATGTCATTTTCACCGAGACGCGTCCGGCGCCCGGCACTTTGGCGGCGGCGTCGGCGACCTGCTGCGGCAGCGTCCCGGCGACCGGACACGCCGGCGCTGTCAGCGTCATCACGATTTCGGTGCCGGCGTCGGCGGCGTTGATTTCGTAGACGAGTCCGAGGTCAAAGATGTTGACCGGAATTTCGGGATCAAAGACTTCGCGCAGCGCGCCTTCAATCGCGTGTGTTTCCGCGGCTGTCTCGTCCGATGTTCGCGCC
Organism: Alphaproteobacteria bacterium; assembly: GCA_028066985.1. GTDB lineage: Bacteria > Pseudomonadota > Alphaproteobacteria > JALCBB01 > JALCBB01 > JALCBB01. The sequence goes on from JALCBB010000053.1 coordinate 1,808, forward strand.
GCCCCGGCGAAAAATTCTTCGGGCAGGTCGGGAGGCAGCGCCGGACCGGCTCCGTCGTCAAGATAAAACGACCCCGCCCCGCCGGTTTCGGCGACGGCGTTAAGGTCGTTCTGCTTGTCGTCGGTCATTGTTTCACTCGGTTGTCGCGGTCTCGCGCTGCTCCAGGACGGCTCGCAAAGTATGCCACGGAAGTGTCGCGCATTTAACCCGCATCGGATACTCCCGCACTCCCGCGAAGATGTTGAGGTCTTCGTGCCGCGCGGGCAGGGGCGTCGCGCGCGCCTGTTCCGCGCCGAGGCAGAGCGCGGTGAACGCGGCGAACAACTCTTCGGTCTCGCGGCGCGTCATTCCTTTGACGGCTTCGGTCATCAGCGACGCGGACGCCAGCGATATCGCGCAGCCCGATCCTGAAAACGCGATTGCTTCCAGTCTGTCGCCGGTTTCGCGCAGTTGCACTGTGATTTTGTCGCCGCAGAGCGGATTGTATCCGCGCGCCTCGCGCATCGGCGGAGTAAGTTCTCCGAAGTTGCACGGGTGACGGCTGTGATGCAGGAGCGACTCCTGATACAGTTGCCGCAGTTCGGCGTCGGCGAGGTCGTGCATTCCGCTCACCTTTTAAAGAAGTTCGCCGCCGCCGCGACGGTTTCGGCGAGACGCTCGGCGTCCGCCGTGTTGTTGTAGAGACCGAAGGACGCGCGCGCGGTCGCTTCAAGGCCGAGCGCGGCGAGGGCGGGCTGCGCGCAGTGATGTCCCGTGCGGACGGCGACTCCGTGCGAATCCAGATAAGTTGCGAGGTCGTGCGGATGCGCGTCGGCGATATTGAACGAAAAAGTCGGAGCCGACTCGGCGACACCGGCGCCGTAGACTTCAACGCCCGCGGTCGCGCTCAGCAGTTCGTGCGCGCGGGCGAAGATCCCGTGCAGGCGCGTGCGCAGGAGTTCGCGCGGCAGCGTCATCAGCCATTCGCAGACGGCGCCGAGCGCGACGGCTTCGGCGATCGGCGGTGTGCCGGCTTCAAAGCGGGCGGGCGGCGGCTGATAGAGGCTGCGCGCGAGCGAGACTTCGGTGATCATCTCGCCGCCGCCCTGCCACGGAGGCATTGTTTCAAGGACTTCGCCGCGTCCCCACAGCGCGCCGATGCCGCTCGGCGCGTACAACTTGTGTCCGGAGAAGGCGTAGAAGTCGGCGCCGAGTTCGCGCACCGAGACGGACAGATGCGGCACGGCTTGCGCGCCGTCTATCAGCACGAGCGCGCCGGCGTCGCGCGCCATCGCGGCTGCTTCGGCGGCGGGAGTGATTGTGCCGAACGCGTTTGAGACATGCGTCATTGCGAGGAGTCGTGTTCGCGCGCCGAGCAGCGGCGCGAGGTCTGCGAGCGCCAGCCGCGCGCGCGCGTCTATTTTCCAGAAGCGCAGTTTGAGTTTGCGGCGTTCGGCGAGCAGTTGCCACGGCACGAGGTTGGAGTGATGCTCCAGTTCCGAGACGATGATTTCGTCGCCGGGCGACATTTGCTCGCCGAGGCTTCCGGCGACGAGGTTGATTGCTTCGGTTGTGCCGCGTGTGAAGATGATTTCGCGCGAGTTTTCGGCGTCCAGGAAGCGCGCGATTTGCCGCCGCGCATTTTCAAAGGCGGCGGTGCTTTCGGCGCTGAGGCGGTATGCGCCGCGATGCACATTCGCGTAGTGATGACGGTAGAGGTCGTTCATCGCGTCCAGGCCGACGCGGGCTTTTTGCGCGCTTGAGGCGCTGTCCAGGTAGACGACGGCGTTTTCGTCCGCGAAGTAGGGAAACTCATCGCGCAGGGAAGCGACAGTGACGGCGCCGATTTTTTCGCCCGCGCCGTTCAGTGTCTTTTTCGGAGACTCGTCGGGCGCCGCCGTTTTTGCTGTCGGCGAGGGTGTTACGGACTGCGAAAGATCGCTCATGACGATTGACCTTTCACCGTCTCCGTCTCCGTCACCATTCCCGCGAAAGATTCCACGCGGGACTTTGCCGACTCGGTGAATTCGTCGTTGTGTTCGGCGGGGAAGATTTGACGCAGAAACGCCGAGACGGTCAGCCGTTCGGCGTCGGCGAGCGGGATGCCGCGCGAGCGCAGATAGAACAGGACATCGGCGTCCGCGGGCGACACCGCCACTCCGTGCGAGCATGCGACATTGTCGTGGAAAATTTCCAGTTCGGGCTTGCTGCGGCTTTTCGCGCTTTCGTCCATGAGGAGGCTTTTGCTCTCCATTTCCGCGGCGGCGTTGTCGGCGCCGGGGATGATTTCAATCCGTCCCTGAAAGTTATGCGTCGCGTTTGCGCCGACGGCGGCGCGGAAGCGGTTGCGCGAGAGCGTATCGCCGGCGAGGTGTCGCACGCGCAAGGCGATTTCGCCTTGTCGTTCGGGCGACAGGGCGTGCGCGCCGCCGATGTGAAATTCGGCGCCGTTGTCGGCGAGGTCGGTTTCAATTTCCAGTCTTTGGAATGCGCCGCCGCGTGTGATGAGAAAGGTTTCGGCGCGGGCGTTCGCGGCGAGGGTGAAGTGAATGCGGGAGGTGCGGAAGCACTGAGCGGCTTCGTTTTCCAGGATAAGCAGACGCAGCCGCGCGCCTTCGCGGAGATGAAAGCGGCAGTCGCTGTTGACGAGCCGCGCCGCGTTGTTTGCTGCTTCGCTTGTGATGACGCAGTGAAGGGACGCGTTTTTCTCCAGTTCGGTATTGAGGGAGTGATGCGCGGCGGTGTTTGCGGATGTGCCGACGAGACGGATGCTGTGCGGCGTTTTAATTTCGCCTTTGACGGTGATTTGCAGGGGATGAGTCGCGAGGGTGCGGGCGAGGGCGGGGAAGGGCGTTTCCTCGCCGTTCCGCGCGACCGTCTCGAATGTCTCGGACTTGTCGTCACGCAGGATATTAATGTGACGACTGCCACCGCCGTCACCGTCGCTGTCTCCTTTAACATGACGATGACCATCAACATCGCCGCCGTTATTGTCCATGACGGTGTTAATATGACGACGAACGGCGCCGCCGTTATTGTCCCCTTTAATATGACGACGACCATTGCCGTCACCGTCGCTGTCGCTGTTAATATGACGACGACCATCAACATCGCCGCCGTTATTGTCCCCGGCGAGATGCCCGTCAACGAGAACAGTCTCCGTCATTGACGAAAACACATTTGACAATTTCGGCGCCGTCACCGTCCCCGTTGAGCCGTCCGTCGCCGCGAACGGCGTCGCAGGCAGCGCGCGGCGCAATCCCGACCACCGCCAGCCCTCAAGCGACGCCGACGGCAGCACCATCTCGCGCGCCTCCCGCGGCGCCGACTCCGACAACGACAGCAACTCCGTGATCCGCGCCATCACGCCACCTCGCTCAACGCGCCATAACCATGCTCCTCAAGCCGCCGCGCCAGATCCGCGCCGCCGCTCCGCACAATGCGTCCGCCGTCAAAAATGTGAATGTAGTCCGGCGCCGGATCCAGCCCCGCCAGCAAACGCGAATAATGCGTTATCAGCAAAAAACCGCGCCCGCCATCACGATGACGATTAATCGCGTCCGAAACAATCCGCAAAGCGTCAACATCAAGGCCGCTGTCGGTCTCGTCCATCAGCGCAAGCCGCGGACGCAGCAACGCCATCTGCAAAACCTCAAGCCGCTTCTTCTCGCCGCCCGAAAATCCCGCGTTCACCGCGCGCCGCGTCAGCGCCGGATCCATTGACAACGCCGCCATCTCCTCGCGCAAAACACGCATGAACGACATCGGGTCCAGCGCCGCCTCGCCCTCGCGCTCGCGGCGGCGGTTGTAAATCTCGCGCAGAAAAACCGTGAGCGACAAACCCGCAATCTCCACAGGATACTGAAAGGCGAGAAACAACCCGCGCGCCGCGCGCTCTTCGGGAGCAAGCGCGAGAATGTCCTCGCCGTCCATCTGCGCCGCGCCGCCGTCAGCCTCGCAGCCCTCGCGTCCGGCAAGCAGCGCCGCAAGACTGGACTTGCCCGAACCGTTCGGACCCATCAGCACATGCATCTCGCCCGCCGCAACCGTCAGATTGACGCCGTGCAAAACCTGCTTGCGCTCGCCATGCCCGTCCGAAACCGAGGCGCGGAGATCGTCCAGTCGCAGAAGCGGCGCCGTCATCCGACCGCGCCCTCCAGACTCACGCGCAGAAGACGATCAGCCTCAACCGCGAATTCCATCGGCAACTTCTGAAGCACCTCGCGGCAGAATCCGTTCACGACAAGCGCGGCGGCGGTCTCGGCGTCAAGTCCGCGCTGACGGCAGTAGAACAACTGATCCTCCGGCAGCCGCGAGGTCGTCGCCTCATGCTCAACCGACGCCTCCCGACACGCGCTCTCTATATACGGCACCGTTGACGCCGACGCCTCGCCGCCGATGATGAGCGAGTCGCACTGCGTGTAGTTGCGCGCGCCCTTCGCTTTCGGCGACAGACGGACAAGCCCGCGGTAACTCTGCCGGCTGCGTCCCGACGAAATGCCTTTGGAAATAATCCGCGAGCGTGTTTTCGGCGCGAGGTGCAGCATTTTGGTGCCGGTGTCGGCCTGCTGACGGTGATTTGTCATCGCGATTGAATGGAATTCGCCCGACGACCCCTCGCCCATCAGAATGCACGACGGATATTTCCAGGTGATAGCGGAGCCGGTCTCAACCTGCGTCCATGAGATGCGCGCGTTCGGCTCTTTGCAGACGCCGCGCTTCGTGACGAAGTTGTAGATGCCGCCGCGTCCGTTTTCGTCGCCGGGGTACCAGTTCTGCACGGTGGCGTATCTGATCTCGGCGTTTTCCAGCGCGACGAGTTCAACGACGGCGGCGTGCAGTTGGTGTTCGTCGCGCATCGGTGCGGTGCATCCTTCAAGGTAACTGACATAACTGTTGCGGTCGGCGATGATGAGGGTGCGCTCGAACTGTCCGGTCATCGCGGCGTTGATGCGGAAGTAGGTGGAAAGTTCCATCGGACAGCGCGTGTCGGGCGGCACATAGACGAACGAGCCTTCGGTGAAGACCGCGGAGTTGAGACACGCGTGCTTGTTGTCGCCCGGCGGCACGACGGAGCCGAGGTATTTTCTGACGAGTTCGGGATGCTCGCGCACGGCCTCCGACATCGGACAGAAGATGACGCCTGCCTTCCGCAGCGTTTCTTTGAAGGTCGTGGCGACGGACACGCTGTCAAACACGGCGTCCACGGCGACGCCCGCGAGCGCGGCGCGTTCGTGGAGCGGAATGCCGAGTTTCTCGTAGGTTTCCAGGAGTTTCGGATCCACTTCGTCGAGCGACTTGGGTTTGTCGCGTTTGGGGGCGGCGTAGTAGTAGGCGTCCTGGTAGTTGATGGGCGGAAAGTTGACGTTGCTCCATTCGGGCTCGCGCATTTTTTGCCAGCGAGAGAAGGCGCGGAGTCTCCACTTGAGGAGCCATTCGGGCTCGTTTGTTTTGGCGGAGATGTAGCGCACGATATTTTCGTCCAGTCCTTTGGGCGCGTGCTCGGTGGGGACATCGGTTGAGAAGCCCCACTGGTATTTGGGCGCGTTTGCGGCGGCTTGCTTGCCGGTGACGGCGACGGTGCCGGCGACGGTGCCGGTGTTGGCGGGCGAGTTTGTCATTGTGCGCGTGTTTCGCTGATTTCGTGGATGCGTGGGACGAACTGGTTCACATGCGTCTGGAGGTCGGCGAGTGTGAGGCTTTCCAGGGCGTTTTTGACGGCGGTGTTGACGGTGTTCCACCATCCGTTGACGGGACAGAGTGTGGCGGTGCTGCAGTGTATTTCGGAGTTATCCACGCAGGCGGTGAGCGCGATCGGACCTTCCAGGGCGTTGATGATTTGGGCGATGGTGATGTTTTCGGGGGGATGGGCGAGTTGGTATCCGCCGTTCGGCCCTTGTTGAGAGGAGAGGATTTTGTGCTGGGTGAGTTGTCTGAGGAGTCTGGCGGTGGTGGGCGCGGGGATTCCGGTGGTTTGGACGAGTGTGTTGGCGGAGGTGGGGTGGTGCTGTTGGAGGCATCCGAGGAGGACGATTCCGTAGTCGGTCATTCGGCTGATTCGGATCATGGTGATTTATATTGTATTGATTTAGTCTTATATGTGCAAGTGGCTGTTTTGACCCTGCCGCGATTTAGGGCGTTGTTTTCGTTGAATTTACCAATTTAATCACTAAACAGACGAAGAGCAGCCCTTGGCATTAGTAAGAAATTGACCGAGACATTCACGATGTTGGCTCAAGCGAGCGGTGCCGGCTGATGGGTGCGGGCTAGCCCGCAAAAAATAAAATTAAAAATTAATTAATTAAAGAGACAACGAAGAGCAGCCTTTGGCATTAGTGGGAGTTTGACTAAGACATTCACAACAGCCGCTCAAGCGAACCGCACCCACAGATGGCTGGCGGCACTGCCGCCAAAAAAATTAAAAAAATAATTTGACTATTTAAGGGGTCAATTAAATAAATTATTTTCTTTTTAATTTAATTTTTTTTGCGGGCAGCGCCCGCGGGCATTCGTTGGCGCTGCTTGCTTGAGCCAACATCGTGAATGTCTTAGTCAAACTCCCGCTAATGCCAGAAACAGCACTTTGTTTGTCTTCTAACTAATTTAATGACAAAAAATCGGCGCCGTTAATCCAGCCACTTGAACAAATCACACATCCAGCCGCTCAGCCGCAATGCCGGCAGCGCCCTCCGTCACAAACCGCAAGCGAGCCTCCACATCCCTCCCCAATAACGACTCTATCAACGCCGCCGCCGCCCGCTGTCCCTCGCCGAAACTCACACGCTGCAACACCCGCCCCCCGGGATCCATCGTCGTCTCGCGCAACTGCGCCGGCATCATCTCGCCCAGCCCCTTAAACCGACTCCGCTCCGGACGCCCCGCCCCGCGAAACGCCGTCGCCGTCAAGCGCTCGGCCTCCGCCTCGTCGCGCGCATACACCGACACCCCCCGCGTATGCAGCCGATACAACGGCGGACACGCCAGATACAAATGCCCCCGCTCTATCAACTCGGGCAGCTCCCAGCAGAAAAACGACAGCAGCAAGGCCGCGATATGCGCGCCGTCCACATCGGCGTCGGTCATGATGATGACGCGCCCGTAGCGAAGGCCGCCGATGCCGTCCTCGCAGCCGAGCGCCAGGAGTATCTCGCCCAGTTCGCGGTTTTGCCGCCGCTTCTCTTCGCTCGCGCTCACCGCGTTCAATATTTTGCCGCGCAGCGGCAGGATCGCCTGCGTCTCGCGGTTGCGCGCCTGCTTCGCCGAACCGCCGGCGGAGTCGCCCTCAACCAGAAAAATTTCCGTCTCGCCGAGGTCGCGCGAACGACAATCCACCAGTTTGCCCGGCAGCCGCACTCCGTTGCCCGCGGAACTGCGCCGCTTTTCGCGCGCCGCCCGCGCCGCGATCCGCTCGCGCGCGCGCCGCTGCACCATCTCCGACACCTGCCGCGCCCGCCCCGGAGACGCCGACAGCCAGTGCGCCGCATGATCCCGCAACGCCGACGACACCACCTTCACCGCCTCGCCGGACGCAAGTTTCTCCTTTGTCTGTCCCTGAAACTGCGGCTGCGGCAAAAACAGCGACAACACCGCGACCGCGCCGCCCAGCACATCGTCGGCGGTGATTTCGGCGCGCACGCGCTCGCGCTGCAGATGCTCGCGCACCGCCTGCGTCAGTCCCGCGCGCAGTCCCTGCTCGTGCGTGCCGCCGCGCGGAGTCGGGATCGCGTTGCAAAATGTCCAGCACGACCCGTCGCCGTCTTCAAGCCACGCGAGCGACCACTCCACGCGCGCGCCGTCCTCGCCTTCGGCGGCGCCCGAAAAAATCGCGCCGTCCACGGACGCGCGGCCGTCCAGCAACTCGCGCACCAGATCACTTAAGCCGTCGCCGAAACACAACTCCGCGCGCTCCGGGACGCGCTCGCGCTCCGCCGCTGTCAGTACTCCCTCGCCCGCCTCCCACAACAGACGAATGCCGGGAAACAGAAACGCCCGCGTCCTTAACATTCCGAACAGACGCAGCGCCGAAAATTCCACGCCCTCGCCGAAAACTTCGCCGTCCGGACAAAACTCTATCACCGTCCCGCGACGGGAAGCCTTCCCCAGGTCCTTCACCTTCCCCCGCGCCTCGCCGCGCTGATACTTCTGACCGTAACGGCGTCCGTCGCGAACCGTCTCAACCTCAAGCGACGACGACAGCGCGTTCACCACCGACAACCCGACGCCGTGCAGTCCGCCCGCGACGCGATACGCTTCGTCCGAGAACTTCGCGCCCGCGTGCAGTGTCGTCAGTATCACCTCAAGCGCCGACCTCTTCGGAAACTTCGGATGCGACTCGACAGGAATGCCGCGCCCGTCGTCGCTCACGCGCAGGCGGTCGCGCGCCGCGAAGGTCATCGTGATGCGTTTCGCGCCGCCCGCGTGAACTTCGTCCAGGGCGTTATCGAGAATCTCGGCGGCGAGGTGGTGCAGTCCGGTCTCGTCGGTGCCGCCGATATACATGCCGGGACGGCGGCGCACCGGCTCCAGTCCTTCTAGGACTTCGACCTCGGCGGCGCCGTAGCGGCCGCCCTGCGTCCTTGTTTTGGCTGATTTTCGGGGCTTTTTCGGCGTCGCCGCCTTCGCTGATTTCGGTGGGGGCATAGGTGTCCTTAATTAAGGAGTGTGGTCGGCGGCGGCGCGTCCGTCCCGGGGCATCGATTCGCGCCGATTCGCTCTGGACAAATTTTTACTCCCCTCATATAATAGCGCAACTTGACGCATCAGACGCGAGCCGCTTTGACAACAGGATGTTCCCGTCGCAGTCGGGGCAGACATTAAAAGGACTTGACCCATCACAAAAGTCACTCACGCCGAGGAGGCGCACCAGGATAATTTCGCCGCCCTCGGACTTTCGTCCGACCTCTGCGCGGCGGTTGCGGAGGCGGGCTACGAGACGCCGACGCCGATTCAGTCGCGGGTGATTCCGCATGTGCTGGAGGGGCGCGATGTTCTCGGCATTGCGCGCACGGGCAGCGGCAAGACGGCTGGCTTCACGCTGCCGATGCTGCAGAATCTTTCCACGGGACGCGCGCGCGCGCGGATGCCGCGGGCGCTGATTCTTGAGCCGACGCGCGAGTTGGCGTCGCAGATAGAGGATCACATTGTGATTCACGGCAAGCGTCATCGTCTGAGTCACACGTTGATAATCGGGGGCGAGTCGTTCAAGGATCAATTGGACGGTCTGCGTCGCGGCACGGACATACTGATAGCGACGCCCGGCCGTCTGCTGGATTTATTTGAGCGCGGCCAGGTTTTGCTTGCGGATGTTCGTCTGTTTGTGATTGACGAGGCGGATCGGATGCTGGACATGGGTTTCATTCCCGACATTGAACGGATCACGCGACTTCTGCCGCGGCGCCGTCAGACTTTGTTATTTTCGGCGACTTTGCCGGCGGAGATTCGTTCTTTGGCGCGGGCGTTTTTGCGCGAACCTGAGGAGGTTTATGCGGATGCGCCGGCGCGTGCGACGGCGAGTGTGGATCAGGAGTTTGAGCGTGTAGCGAACGCGCATGAGTTGCGGCGTCGTCTGGAGGCGTGTCTTCGCGGTTTGGGCGAGGATTTTGGCAGTGTGCTGATTTTCTGCAATCGCAAGATGGAGGTGGGCGAGATTCAGCGGCGTCTGGTGCGTGGCGGTTATGACTCGGCGATTTTGCATGGTGATTTGCCGCAGCATTTACGGACGGCGACATTGGAGCGGTTTCGCGGGGGTGAGGTGAAGATTTTGATTTGCTCGGACTTGGCGGCGCGCGGACTGGACATTCCGCATGTGACGCATGTGATTAATTACGGACTGCCGAATTCGGCGGATGATTATGTGCATCGGATTGGTCGGACGGGTCGTGCGGGGCGGCGGGGTCATGCTCTGACTTTTGTGTTGGAGGGTGATGACGAGCGTTTTGAGGAGATAGTGAAGGTTTTGCCTTCCAAGCCTGAGGTTCGTGTTTCCGGGGGCGAGCGGGAGTCTCGGCAGTCGCGGGAGCCGCGGCAGTCACGGCAGTCACGGGAGCCGGGACGGTCACGGCAGTCACGGGAGTCGCGGCAGCCGCAAAAGCCGCCGCGGACGCGGGAGTCGCGGGAGTCGCAGTCCGGACGGTCGCGGCGTTCGTCTCGTTCTCGTTCTTCTGGTTCTGGGGGTGATGGTTCAGGCCTTCCTGCTTTTCTGACGAAGCCGATCCGCCGCTAGTTGTCAATTATCTGTCTTTGGCATTAGTGGGAGTTTGACCTAGACATTCACGATAGCCGCTCAAGCGAACGATACCCACTGATGCCCGCAGGCGCTGCCTGCAAAAAAATTAAACTAAAAAGAAAATAATTTATTTAATTGACACCATTAACAGTCAATTAATTAAGAAAGCAATTTATTTAATTGACCCCTTAAATAGTCAATAAATTATTATTTATTTTTTTTG
>JALCBB010000054.1:0-7950 GCA_028066985.1 Alphaproteobacteria bacterium
GCATCAGCGGACACAGCCCGCTTGAGCCGGCATCGTGAATGTCTCAGTCAAACTCCCACTAATGCCAGAGGCTGAACTCCGATTTAATTGACACCGCGCTAATCGTCCGCCAACACCAGAATCTCGCAGAAAATCAAGCAAAATCAACGCCTAAATAAATAATAACATAAACCCCTTGATTCATAAGTAAATATGTGCTTTATATACAAACACCACACCACAAAAGGAGGAGACCATGAAAAACTCCACCATCGTCCTCATCGCCGTCGCCGTCATCATCGTCATCGGCATCGTCATCGCGACCCGCGCCCCGGACACCCCCGAACCAGACACAACCGCAGGAAACTTCGCCGGCACCACCATCGAAGCCAAACTCATCGGCGGCATCCAGTACGAAGGCCTCTACGCCCGTATCGCCGAGTGGGAAACCGCCACAGGCGCCTCCGTCAACATCATCTCCAAAAAAAGCCACTTTGAAATAGACAAGGAAATCAAGTCCGACATGGCCGCAGGATCAACCTCGTGGTGCGTCGGCTCCAACCACTCGTCGTTCGCGCCCCAGTACCAGGGACTCTACATAGACCTCGCGCCGCATGTGCCCGCCGAGACCGTCGCCGAGTTCGTGCCGGGCAACATCAAGGCGTCCACGGTCGGCGGCGAACTGCTGATGCTGCCGCGCGCGCAGTTTGATGTCTCGGTGCTCTACTACCTCAAGTCCAACTACGAGGACGCCGCCAAAGCCGCCGACTTCAAAAATCAGTACGGCTACGACCTCGCCGTCCCCGAAACCTGGGATCAGGTCAAAGACCAGGCCATCTTCTTCGCCGACCCGCCCAACTTCTACGGCACCCAGTACGCCGGAAAAGACGAAGCCATCGTCGGACGCTTCTACGAACTCGTCGTCGCAGAAGGCGGAAACTACCTGGACGAAAACTTCATGCCCGCCTTCAACTCCGACGCCGGACAGCGCGCCCTCCAGTGGTTCGTCGACCTCTACGAGGCCGGCGCCGTCCCCGCCGGCACCACCAACTATGTCTGGGACGACCTCGGACAGGGCTTCGCCTCCGGCACCATCGCCCTCAACCTGGACTGGCCCGGATGGGCGGGCTTCTTCAACGATCCCGAGTCGTCCAAGGCGGCGGGCAATGTCGGCGTGGCGGTGCAGCCGATGGGCTCGGTCACGCGCACAGGATGGTCGGGACACCACGGCTTCTCGGTCACGCGGGACTGTCCGAATCGCGAGGCGGCGGTCTCGCTCGTCACCTTTCTGACCAGCGAGGAGAGCCAGATCGCCGAGAGCGCGGGCGGTTCGCTGCCCACGCGCACCGCCGTCTGGGATGCGAATGTCGCCGCCGCGCGCGCTGGCGATGATCCGTTCCGCGCCGAGGCGCTCGCGGCGTTCGCGGAGGGCGCCAAGTACGCCTTCGCGGTGCCGGCGATTCCCGAGTGGGGCGAGACGACGAACATTGTCTTTCCTGAATTGCAGGCGGCGATTGTCGGCGACAAGACGGTCAAGGAGGCGCTCGATGACGCCGCCGACGCGGTGGACGCGCTGATGCGCGAGTCGGGCTACTACTGAGTCTGACGCGACAGCGACGGCGCCGTCTCTGTCACCGTCGGCGACGACGATAACGGTGTCGCCTTCGTTGTCACCGATGACGACGACAATAACGGCGCCTTCGTTGTCGTCGTCGTTCCCGTCATCAACATCGACATTGACAATAACGGCGGCGCCGTCATTGTCTCCGTTGACGACGATAAAAATGCGGGCGCCTTCATTGTCGTCCCCGTTCCCGTCATTGACATTGACGACAACGGCGGCGGCTTTGTTGTCCCCGTCACCGGCATCAACACCTGAACCGTCACAACTCGGCAGACCATGATGTTCCCCACACTCCGCAGACCGCCCGAGTGGCTCCTCCTCCTCATGCCCGCGTTCTTCGTCATCGCCGCCGTCATCCTCATGCCGCTCGTCTTCTCCCTCTACTCAAGTTTCACCCCGTACAGACTCACCAAGCCCGACACCCTCTGGAAATGGATCGGCACCGCCAACTACCAGAAAATCCTCACAGACGGCAAATTCTGGGCCGCCTTCGGACGCACAATCCTCTTCCTCACCATCGTCCTCAACCTGGAACTCCTCCTCGGACTCGCCATCGCGCTCATGATCAGCAGAGTCACCCGCGGACAAAGAACCCTCCGCACCATCCTCATGTTCCCGATGATGTTCTCGCCCATCCTCGTCGGATTCCAGTTCAAATTCATCTTCAACGACAACATCGGACTCGTAAACAACGCCCTGCAGTCGCTCGGATTCACAAACGCCGCCGCGCCATGGCTCGTCGACGCGAAACTCGCAATGTTCTCAATCATGTTCGCCGAAATCTGGATGAGCACCTCCATCTTCGCCGTCCTCCTCCTCGCCGGACTCTTCGCAATGCCGCAAGACCCGTTAGAGGCCGCCAAAGTGGACGGATGCACACCGTGGCAGTCGTTCAGACACATCACCCTCCCCTTCCTCACACCCTTCATCTTCATCGCGCTCACAATCCGCTCGCTGGATGTCGCGCGCGCCTACGATGTCGTGCAGATCATGACCGGCGGCGGACCCGCGCGCCGCACCGAACTCGTCTGGACACTCATGAGCCGCACCGGATATGTAGACGCACGCATGGGAATCGCCAACGCCATGGGATATGTCTCAATCCTGCTTTCAATTCTTTTCACGCTCTACTTCTTCCGCAAACTCAGCGCCGCGCGCGCCGCCATCGGCATGTCCGACTGACAAAAAAATGACCGCCGCACGCGCACGAGAAAAAACACGCGCCGAAAGGACGCATCGCCGCCGCCGCCTCGCGCTGCGCCTCCTGCACTTCGCGGGACTCTTTGTGACAATGTGCGTCATCTGTCTGCCGGGACTCTGGATTGTGCTGAATTCGTTTCGTCCCTCCGTTGAAATTCTCGCCAAGCCGCCCGACTGGACGCCCTCCTTCACGCTGGAACATTACCGCGCGATGTTCGGCGGCGCGGGCGAGGGCGGCGTTCCCGTGTTTCGGTATTTCCGCAATTCGCTGGTGATCTCTCTCTCCTCGACGGTCATCGCCATTCTCATCGGAATGTCCGGCGGCTACGCCTTCGCGCGCTACCGCTTTCGGGCGAAGAACGCCTACTTCGTCGGACTGATGCTCTTCCGCGCGGTGCCGGGCGTGGCGCTGTCGCTGCCGCTCTTCATCATCTTCGCGCGTGTCGGCATTATTGACACGCACTTCGGACTCATCCTGGTCTATGTGGCGATGAATGTGCCGTTCACGATATGGCTCACCGACGGATTCTTCCGGCAGATTCCGCGCGAACTCCGCGAGGCCGCCGAGATAGACGGCTGCACCAAGTGGCAGGCGTTCTGGAGAGTTGAGTTTCCGACGGCGCGCGCGGGAGTGGCGTCGGCGGCGATCTTCGCCTTCCTGACCTCGTGGAACGAATTCGCCCTCGCCTCGCAACTGACGCGCTCGGCGGAATCCAAGACGCTTCCCGTCGGACTTCTGGACTTCACCGCCGAATTCACCATCAACTGGGGCGGCATGTGCGCGCTCGCGGTGCTGATGATCGTGCCGGCGCTGGTCCTGACCTTTCTCGTTCAGAAGCATCTGATTTCGGGACTCACCTTCGGCGGCGTCAAGGGCTAGACTCGCAGTTATGACCGCCGTCACTCTTTCCGGCATCGTCAAGCGCTACGGCGGACTTCTCGCCGTGGCGGGCGTCAGTCTTGATATTCGCGACGGCGAGTTCGTGGTGCTGGTGGGGCCGTCGGGATGCGGCAAGTCCACGACGCTGCGGATGATCGCCGGACTTGAAGAGATTTCCGAGGGCGAGGTGCTTATCGGCGACCGCGTTGTGAACGCGCTGCCGCCGCGCGAGCGCAATGTCTCAATGGTGTTTCAGAATTACGCTTTGTATCCGCATATGACGGTGCGCGAGAATCTGGGCTTCTCGCTCAAGATCGCCGGCGCGGACGCGGCGACGGTCGCGGCGGCGGTGGATGACGCGGCGGCGATTCTGGCGCTCGGCGATCTGCTTGAGCGGCGTCCCGCGCAGTTGTCGGGCGGACAGCGGCAGCGCGTGGCGATGGGACGCGCGATTGTGCGGCGTCCGGATGTTTTTCTGTTTGACGAGCCGCTGTCCAATCTGGACGCGAAGTTGCGCTCGCAGATGCGGGTTGAGATAAAAAAACTTCATCAGAAGTTCGGCAGCACGGTGGTGTATGTGACGCATGATCAGGTGGAGGCGATGACGCTCGCCGACCGTATTGTGCTGATGCGTGACGGTGTTGTGGTTCAGGTCGGGACGCCGCTTGAGTTGTTTGATTTTCCGGCGGACGCGTTTGTGGCGACATTCATCGGTTCGCCGCCGATGAATCTGGTTGACGGGGTTGTCGGCGAGGGTGACGGGGGCGGCGAGGTGATTTTCGCGGATTCTTCGCGTTTGCCGGTGCCTGTGTCCGCGCGCGGGGGAGTGAGCGCGGGGCGGCGGGTGTTGTTTGGTTTTCGGGCGGATTCTTTGATGCCGCGCGGACATTCGGTGCGGGAGGAGGGGGATGTTGTTTCTTTGCGGCTTGCGGTTAATTTGACGGAGCCGCTCGGCACGGAGACGCTGTTGTTTACGGAGGTGGGGGGTGCGGAGGTTCAGGGGAAGATGTTTAATCCGCGTCCTGTGGTTGCGGGGGAGGTGCTGGACTTTTGTTTGTTGCTGGATCGGTGTCATTTATTTGACGCGGAAACTTCGGCGGCGATTCGGGTTTGAGGGCGCGGACATGAACCCCCGGACTTTCAATGTCAATTTCCTGCTCTTCGGGACTCCCCGAAGCGCGGCTTCTGGCATTAGTGGGCGTGAAATTCAGACTGGCCACGATGCCGGCTCAAGCGAACGGCACCCGCTGCCGCCCGCGGGCGCTGCCCGCAAAAAAATAAATTTTGTCTCTTTAATTAAGGGACAGACGACCGTCACAGGGTCAATTCGCCGTCCTTTTTCTTTTTTAATTTTTTTGGCGGCAGTGCCGCCAGCCATCTGTGGGTGCGGTTCGCTTGAGCCGCTTTTACGGCTAGTCTGGAGTCCTCGCCCGCTAATGCCAGAGGCGGCGCTTCGGGGATCTTCATCATGACCAAAATCACTCGCGTTGACATCCAGATGGCGGATCTCACGCCCAAAACAAAACGGCAGGACGCAATCCAGTCCTTCGTCAGCCAGGAAACCCCCATCGTCACCGTCTACGACTCCGACGGCGCCAGCGGCACAGGATACTCCTACACCATCGGCACCGGCGGGCCCTCAATCATCGCCCTCCTGGAACACACCCTCGCCCCCAAACTCATCGGCCAAAACCCCGACCAGATTGAACACATCTGGAAAGAACTCCTCTTCTCAACACACGCCACCGCCACCGGCGCCGTCACCTCGCTCGCCCTCGCCGCCTGCGACACCGCCCTCTGGGACCTCCGATGCCGCAAACAAAACCTGCCGCTCTGGCAAGCCGCCGGCGGCGCGCAAAACCGCATCCCCGTCTACTCCACCGAAGGCGGCTGGCTGCACCTGGAAACTCAGGCGCTCGTCGACGACGCCCTCAAAACCCGGGAACAGGGCTTCAAAGGCTCCAAAATCAAAATCGGCAGACCCCTCGCCAGCGAAGACGCCGCGCGCCTTCACGCCGTCCGCGACGCCGTCGGCGCCGAATACCAGATCTTCACCGACGCGAACCAGAGTTTCACTCTCTCCGAAGCCGTGCGCCGCGCGCGCATCCTGGAAGAATACGACGCCGGCTGGATGGAAGAACCCCTCCCCGCCGACGATATCACCGCCCACGCCGTCCTCGCCGCGCGCACTTCGGTGCCGATCGCCGTCGGCGAAAGCCTCTACTCGCTGAGCCAGTTCAAGGACTACCTCCAGTTGAACGCCGCGTCCGTGATTCAGGCGGATGTCGCGCGGGTCGGCGGGATCACGCCGTGGCTCAAGACCGCGCACCTCGCCGAGGCGTACAATGTCATGATCTGTCCGCACTTTCTGATGGAACTGCACCTGCCGCTCGTCTGCGCGGTGCCGAACGCGAAATGGCTGGAATACATCCCGCAACTTGACGACATCACAACCGCCGCCGTCAGCATCAAAGACGGCTTCGCCGCCCCCGACGACTCCCCCGGACTCGGAATCCGCTGGGACACCGCCGCGATCGCGGCGAAGTCTCTTGTCTCGCTCACCGTCACAGGCTGAAGGAACCCCGCAATGAAACGCACCGCGACCCTCATCGGCGTCAAGCCCGAAAAAATCGCCGACTATAAAAGTCTCCACGCCGCCGCCTGGCCCGATGTTCTGGCGCGGATTCGGGCGTGCAACATCCGCAACTACTCCGTTTTTCTGCGCGAGCCGGAGAATCTCCTCTTCGGATACTGGGAATACCACGGCGCCGACCTGAACGCCGACCTCGCCAGAATGGCCGAAGACGAAAAAACCCGCGAATGGTGGAAACTCACCGACCCCTGCCAGACTCCGCTCGCGAGCCGCAAAGACGGCGAGTGGTGGAGCCACATGGAAGAAGTCTTCCACACCGACTGACGCGAAACCCACGACTGAAACGACACACGGAGCAGACCAATGACAGCCGCGCAAAAACAACTCCAGGGCAAGACCGCCCTCGTCACCGCCGCCGGACAGGGCATCGGACGCGCCTCGGCCGAACTCTTCGCCGCCGAAGGAGCGCGGGTCGTCGCCGTTGACATCAATCCGCAGACGCTCGCCGAACTTGACGCCGTTGAAAACATCTCCGCGCGCGAACTCAATATCACCGACGCCGCGAAGACCGAAGCCTTTTTCGCCGCGCTCGAGCCGCTCGACATCCTTTTCAACTGCGCGGGCTATGTCGCCGACGGCGCGATTCTGGAGTGCGGCGAGTCCGACTGGGATTTCAGTTTTGATCTCAATGTGAAGGCGATGTACCGGACCATCCGTCTGGCGCTGCCGGCGATGCTGGAGCGCGGCGGCGGTTCTATTATTAATATGTCGTCGGTGGCGTCGTCGTTGAAGGGGGTGCCGCGGCGGTTCGCGTACTGCGCGTCCAAGGGGGCGGTGATCGGGCTTACGAAGTCGGTCGCGGCGGACTATGTGACGCGCGGCGTCCGCTGCAACGCGATTTGTCCCGGCACGGTGGACACGCCGTCCATGCACGAGCGGCTGCGCGCGACCGGCGACTACGAGCGCGCCCTTGAGAATTTTATCGCGCGCCAGCCGATGGGACGCATCGGCACGGCGGAGGAGGTCGCGGCGCTGGCGTTGTATCTGGCGAGTGATCGCAGCGCTTTTACGACGGGGCAGGCGCATGCGATTGACGGCGGCTGGGCGCTTTAACCTTCACGGACGGGAACGACGCCGATGAAACAGCAGACGGCAACGCCGCGAATTTATTTTTTGCGGGCGGCGCCCGCGGGCGTCAGCGGGTGTAGCCAGCAGGAGCGGTTGTCACGGCCAGTGCAAAGTCCTCTCTCACTGGTGGAAAAGTCTGCTCCTACGGGACTTTTCATGGTGCGGCATTTGGCATTAGTAAGCACTGCCTTTAGACTCTTGAAGTCGCGGCTCAAGCGAGCGATGCCCACTGATGCCCGCGGGCGCTGCCCGCAAAAAATTAAAATTTGTCTCCTTTTAATTAAGGGACAGACGGCCATCACAGGGTCAATTAACCAGCCTCTGGCATTAGTGGGCGAGGGCTTTAGACTCTTGAAGTCGCCGCTCAAGCGAACCGCACCCGCTGACGCCCGCGGGCGCCGCCCGCAAAAAATTAAATTTGTCCCTTTAATTAAGGGGACAGACGACGACCACGGCGACAGATCAATCGGCGCCATGCCTCTGGCATTAGCGGGCGAGGGCTTTAGACTCTTGAAGTCGCCGCTCAAGCGAACCGCACCCGCTGAC
>JALCBB010000054.1:8050-12095 GCA_028066985.1 Alphaproteobacteria bacterium
GCCCGCGGGCGCCGCCCGCAAAAAATTAAATTTTGTCTCCTTTTAATTAAGGGACAGACGACCATCACAGCGTCGCGCCGGGCGGGCGCGGCCTGAAACAACAGGGAGACCCAGACAATGAAACTGCTCAGATTCGGAAACCCGAACAGCGAAAAACCCGGCATCCTCGACAAGGACGGCAACATCCGCGACCTCTCGGCCGTCGTCAGCGACATCAACGGCGCCTCCCTCGGTGACGACTCGCTCGCGCGGATCCGCGCCGTCAGCCCCGAAACCCTGCCGCTCGTCCCGGACACGCCGCGCATCGCGCCCTGCGTCGCGGATGTCGGCAAGATCATCTGCATCGGCCTCAACTACGCCGACCACGCCGCCGAAGCGGGAATGTCGCTGCCCGAAGAACCGATCCTCTTCTTCAAGTCCACCTCCGCCATCTGCGGTCCCGACGACGCCGTTGAGATTCCGCGCGGCTCGACCAGCACCGACTGGGAAGTGGAACTCGGCGTCGTCATCGGCAGGCACGCGAAATACATCTCCGCCGCCGACGCGCCCGCGCATGTCGCGGGCTACTGCGTCGTCAACGACATCAGCGAGCGCGACTTCCAGCTGCGCCGCGGCGGACAGTGGGTCAAAGGCAAATCCTGCGACACCTTCGCGCCCCTCGGCCCCTGGCTCGCGACACGCGACGAAGTGCCCGACCCGCAGAATCTCGGAATGTATCTCGCCGTCAACGGCCGCCGCTACCAGGACGGCTCCACGCGCACGATGCATTTTGATGTGGCGACGGTCGTGTCGTACATTTCGCAGTTTATGAGTCTGCGTCCGGGCGATCTGATTTCCACGGGGACGCCGCCCGGCGTGGGGATGGGACAGTCGCCGCCGGTGTATCTGTCGCCCGGCGATGTGATGGAACTCGGCGTAGAGGGACTCGGCGTGCAGAAGCAGCATGTCGTCGCGGCGCCATGAGCAGGATCACCGGCATTCAGGTCTTCGACCTGCGCTTTCCGACCTCGCGGACGCTCGACGGCTCCGACGCGATGAATCCCGACCCCGACTACTCCGCCGCCTATGTCGTCCTGGAGACGGACGGCGCGCACCGCGGCCACGGCCTCACCTTCACGATCGGACGCGGCACGGAGATCTGCGTCGCGGCGGTTCGCGCGCTCCGCCCTCTCGTCGTCGGACTTGAAACCGGCGCCGTGCGCGCGGACATGGCCGGCTTCTGGCGCCGCGTGACGGGCGACAGTCAGTTGCGCTGGATCGGTCCTGACAAGGGGGCGATTCATCTGGCGACGGGAGCGATTGTGAACGCGATGTGGGATTTGCTGGCGCGCGAGTCGGGCAGGCCTGTGTGGCGTCTTGTGTCGGAGATGTCGCCCGAGGAGATTCTCGGCCTTGTGGACTTCCGTTATATCACGGATGTTTTGTCGCCTGACGAGGCGCTTGAGATTCTGCGGCGCGGCGCGCGCGGCAAGGCGGAGCGGGTCGCGCGTCTGGAGGACGAGGGGTATCCGTGCTACACGACTTCGGCGGGCTGGCTCGGCTATTCTGACGAGAAGTTGCGGCGTCTGTGTCTGGAGGCGCGCGCGGCGGGTTTCACGCATACGAAGCTGAAGGTCGGCGGGGATCCTGGCGATGACATCCGCCGTCTGACGCTGGCGCGCGAGGTTCTGGGCGAGGACGCGGAGATCATGATTGACGCCAATCAGGTCTGGGAGGTTGACGAGGCGATACGCCGGGTGCGCGAGTTGTCGTTCGCGCGTCCGTTGTTTATCGAGGAGCCGACGAGTCCGGACGATGTTTTCGGACATCGGCGTATTCGCGAGGCGGTGGCGCCTGTGGGGGTGGCGACGGGCGAGATGTGTCAGAATCGGATTTTATTCAAGCAGTTTATTGCGAACGGCGCGGTTGATTATGTGCAATTGGACGCCTGTCGTCTTGGCGGTTTGAATGAAGTTCTGGCGGTGCAGTTGCTGGCGGCGAAGTTCGGCTTGCCGGTGTGGCCGCATGCGGGGGGAGTGGGGTTATGCGAGTATGTGCAGCATCTGGCGATGATTGACTATGTTGCGGTGACGGGCGAGAAGGATTCGAAGAGGGTGGAGTTTGTGGATCATCTGCACGAGCATTTTGTGTTTCCGTGTGTTGTGGAGGACGGAGCGTATATGGTTCCCGAGGCGCCTGGTTTTTCTATTGAGATGCGCGAGGAGACTCTGCGTGATTTTCAATTTGACGCCGCCGCCGCCCCCGCCTGATTTGTTTCGCGGGCTGTCTTGACCCTGCCGCTTTTTGTCCTTTTGGACACTCTCATGGCGCGCTCTCTGGCATTAGCGAACTTTAATCAGGAGACAGGCGAAGGTCGGCCTCTGGCATTAGTGGGAGTTTGACTAAGACATTCACGATGTTGGCTCAAGCGAGCCGCGCCCACTGCCGCCCGCAGGCGCTGCCTGCAAAAAAAATAAATTAAAGATTAAATGGACTATTTAAGGGGTCAATTAAATAAATTATTCTCTTATTAACTTAGACAAATAATGGGGTCAAAAAAATAATTGTTTTTCATTAATTACTAACAGACAATTAATAGTGTTAATTAAATAAATTATTTTCTTTTTAATTTTTTTGGCGGCAGTGTCGCCAGCCATCAGTTGGTGTGTTTCGCTTGAGCGGCTGTTGTGAATGTCTTAGTCAGACTCCCACTAATGCCAGAGGCTGTGCTTCGTTGTCTTTTTAATTAATTGATTTTTAATTTATTTTTGCGGACGGCGGTTAATTATTTCGGCTCAATCTTCACGACCCGCCCGGCGCGCGCCGACATCTCCGATGCTCCCTTCGTCCCGCCGATGTGAATCGCGCTCGGCCTCGTCGGCGGATACATCTCCGTTTTCCGCCCACTATCAAGGTGAAGGGCGGAAATTTGAATATTTGCTCCCGATGCCCTATACTCGTCATTCACGAAGGAGGTACAAATCAATGACCATGAATTCTCTGCCGAGACGTTTCCAGCTGGTTAAACCTGTTGTCAGCGCCTTTCGCGATCTTGACGGGTCGGCGGATAACGCTCAGCTTGTCGAGAAAGTCGCCGAGCTGCTCGATCTTTCCGATGAACTGGTGGCGCAACTTCATGGAGACGGGCCAAAGACCGAACTCTACTACAGAATCGGATGGGTAAAGACCTGGCTCAAAAAGAGCGGGATGCTTAACAATCCGCAACGGGGTGTCTGGGTTCTGACCAAGTACGGGAGATCTGCAACGGAAGAAGAGATTGAGGAGCGAATTAACGAAGTTCGCAGAGAGTATCGAAGCAGCAGGGCATCCGGAAACACTGAAGATGCGGGAGAACAGGGTGAAGATGCCTCGGTCGCGGAAGAGGGCGACGAAACCAGGGACGACCGCTGGCAGAGCGAACTCCTGAACGCAATTCTGCAAATGGAGCCGTCAGCCTTCGAGCGTCTCATTCAATTGCTGCTGCGGCGTCTCGGTTTTTCCGATGTGGAGGTGACCGGGCGCAGCGGCGACGGCGGAATTGATCTGCGCGGAATCTTCAAAGCCAACAGGCTTCTGTCTTTTCGCGTGCTGGTGCAATGCAAGCGTTACAGGGGAACCGTCGGCCCCGAAGAGATACGCGGTTTTCGCGGCGCGATGACCGAGCAGACGGACAAAGGCGTGTTCATCACCAGCGGACTCTACACGCGCGGCGCGAAGGAAGAGGCGACCAGTGAAGGGAAGCCGCCCATCGATTTAATCGACGGCGAGGCGCTGGTGGAACTGCTCAAGGACATGGAAATGGGGGTGGATGTCAGGGAGAAGGTGACCGTTCATCGCAACTACTTCTTGGACTTCTAACCCGGCCGGGCCAGGACATTCACCGGCGCCCCGCCGGTGCATAATCCGCGCCGGCGGCGCACAGGAAGTTTTGACCTGTCGAAGGTCAGCCTCTGGCATTAGTGGGAGTTTGACTAAGACATTCACGATGTTGGCTCAAGCGAGCGACGCCCGCTGCCGCCCGCAGGCGCTGCCTGCAAAAAAATTAAATTAAAAAGAAATTAATTTA
>JALCBB010000055.1 GCA_028066985.1 Alphaproteobacteria bacterium
AGCGAGCGATACCCACTGATGCCCGCAGGCGCTGCCTGCAAAAAAATAAATTAAAAAGAAATTAATTTAATTTAATAGACAATAACCATTCCATTATTTGTCAATTAATAAGAAAGCAATTGACTTAATTGACCCCTTAAACAGTCAATTATTTTTTTAATTTTTTTTGCGGGCTAGCCCGCACCCATCTGCTGGCATCGCTCGCTTGAGCGGCGACATTAAGAGTCTAAAATTAACTCCCACTAATGCCAAGGGCGGTGCTTCGTCTGTCTCCTAATCAGGGGCTTTAGCCCGTTGTCGCCACGCCGCCGTCAACCACCAGCACCTGGCCCGTCACCATCCGGCTCGCCATAGACGACAAAAATAAAACCGAGTGCGCGATGTCGCCCGGCGACAAATGTTCCTTCAAGCACTGACGCCCCAGATGCGCCGCCAGCAACTCAGGCGTCGCCCACTTCTCCATCTGACGCGCCGTAAGCGTCCAGCCCGGCGCGACCGCGTTCACACGAATGTTGTCGGGTCCCAACTCGCGGGCAAGGGCTCGCGTCAAACCCGTTATCGCCGCGTTCGCCGTCGCATACGCCGGAAAGCCGCTGTTCCCCGTCATATAACTGATAGACGAAAAATTGACGACAGCCCCCTCCCCCGCCAGACGCATCGCCGGCGCCACCGTCTGCGTCGCGAAAAAATACGGCTTTAAATTAACGGCGAGATTCGCGTCCCACGAGTCGGAGGTCATCTCGTCCAGCGTGTGACGAGTGTCGTTCGCGGCGTTGTTCACAAGCACCTGAATGTCGCCGTTGACCTCGGCGGCGCGCGCGAGGGCGTCTTTAAGAGCGGCGGTGTCCGTCAGATCACAGCGCACAAACAACGGACGCGCGCCATACCGCTCCTCCATCGCGTCGCAAAAATCGTCGCCGTCGCCGCGCTGCAAAAACGCGACCCGCGCGCCCTGCTGCAGAAAACCCTCCGTCAGCGCGGCGCCGATGCCCTTGCCGCCGCCCGTCACGAAGACGCTGCGTCCCGCGAGGTCGGGAAAGGTCGCAAGCCGCGACACCTTTTCCGTCACCGTTTTTGTCGTCGTCTGTTTCGCCATCAGTGACTCTCCCGTTCCGGCGTTCGTGTGTCTTTGCCCGCGAGGAAGTCAAGGTCGGCGCCCTTGTCGGCCTGCAGCACGCGGTCAATATACAGGCTCGCGTAGCCGCGCTCATGACGCGGCGCCGGCGGACTCCACCGTTCGCGGCGCCGCGCGAGTTCGGCGTCGTCAACGAGCAGATCCAGCGCGCCCTCCTTCACGGAGAGCCGCACTTCGTCGCCGGTCTCCACGAGCGCGAGCGCGCCGCCGTCGTGCGCCTCGGGCGCGACATGCAGCACGACCGTGCCGAACGCGGTGCCGGACATGCGCGCGTCCGACACGCGCACGACATCGCGCACGCCGTCGGCGAGCAGGCGGCGCGGTATCGGCATGTTGCCGACTTCAGGCATGCCCGGATAGCCTTTCGGCCCGCAGCCTTTCAGCACGAGAACGGTGTCTTTCGTCACCGGAAGGTCGGGGTTGTCAATTTTCGCGTGCAGGTCTTCAATATTTTCAAAGACGAACGCGGGGCCCTGATGCTCCAGCAGCGAGTCGGTCGCCGCCGAGGGCTTGATGACGGCGCCGCGCGGCGCGAGACTGCCGCGCAGCACGCGGATTCCGGCGGCGGGCTTGAGCGGCGCGTCAAACGGACGGATGACATCGCGGTTGTGACATTCGGCGCCGTCCGCGTAGTCTGAGATGTCGCCGCCGAGGATCGTTTTCGCCGGACGCAGAAGGTGTCCGAGTTCGGCAAGCACCGCCGACATTCCGCCGGCGTAGCAGAAGTCTTCCATCAGGTATTCGCCCGACGGCATGCAGTTCACGAGCAGCGGGACATCGGCGCCGAGGTTGAAGTCGTCCAGCGCGAAGTTCACGCCGACTCTGCCGGCGAGCGCGAGCAGATGCACGACCGCGTTCGTAGAGCCGCCGATAGCGGCGTTGACGATGACGGCGTTTTCAAAACTTTCGCGCGTCAGCACCCGCGACATCACGAGTCCTTCTTCCGCCATTTTGACGATGCGGTTGCCGGCGCGGTGCGCCATCGCGGCGCGGCGGGCGTCTACGGCGGGAAGGGCGCCGTTGTCGGGCATCGCGAGTCCCATTGCTTCGCTGAGCGACGCCATTGTTGAGGCGGTGCCCATTGTCATGCAGACGCCGCGCGAGCGCGACATCGCGGATTCGGCGGCGAAGAATTCGGCGGGCGACATTTCGCCGGCGCGCACGGCTTCGGAGAATTTCCAGACATCGGTGCCGGAGCCGATATCTTTGCCGCGCCATTTTCCGTTCAGCATCGGCCCGGCGCTGACGACGAGCGCGGGCAGATCAACCGACGCCGCGCCCATTAACTGTCCGGGCGTTGTTTTGTCGCAGCCGCCGAGGAGGACGACGGCGTCAATGCCGTAGGCGCGGACGGACTCTTCCACATCCATCGCCAGCAGGTTGCGAAAGAGCATCGCGGTCGGACGCATCTGCGTTTCGCCGAGGCTTGTCACGGGAAACTCCACGGGAAAGCCGCCCGCCTCCCAGACGCCGCGCTTCACGCACTCAGCGAGGTCGCGCAGTCCGGAGTTGCAGGGCGTGAGTTCCGACCAGGTGTTGCAGACGCCGATGACCGGACGCCCGTCAAACGCGTGATCGGGAAAGCCCTGATTTTTCATCCACGAGCGGTGAATGAATCCGTCGGTGTCGCGCTTGCCGTACCAGGCGGCGGAGCGGCGTTGTTTTTTGTCGTTCATTGCGCGGTTCCTTCCAGCACCTGCATTGTCTCGGGAAAATTCCATGGCAGCGCGACGCCGTGATGCGTCAGGAACGCGCCGGCGGCGACGAGCGGCTTTGTTTTGATATGCGGGTCGCCGCGTGAGAGTTTCGGCGTATCGGCGCGATTAATCAACTCCACCTTGTAGGAGGTGTCGGGCGCGAGGCCGGCGAGGCGAAGCGGGCGGGGCGCGGACTGCATTGACGGCGCCGCGCGTCCGGCGAAGACGACGAAGCGTTTTCCGTCGCGGGCGAGATGAAGTTCGGCGATGACGGCGGGGTCGTCGGAGTCAAGGCGCAGAATGTCGGCGGCGGCGAGCCAGTCGCGGTTTGCTTTCCACCATTTAATGACTTCGCGGAGGACGGCGGCTTCGTCGTCGGCGAGTTCGCGCGGGTCCATTTCAATTCCCATTGAGCGCTGCGCGGCGACCCAGGCGCGGAAGCGGATGTCGTGCGTCCGTCCGGAGGTATGACAGACGCGGGGGCCGACATGACTGCCCGTGACCGTCATCGGCAGAAACAGCGCGGCGTTATGCTGCATCTTCAGCCGTTCCAGCGCGTCGTTGCTGTCGGAGAGCCAGACGCGGCGCGCGCGCTGTAAAATTCCGAAATCAATCCGAGCCCCGCCGGCGGCGCAGGTTTCTATTTCCACATTCGGGAAGGCGCGGCGGAGGTCGTCAAGCAGGGTGTAGGTCGCGCGCGTCTGCGCGGCGTCGGCGAAGGGCAGGACGCGGTTGTGATCCCACTTGATGTATTCAATGTCGTGTTCCGACAGCAGCGCGGCGATGCGGGCGAGCAGATATTCGCGGACTTCGGGCAGCGCGAGGTTCAACACCATCTGATGTCGTCCGAGGATTTGAGTGTCGTCGCCGAGTGTCCAGTCGGGGTGTTGGCGGTGAAGGTCGCTGTCGGGGCTGACCATTTCGGGCTCAAACCAGAGGCCGAAGGTCATTCCGAGCGCGCGGACATGCTGTATTAACGGCGCGAGGCCGTCGGGGTATTTGCGCTCGTCCACATACCAGTCGCCGAGGGCGCGGGAGTCGTTGTCGCGTCCTTTAAACCAGCCGTCGTCCAGGACGAAACGCTCGGCGCCGAGGTCGGCGGCGGTGTCGGCGAGTTCTTTGAGGGTGTTCATGTCGTGACGAAAGCCGATCGCCTCCCAGGTGTTGTAATGCACGGGACGCGGACGCGCGCCGCCGGACATCGGCAGGACGCGCTCGCGCAGGTGACGCTGAAAGGCGACGGCGCAGCCGTTGAGTCCGTTCGGCGAGAAGGCTGTGTAGAGGGTGGCGGTCGCGAATTGTTTGCGCGGGCGGTGTTCGGAGTTCGCGGCGTTTCCGAATTGGATCTGACGGCGGCCGTCGGGGAGTTCTTCGGCGATCATTCTGTGTCCGCCCGACCAGCCGTAGTGGAACGCGTATGCGCCGCCGGCGTTGTTGACGGCGCCGCGGCAGGGGACGATGAGGGCGGGGAAGTGTTCGTGTCCTGAGCGTCCTGTGGGATTTTCGCGGAGGCGGACGCCGGGCGTCCATTTTGTTCGCTGGAGTTGAAATTCGCCGCACCAGTGTCCGGAGAAGTCCAGCATTTCGTCGCTTGACTGCGGCGCGGGGAAGGCGGGCGCGGCGAGCCAGTGCAGGAGGAGCGGCTGTTCTGACTCTATGGCGGCCTGTGTTTCAATGATGTGAGTTTCGGTGTCTATTAAGAACGACGCGCGGTAGGTCAGTCCCGCGGATTTGTCGGCGAAGACGAGTTCAAGGCGGTTGTCGTCAATCTTATCCGACACGAAAGAAAATTTGGACAATAACGGGCGGTTGGACGATAACGGGGGCGCGTTATTGTCGCCGTCACCGTCATTGTCATTGTCAGTATTATTATGACGACGAATATCGGCGCCGTTATTGTCATTAATAATGAGACGACGACCATCGGCGGCGCCGTTATTGTCGCCGTCACCGTCATTGTCAATGTTATTATGACGACGAACAGCGTCGCCGTTATTGCCCGCGAAGCGGCCGATAAAACCGCACTGACCCGGAAATGACCGCGACAACTCCGGACAAATTGACAACTCGGGAACCAAATCCAGCCCGCCCGGCGCCGTCTCCATCACCACCGCGTCAAACAACGCGTGAAGGTCAGAGTCCAAAGACAACGGCGCGCCCCAGTACACAACCTCCGCCAGACAATCATCACGCGACCCAAGCACCAAGGTCTGCACCCCGTCATCCAGACGCCACACCCGCATCATTTGACCGCGCCCAAAGTCAAGCCCGCGATAAAATGCCGCTGCATCAGAAAAAACATCAGCACCGGCGGCAACGCCGCAACTATTGAACCCGCCGACACCAGATGCCACGCCGCCAGCCACTGCCCGTTCAACGAATACAAGCCCGCCGTGATCGGCTGCGACTCCGCGCCCTGCGTCAAAACCAGCGCCCAGAAATAATCGTTCCAGATGAAAGTGAAAACCAGCACCGACAACGCCGCGATCGCCGGCTTCATCAGCGGCAAAACAATAAACCAGAAAATGCGGAACTCGCTCACTCCCTCGCTGCGCGCCGCCTCAATCAGCTCAAACGGCAGCGCCTTGATGAAATTACGCATGAACAATGTGCAGAAACCCGTCTGAAACGCGATGTGAAACAACGCCAGACCCGTCACCGTGTTATACGCGCCGAGACTCAGCGTCAGGTCGCGCACCGGCACCATCAGAATCTGAAACGGCACGAAATTCCCCGCGATGAACATGAAAAACAAAAGCAGATTCAGCCGAAACCGATACACCGCGAACGCGAAGCCCGCCATGCAACTCAGCGAAACCGCGCCGATGACCGTCGGAATCGTCACCCGAAACGAATTGAAAATGTACCTGCCGATCGGCGTAGACTCAAAAATCGCCGTGTAGTTCTCAACGAAATTGATGCTCGTCGGCACGCCCCAGTAGTTGCCGGAAGTGATGTCCGCCATTGAACGCACCGAAGTCAGCGCGACAGCAATCAGCGGCAAAAGCCAGAACACCAGCGCCACCGGCAGCGCCGCGCGATACGCCAGCCGCGTCACCGTGCGCGTCTTCGCTATCGGAGTCGGAAACATCGTCAGCGCGTCCTCTCGTCGCGATACATTTTCCAGAGGAAGCCCGAAATGTAAATCATCATGATCGCGAACAGCACAACCGCTATCGCCGCGCCGTACCCCATGCGGAAACCATACTCGCTGAACGCCTGCTCGTACATGTAAAACGCCAGCACACGCGACGAACCCCACGGGCCGCCGTCCGTCATAATGGAAATCAGATCAAAAGAACGAAGCGCGCCGATGACCGTCACGACAATCGCGATAAAAGTCGCGGGCTTAAGTTGCGGCAGAATGACATACCACAGCATCTTGAGACCCTTCGCGTTGTCCAGACGCGCCGCCTCTATCTGCTCGGGATCCACGGCGTTGAGGCCCGTGAGATACAAAATCATGCAGTAGGCGGTCTGCGGCCAGAGTCCGGCGGCGATGATGCCGTAGGTCACCCATTTTTCGTCCGCGAGGACGGGGATCGGCTCAAGACCGACGGACATAAGGCCGACATTTAAAAGTCCGTAACTCGGATCGTAAAACCACGAAAAAACCAGCCCCACCACAACCTGACTGATAACAAACGGAAAGAAAAACAGCGATTTCACAATGCGAATGCCGCGCACCGTCTGATTGAGAAAGAGCGCGACGAAGAGTCCCGCGGGAATGGCGAGCATATACAGGACGAGCCACAGCACATTGTTCTTGAGCGAAGTGTAAAAGGCTTCGTCTCCGGCGAGTTCAATGTAGTTGTCAACGCCGATGTATTTTTTTTCGCCGAGGCCGTCCCAGTCGTAGAAGGAGATGGAGATGGACTGGAAAATCGGAAATATCACATAGACCAGGAACATGAAGAGTCCCGGCGCGAGGAACAGCCAGGGCGCGAGCCGCTGCTGATGCCGCTTCCAGAACGCTCTCATCCGACCACCACCCCGCCCGGCATGACCGTCACCTCATTTGGCATTAGTAAGCACCGCCTCCGTATTATTAACAACCGCCGCTCAAGCGAACCGCGCCCACTGCCGCCCGCGGGCGCCGCCCGCAAAAAATTAAATTTTAACAGACAAACAATGGACGGACGAACCGGCGGCTGGTTGTCCGTCCATTTATTTTTGCGGCGAGCCGCCGCAGGCATAAGTTGGTGCCGCTCGCTTGAGCCAACGCCGTTAACAGTCAATGATGCACCGCCCGCTAATGCCATAGGACGCGCCACGGGATGTCCAAAGTTCGGGCAGGACAAGCCCGCCGCGCTAAAAAACGCGGCGGGGTTGTTGTCGCTACTGATAGATTCTCTGGCGCGCCTTCTCCAGACGATCCAGAATGGAATCCAGACGATCAGGCTTCACCATAAACTCCTGAAAACCCTCCATCCCGACCTTCGCCATCTCGGCAGGCGCATCCCGATCAAAAAACTGCGCGATGCCGCCCGTCGTGTTGGACAACATGTCCAGACCCGCCTGCAGAAACTTGTCGTCCGCCACCTGCGCGTCACGATTGATCGGCAACTGCTTGAGCGTCTTGTTGATCTCGGTCTGCACATCGGCGCGCGCAAGATACGCGAGAAAACGCTTCGCGTCCTTCTTGTTGCGCGCGTTGGCAGGAATGTGAATCGTGTCGGTCGGCGCCTCCTCGGCAAGCGGCACCGACGGATTGATCACAGGAAACTGAAAGAAACCCAACTGGTCGTCGCTCAGTCCGGCGTCGCGCAAAGGAGCAACCGCGAAGTTGCCCATCACATACATCGCCGCCTCGCCGCGCACCATCGGCGCAAGCGCCTCCTGCCACGAAAACGCCGCATGGTTCTCAAGGAAAAAGCCGCCGTCAACCAGTTCTTTCCAGTTTTCCATCGTGGCGCGGACGCGGTCGTCGGTCCAGGGAATGTCGCCGCGCGTCAGAGCCATGTGAAAGTCATAGCCGTTCGTGCGGAGATTGATGTAGTCAAAAACGCCGGCGGCAGTCCAGAGAAACTTGGTGCCGATGGTGATCGGCGTCACTCCGGCGGCCTTGAGTTTTTCGCCGGCGGCTTTGAACTCGTTCCAGTCGGTCGGAACGGCGATGCCGTGCTCCTCAAAGATGTCCTTGCGGTAGTAGACGCCCCACTGGTAGTAGGTGTACGGCACGCCCCAGATCTGTCCGTTGATGGTCATGGAGTCTTCGGCGGACGCGAGCGACTCGCGCAGTCCGTTCTGATCCCAGACATCGTCGACCGGCTCGAAGAGTCCCGCCTTCACATAGGGCAGCATCCGATTGCCGGCGTACCAGTTCGCAAGGTCGGGCGCGTCGGCGGTGAGGAAGTTGCGAATGGAAGTTTTGTATCCCTCGTGGTCAAAGACATTCCAGGTCACCTTGACATCGGGATTTTCGGCTTCAAACCCCTCAATGAGCGCGGCGAACGCGGCCTTGGGAGCGGGATCCGAGGTGTCGGTGTTGATGACGAGTTCGCCCGCAGCCGCCGGACTGGCGAGCGCGAGGGCGAGAACGGCGCCGAGGGCGGCGACGGTGAATCTGGGACTGGTCATGGTGTCCTCCTTGAGTGCTAAAAGACGGGTTTGATATTAGCACCCGTTTTCGGATATTGTAAAGGGTGCTTATCAACCCCGTGGAGGCGTTATGTCGGGCATAAAACTGCGTGACGCGGTCAAGCGTTACGGCGACCTTGAGGTGATTCACCGTGTCAGTCTTGAGGTGGCGGACGGCGAGTTCTGCGTTTTTGTCGGACCTTCGGGCTGCGGCAAGTCCACTTTGCTGCGTATGATCGCGGGACTTGAGGAGACCTCCGAGGGTTCTATTGTGATTGGCTCGCGCGATGTCACGCGCGCGGCTCCCGCCGACCGCGGAGTGGCGATGGTGTTTCAGACCTACGCCTTGTATCCGCATATGACGGTTGAGGAGAACATGGGTTTCGGCCTTAAGATGAACGGCGTCGCGCGCGGCGAGGTTGCCGAGAAGGTCGGACGCGCGGCGGAGATACTGCGTCTGGGCGAGTATTTGAAGCGCAAGCCGAAGGCGTTGTCGGGCGGACAGCGCCAGCGCGTGGCGATCGGACGCGCGATTGTGCGTGGTCCGGAGGTTTTTCTGTTTGACGAGCCGTTGTCCAATCTGGACGCGGAGTTGCGTGTTGAGATGCGTGTTGAGATCGCGCGTTTGCACAAGGAGATTGGCGCGACGATGGTGTATGTGACGCATGATCAGGTTGAGGCGATGACTTTGGCGGACAAGATTGTTGTTTTGCGCGGCGGCTATATTGAGCAGTCCGGAACTCCGATGGAGTTGTATGGTGATCCTGACAATCGTTTTGTGGCGGGTTTTATTGGTTCGCCGAGCATGAATTTTCTGCGTGGTGTGGTTGCTGGCGGAGGTGTGGAGGTTGCGGGCCTGGGCGGACGGGTGATAGTGACGGCGGCGGCTTTGCCTGGTGCGGGGGATGGGGTTGTGGTGGGTTTGCGTCCGCAGGAGTTGGAGGTTGCTGGGGGCGGGGAGTTTGGCGTGGAGTTACGCGAGCGTTTGGGGGGGGTGTCGTATGATTATTTGTCTTTACCGACGGGCGAGCGGCTGGTGGTGGAGTCTCGTGGTGATGCGGGAGAGAGTGACGGCGCCGGCGTTGATGTGGGTTTTGATGACGGTGCCGCGATGTTTTTTGACGAATCAACCGGCACCCGCCTCCGCTAGACAATGAGGGTGCCTGACCATCCCAAGATTTATCACATCATTCATGTGGACAGGTTATCTGCGGTCGCCGGTGATGGTTACCTCTGGTGCGATGCGGAGATGGAGAAGCGTCCGGGCACGGGAACAAAGATCGGAATGTCAAAAATTAAGAAACGACGCCTTGAGGAGTTGACATTGGAGAGTCACCCTGACCTGTATGTCGGTCAGTGTGCGCCGTTTTATTTTTGCCCTCGTTCAGTCATGCTTTACCTTATCTTCAGAGGGGATGATCCCGAACTGGGTTATCGAGGCGGGCAGTATCCTATTGTTCATCTGGAAGCGGATCTGCGTCGCAGCGTGGAGTGGGCGGAACAGAACAAGCGTCGCTGGGCTTTTACTCTGTCTAACGCCGGCAGTTATGATTTCGAAGATCGTTGTGACCTTGAGAATCTGCGCGATCTTGACTGGGGAGCAATCGGCACGAATCAGTGGAAAGGAGACCTGAAGCGCGGGAAGCAGGCTGAATTTCTGCTGGAGCGCTCCTTTCCCTGGGATCTTGTGACGCGGATCGGCGTGTATTCGAAAGCAATTTGCCAGCGGGCGAAAAAATCATTAGATTTGTCTCAGGCTGAACATCGGCCGGACATCGCAATTGTGCCGGGCTGGTACTACTAGACGGAGGAGGTCATCGGCATGCTTGAGCATAAGACAGGAAATCTCCTGGACGAAGATGTCGAGGCTCTGGTCAACACGGTTAATTGTGTTGGCGTCATGGGCCGCGGCATCGCACTTCAATTCAAGAAGGCTTTCCCGGGGAACTTCAAGGCTTACGCGGCCGCCTGCGGACGCGGGGAAGTCGAGACGGGCCGGATGTTTGTTTTTGAGGTCGGCCGTCTGTCCAACCCGAAGTACATCATCAACTTTCCGACAAAAAAGCACTGGAGGAACAGGAGCCGCATGGAGTATATCGAATCCGGCCTTGAGAACCTTGTGGAGGTGATACGGGAGCGGAACATTCGCTCGATCGCCATTCCTCCGCTTGGCAGCGACCTGGGCGGTCTCGACTGGGAGGATGTTCGTCCGCGCATTGAGCGCGCGTTGCGCGACATTGATGGTTTGCGCGCCGTGATTTTTGAGCCGTGGGAGAAGCCGAACATGGGCGGCGCGGCGCGCGGCTCCGAGGAGCCGGACATGACGCCGGCGCGCGCGGCTCTTGCAGGTTTGATGCATCGTTATCTTGGCGGTTTGCTTGATCCTTTTGTGACTCTGCTTGAGGCGCACAAACTGATGTATTTCATGCAGGAGGCGGGAGAGCCGCTGCGTCTGGAATATCGGAAGGGGCGTTACGGCCCCTATGCGCGGAATCTCGGGCATGTCCTGAATCGCATTGAGGGACATTTCATTTCGGGCTATGCGGACGGCGGTGACGCTCCGGACAAGCAGCTGGAATTACTGCCTGGCGCGGCGCGCAAGGCGGAGGATTTTTTGAAGAAGCATGCGGACACTCAGGGTCGGTTTGAGAGGGTTGCGGATCTGGTGGACGGGTTCGAGTCTTCATTCGGACTTGAGTTGTTGTCGACGGTTCACTGGGTTATGCGGGAGGAGTCTGTCGAGAGCGTGGAGGATGTTGTTCGGGAGACTTATGCCTGGGGCGGGCGTAAGAAACAATTTTCCGAGCGCCAGATTGGTCTCGCTGTGAGAACGCTTCAGCAGAAGGGCTGGGCTGACGATTTCCCCCTGACTGAATAATTATGGAGGCGGCGAGGCGCGGCTTCTGGCATCAGCGAATGCTTTAATTAAGGGACAGGCGAAGTGCGGCCTCTGGCATTAGTGAATGCTTTAATTAGGGGACAGGCGAAGTGCGGCCTCTGGCATTAGTGGGAGTTTGACTAAGACATTCACGATGTCGGCTCAAGCGAGCGATGCCAGCAGATGGGTGCGGGCTAGCCCGCAAAAAAAATTAAATTAAAATTAAATAGACAATTTAAGAGGTCAATTAAATCGGCGTGCAGCCTCTGGCATTAGTGGGAGATTGACTAAGACATTCACGATGTCGGCTCAAGCGAGCGATGCCAGCAGATGGGTGC
>JALCBB010000056.1 GCA_028066985.1 Alphaproteobacteria bacterium
CGCCTGCGGGCATTAGTTGGCATCGCTCGCTTGAGCCAACATTGTTAATGTCTAAGTCAAACTCCCACTAATGCCAAGGGCGGTTCGTCGTTGTCTCCTGACTAAAGTCCACTAATGCCAGGGGCTGCTCTTCGTTTGTCTCTTAACCCTCGGAGGCGCGGCGAAGTCTGTCGCGAATCACATCCCACTCCTCACCCCCAGGAACCTCGCCAACCGCTATTCCCTCAACGCCGCTCCCCCCCAACTCCCTCAACACCGAATACAACCGCCGACCAGCCTCCGCAGCGTCCAAGGTCAAATCATAACTAACCCCGCTGACATTAAGCACACCAAAACCAATCCAGCCCTCGCCATCACCCGCCCCCGTCGCCCCAAGCCTCACCGGCACTCCAGGCGCATAATGACGCAACCCGCGACCCGGCGACAACGGCGCGTCCTCGTCCCTGTCGCTTAACTCCTTAACCTTCATCCCCAAAACTTCCTCAATCTCAACCCTCCCCACAGCGCCACGCCGCAACAAAACCACCTCACCCTTAAACAGCCCCGCAACACTGGACTCCAAACCAAACCGACACGCCCCGTCATCCAAAACCATCGCAACATCACCACCAGCAAAATCCGCAACCACATGCCCCGCCTCCGTCGCGCTCACCCCCCCCGAAAGATTCGCGCTCGGAGCCGCCACAGGTCCGCCAAAAGTCTTTAATAATTCACGCGCCGTCACCCCCGACGGCACCCGCAACGCAACCGTCTCCAAACCCGCCGTCACCATCTCAGACAAACCGCTCCCTTTTTTCCGCGGCAAAACCAGACTCAACGCGCCAGGCCAGAACGCCGCCGCCAGTCGCTCCGCCCGCTCGTCAAACTCGCCGAACTCCCGCGCCGCCGCCACATCACCCGCATGCACTATCAACGGATTCTCCGCCGTCCGCCCCTTCACCCGAAAAATCTTCGCCACCGCGTCATCACTGCGCGCGTCCGCGCCCAGCCCGTACACCGTCTCCGTCGCGAACGCCACCAGTTCGCCCGCCCGCAGCAGCCGCGCCGCCTCCGCTATCGCCGCGGAATCCGCGCGCCGACAGTCCACAAAATCACTCCCGCGCCTTCACGCGCAGACCGCCGTCCGTAAGCGTGAAGTCGCCCGCCGCCACCGCGTAAACCCACTCCGCCGACCGCCGAAATCCCCCCAGCGGATACAGATGAACCCCGCTTATCAAATTCCCCGCCTCGCGTCCTTCAACGAGTCCGAAGACCAGTTTGTCCGGAGCGTTCACCGTCACCAGTTTGCTCACATTCCGCGCCTGACGCGCCAGATAGCGAACCGAATTCCCGATACCGCAATTTTTCGCATGCATCAGCAGCGTCTTGATCTGCGCCGGTCCCGGCAGACCGATCCGAACCTCCAGCGCGTTGCCGTCGGCGCGGATGCCGCGCTCCCACTCCAGGACGGGCGCGGCTTCAAAGCAGAACTGCGTCGCCAGATAGGCGTCCGCGCCCGTGCGCGCCGCCCAGTCGTTCTTCCAGAGGATCGCCTCGCGCAGCGCCGCCGCCGAAATGTCAGGACTGCCCTCAGGATGTCCCGCCACGCCGAAACGACAAAACCCGTTCGCCTCAAAAACGCCCGTCTCCAGCAGGTCCATTGAACTCGCGAAAGGTCCGAGCGGCTCCTTGACGGCGCCCGCCAGCACCATCGCCTCGTTGACGCCCGACTTCGCCAGTCCCTCGGCGAAGGCGACAAACTGCCCGCGCGACTCAAACGACCGCGCCGCGAAATGCGGCACCGCGACATACCCCTCGCCGCGCAGACGCTCGGCGAGCAGCCGCGTTTCTTCAATGTCGGAGCCGGGCAGAAAAGTTATCATCACGCGACAGCCGGGACGGATATGCTCCGAGAAAGATTCAATTTTCTTCGCCGCCCCCGGCGTCACCTCAATGGAAAAGTCACGCACGAAGTCCCGCACGGCGGACTCGTCCACCGTCGCCTTTTCGGACGAATTTTCGGGCGCCTTTCCCGTCATTTTTTCAGACACTTTTCCCGTCTCCCATTCCCGACGAATTTTCGGACACCTTGCCTGTCCCCGTTCCCGACACCTTCCCCGTCACCGTTTCAGGCGAATTTTCGGGCGCCTTTTCCGTCCCCTTTGCAGTCCCCGTTCCCGTCACTTTTTCAGACACCTTCCTTGTCTCCCTCAAAACCGCCGTTCTCAATCAGACGCGCCAGACGCTCAGCATCATAACGCGACTCCAGATCCGCGCGCCGCGACTCCAAAGTTTGCGACAAATCCGCGTCATCCGCGAGCGTCTCCGACTCGCGGCGCCACTCCTGCAGGTAGCCGTCCGTTCCCGTCAGGCGCGCGCGCATCGCCGCACGGTCAATCGCCGTCTCAAAACGCTCGCCCAGATGCGCGTTCAATCGCTCGCGCCCCCGCCGCGCCTGAACTTGCGCCGGAATGTCTCGCCACCACATCACCACAATCTCACTCATCAGCCGTCACCTTCTCCGCCGCCGTCATGCCCGACAAATGCGGCGCCAGCACACGCTCAAACGCGCCAAGACCCGTATGACGCTCCTCATACTCCAGACCAAGACGCGCCGCCGCCTCGCGCGCCCGCGCCTTCAATGCGTCGTCCGCCGTCTGCGTCAGAAAAACCAGCCGCGTGTAGTTGCCGAAATAGGTGTCGCGCAACTCAGGGTGTTCCGCGATTCCCATCCCGCGCCATATCAGACTGTCAAAATGACGCGCCAGAAAATCAGTCAGATAAAAACAGGTCGGGTCGCGCGCATGCTCATCCTCAAAAGTCTCCACGCCGCGAAAAAACGCATAGCAGTGCGCGCCGGGCAGACGCTCAACGCCGTACTCCTTCAGCACCGGCTCCAGCGCCGCGCCCATTCCGCAGTCGGCATACGCGATGAATATGCGTCCCCAGCCGCGCGCGCCTTCTTCGGCAAGGATGCCCCGCAGCAAGTCCGGAATCCGCCGAGGCGTGTTATGCAACTTCGCCGGCAGACAGCGCAACGCCATGTAATCCCAGCCGTTCGCGCGGCGCAGTTCCAGCAGTTCGCCCGCGAGCGCGCCGCACGCCAGCACCAGAACACTGCGCCCCTCGTCGCCCCGAGACGCCGCGGACGGCGACGACTCCAGCGCCGCGTCCATCGCGCGTCACCCCGCGGCGCGGTTGTGCCGGCGCGCCACGAGTTCGTTCGCCGTGTCCACCGCGACCGCCGCGTCGCGACAGTAGGCGTCGGCGCCGATCGCCTTCGCAAACTCCTCGTTGAGCGGCGCTCCGCCCACCAGCACGATCACATCGTCGCGTATTTCTTTCTCGGTCAGCGTGTCAATGACGACCTTCATATAGGGCATCGTCGTCGTCAGCAGCGCCGACATTCCGAGGATGTCGGGCTTGTGCTCCTCGATCGCCGCGAGATAATTCTCAACAGGATTGTTAATGCCGAGATCAATCACCTCGTAACCGGCGCCCTCCATCATCATGATGACAAGGTTCTTGCCGATGTCGTGAATGTCGCCCTTGACCGTGCCGATCACCATCTTGCCCGACTTCGGCGCGCCCGTCTCCGCAAGCAGCGGACGCAGGATTTCCATTCCGCCCTTCATCGCGTTCGCCGAGAGCAGCACCTCAGGCACGAAGAGAATGCCGTCGCGGAAGTCTATGCCGACGATGCGCATGCCCTCCATGAGCGAGTCGGTGAGGACCCTGTACGGCTCCCACTCGCGCGCGAGCAGGATTCGGACGCCCTCCATCACTTCGTCTTTGAGGCCGTCGTAGAGGTCGTCCATCATCTGCTTGACGAGGTCTTCGTCTGACAGACTGTTCAGGTCTATTTCGCCGTTGCTTTGTTCGGTCATGCCTGTGGTTCCCGTCGGGGTTTGTCTAGGCGATTAATAAGGCACTCGGCGCGGGCAAGCCATCGCAAAGCGACACCTTATTGCCTCATATCGCCTCTTTTCACGACAATTCGCCGCGTTCTCTTGCCTCGGGGCGTATCTTACATTAAAAGTCTCTGAGTTTCCCGCCCCGCCGGCTCAGAGAAGGACACAGAACCATGACCAAATCCGATATTGAAATCGCCCGCGCCGCCGCCCTCGCGCCGATTGAAGCCGTCGCCGAGAGCGCGGACATTCCGCGCGATGTTTTGTATCGCTACGGCCCGCACAAGGGCAAGGTTGATCTCGACTGGCTCGGCGGACGCGAGACGCGCGCGGACTCCAAACTTGTTCTTGTGACGGCGATCAACCCGACGCCGGCGGGGGAGGGCAAGACTACCACCACGGTCGGACTCGGCGACGCGCTGAAGCGCATCGGCAAGAGCGTGCATATATGCTTGCGCGAGCCGTCGCTCGGCCCGTGTTTCGGCGTGAAGGGAGGCGCGGCGGGCGGCGGCTACGCGCAGGTTGTGCCGATGGAGGACATCAATCTGCATTTCACGGGCGACTTTCACGCGATCGGCGTCGCGCACAATCTGCTTTCGGCGATGCTGGACAATCACATTTACTGGGGCAATTCGCTCGGCATTGACGCGCGCCGCGTCGCCTGGCGCCGCGTCGTGGACATGAACGACCGCGCGCTGCGCCGCATTACGGGTTCGCTTGGCGGGGTTGCGAACGGGTTTCCGCGCGAGGATGGTTTTGACATTGTGGTTGCGTCCGAAGTGATGGCGATTTTCTGTCTTGCGACCGACCTTGCCGACCTGCGCGCGCGCCTCGGACGCGTTGTGGTGGCGCGCCGCCGCGACAAGTCTCCTGTGACGGCGGAGGACTTGAAGGCGCCGGGCGCGATGACGGTTTTGCTGCGCGAGGCGTTGTCTCCCAATCTTGTGCAGACATTGGAGGGCACGCCGGCGTTCATTCACGGCGGCCCGTTTGCGAACATCGCGCACGGCTGTAATTCGGTGATTGCGACGCAGTCGGCGCGCAAGTTGGCGGAGTATACGGTGACGGAGGCCGGGTTCGGCGCGGACTTGGGAGCGGAGAAGTTTCTGAACATTAAGTGCCGCAAGGCTGGTTTGTCGCCGGATGCTGTGGTGGTGGTGGCGACGGTGCGGGCGTTGAAGCAGCATGGCGGAGTCGCGTTGAAGGATTTGGGGGAGGAGAATCCTGCGGCGGTGGCGGAGGGCTGTTTGAATTTGGAGCGGCATCTGGAGAATCTCGGCAAGTTCGGGGTTCCTGCGGTTGTGGCGATTAACCGTTTCAGTCAGGACACGGAGGCTGAGTTGTCGGTGATATCGGAGCGAGTCGCGGCGTATGGAGCGCGGGCGGTGTTGTGTTCGCACTGGGCTGATGGTTCGGCTGGCACGGAGGAGTTGGCGCGCGAGGTTGTGGCGATTGCCGAGGGTGGCGGGGCGGATTTCCGTCCGTTGTATGGCGACGATGTTTCATTGTTCGGGAAGGTTGAGGTGGTTGCGCGCGAGATTTACCGGGCGGACGGGGTAAGCGCGAGCGCCGCGGTGCGTTCGCAGTTTGATGAGTTGGAGGGCGAGTATGGTGATTTTCCGGTATGTATGGCGAAGACGCAGTATTCGTTTTCGTCTGATCCTGCGTTGAAGGGCGCGCCTGTGGGACATGAGTTGACGGCGCGCGAGGTTCGTCTGTCGGCGGGCGCTGGGTTTGTGGTTGTTGTGTGCGGGGATATAATGACGATGCCTGGCTTGCCGCGGGTTCCCGCCGCTGAGTCTATACACTTGGACGGGGAGGGCTTGGTTCAGGGGCTGTTTTAAGGCGCCCGAGTTTTTGGCATTAATTGGGGAACAGACGAAGTGCGATATTTGGCATTAGTGAGACTTTGACTAAGACATTCACAATGCTGGCTCAAGCGAAACACACCAACTGATGGGTGCGGGCTAGCCCGCAAAAAAATTAAAAAATTAATTGGACTATTAATGAATGGACGACAATAACGGTGTCAATTAAATCGGCGTTCAGCCTCTGGCATTAGTGGGCGTTTGACTAAGACATTCACAATGCTGGCTCAAGCGAGCGATGCCAACTAATGCCCGCAGGCGCTGCCTGCAAAAAAATAAATTGGAAACCAATTGACTTAAAAGGGTTAAAAATAATTTTGTTTTATTATTAATAGACAATTAATGTGTTAAAAAGAAATTTATTCTGTTAATTATTAATAGACAATTAATGGGGTCAAAAAATAATTGTTTTTCATTAATTAATAGTAGACAATTAATGGTGTCAAATTATTAAATTAATTCTTTTTTAATTTTAATTTTTCTGCGGGCAGCGCCCGCAGGCATCTGTGGGTATCGCTCGCTTGAGCGTCTATTGTTAATAATACAAATTTAACTCCCACTAATGCCAGGGGCTGCTCCACTTGCATTCCAATATAGACAGGAGTAAAAACCACCCAAACCACCCCGAACCCCCCGACACCATGACCAACTACACCCTCCATAACTCCCTCACACGGGCGCACAACAACACCGCCAAAATCGCCAAAATCACCGCGACCATCATCACCGCCACGCTCATCCTCGCCATCTCCGCCAAAATCCAGATCCCCTTCTACCCCGTCCCGATGACCCTCCAGCCGCTCGTCGTCCTCCTCATCGGAGCGACCCTCGGCCCCAGCCTCGCCGCCGCCACCCTCGCCGCCTACCTCGTCCAGGGCATCGCCGGACTCCCCGTCTTCGCGGCCGGCGCGGGCCCCGCCTACATTCTCGGCCCCACCGGCGGATACCTCGTCGGCTTCCTCGTCGCCGCCACCGTCGTCGGACACCTCTCCGCCCGCGGCAAAACGCGCAAACTCGTCCCCGCCGCTCTCACGATGCTTGCCGGCATCGTCATTATTTACGCTGTCGGCGTCGCGCAACTTGCTGTCCTCACCGATCTGAACACCGCCGTCACCGCCGGACTCCTTCCCTTCATTCCCGGCGACATTCTCAAGATCGCCATCGCCGCGCTTGTCGCGCAGCGCTTCGCCGCGCGCCTCCACCGCCGAGACTGAACCCCCGTGACCGCCGAAGAAGTCCGCGCCCCGAACGCACACCAGCGCAAAAGGCACGGCGGACGCTCCGCCAACCGCCGCCGCCGCTCCACGGGCGTCAAGCAGTTGCCGCCCAAAACCTTCACCAACAAGTTCCCGCACCTTGAGTTTCTCAGCGCGGACGAGATAGAGAGCATCCACGAGAACTCGCTCGCGGTGATCCGCGACATCGGCATGCGTTTCATGCATCCCGAGGCGATCGCCATTCTCAAAAAGCACGGAGCCGAGGTCGTTCCCGACACCGACCTCGTGAAAATGGATCCCGAACTCGTTCTGGAGCATGTTGCGAAGGCGCCCGCGAGTTTTCCGCTTCGCTCGCGCAATCCGCGGACAAATCTTATTATCGGCGCTGACGAGGCGCTTTTCTGCTCGATCGGCTCCGCGCCCAACTGCTCCGACCTTGACGACGGACGCCGCCCCGGCAACTTCGCCGACTTCAAGAAACTTGTCCGGCTCACGCAGGCGTTCAATGTGCTTTCGGTTGTCGGCGGCTACCCGGTTGAGCCGATAGACTTGTCGCCGAACACGCGGCATCTTCGGGCGATTCAGACCATCATTGAGGAGACCGACAAGCCTTTCATGCTTTACTCTCTCGGCCGCGCCCGCATTCTTGACGGACTTGAGACCACCCGCCGCGGCCTTGACATCACTGACGATGATTTTGAAGACGCCGCGTATGCGTTCACTGTTGTTAATACTTCGTCACCGTTGCGGCTTGACGGCCCCATGATTGAGGGAATGATTGAGATGGCGCGCCGCAATCAGCCTGTGGTCATCACGCCCTTCACGCTTTCGGGAGCGATGGCGCCGGCGACGATTCCGGGCGCGCTCGTGATGCAGAATGCCGAGGCGCTTGCGTCCATCGCGTTTTTGCAGATGATACGGCCGGGCGCGCGCTGCATTTACGGTTCGTTCACTTCCAATGTTGACATGAAGAGCGGCTCGCCCGCCTTCGGGACGCCTGAGTATGTCAAAGCGACTCTCGCTTCCGGACAACTCACGCGCCGCTACAAGATTCCGATGCGAACTTCCAACGCGTGCGCGGCGAATGCGGTTGATGCGCAGGCGGCGTACGAGGCGATGTTTTCGCTCTGGGCGGTTTTGCTGAGCGGCACGCACCTTTGCAAGCACGCCGGCGGCTGGATGGAGGGCGGCCTTGTCGCCAGTTACGAAAAATTCGTTCTTGACGCGGAGTTGATTCAGCAGTTCGCGCAGATTATGGAGCCGCTCAGTCTTGACGCCGATGGTCTTGCGCTTGACGCGATCCGCGAGGTCGGGCAGGGCGGACACTTTTTCGGCACCGAGCATACGATTGCGCGTTATGAGACGGCGTTTTACTCGCCGATGATTTCCGACTGGCGCAATTTCGGCGCCTGGACTGAGGGCGGCTCGCCGCAGAACGCCGAGCATTGCAACCGCGTGTGGAAGGAAATCCTTGCCGACTTTGAGGCTCCGCCTCTGGATCCTGCGCGCCGCGAGGCGATGGAGGCGTATACGAAGAAGCGAGCCGAGGAGGGCGGCGCCGACTCGCTTCCGCGGGGCGAATACGCGTGATTGTCGGGGACAAAGACGGCGAAAACGGCGACAAAAACGGCGCCGAAATTTCGCGCTGTTATTGTCCACAATCACAGGTAGAATGACCTGTGACTGTCAATGTTGACAATGAAGGCGACGGCGACGGTGACGAACTGCCGCGCCGTTATGGTTTCCGTTATTGCCCGCCGTCGCGGGAGAATGACCTTTGACCGTCGCCGTCGCCGACAAAGATGACGACGGACTGCCTCGCCGTTATTGTTTCCGTTATTGTCCGCCGTCGCGGGGGAATGACCTTTGACCGTCGCCGTGCAGACCGGTTCATGCCTTTGCGGCGCGGTGTCGTTTCGGATAAACGCGGCGCCGTTGCGGCTGGCGTGGTGCCACTGCTCTATGTGCCGCAAATTTTTCGGACACGCGATGGCGTCCGTCAATGTTGACGACACCCTGATAGAGTGGAGCGCCGGCGCCGAGGCGCGGGTCGCGTGGTTCGCGTCCTCCGCTCGCGGACGCCGCGGCTCGTGCCGGCGCTGCGGCTCGGCGCTTTTCTGCCGTGACGAGGGCGACGCGCATGTGTCGGTCGCGGCGGGCGCCCTTGACAACCCTGTCGCCGTTTTCGTCAAGGA
Organism: Alphaproteobacteria bacterium; assembly: GCA_028066985.1. Lineage (GTDB taxonomy): Bacteria > Pseudomonadota > Alphaproteobacteria > JALCBB01 > JALCBB01 > JALCBB01. The sequence continues at coordinate 9,171 of JALCBB010000056.1, forward strand.
TCACATTTACACCGCCGACAAGGGCGACTGGTACGAACTTCCCGACGACGGACTGCCGCGCCATCGCGGCGACCGTCCGCAATTAAAAGGAGAAAACTCATGACCGACGGAGCGAATCATCAGAGCGGATCGTGTTTATGCGGCGCGGTGTCGTTTCACTTTGCGGGCGGACCTTTTCCGCTGACATGGTGTCACTGTTCCATGTGCCGCAAGTTTCACGGACACGCCATGCCCGCCATCGCCGTCACCAGTGACACGATCAAATGGAGCGACGGCGCGCAGGATCATATCGCGTGGTTTGTGTCATCCGAGAAGGGACGCCGCGGCTCGTGCCGCCGTTGCGGCTCCGCGCTTTTTTACCGCGAGGAGGGCGAGAAGCATATCGCGATTGTCGCGGGCGCGATTGACGATCCGACGAACTTCGTTGTTGACGACCACATCTACGCCGCCGACAAGGGCGACTGGTATGAACTCCCCGATGACGGTCTCCCGCATCACGAGGGCGACTGGCCCACACCGCCGTCGCGCCCGCGCCCTTAGTCTTCAAGCCGGCCTTTTTCGGGCATGCGATTGAAGATCGGATCTGTCCAGCCCGGCGGCACGACTGAGAGCAGCCACACGATCGCCCACAATCCGAACGGAAACACGATGCGCGCCTTGTCGCGCCGGAGTCCGCGCTGAATGATTGCCGTCGCCTTTTCAACCGGCATCAGGAACGGCATTCGGTAGGCGTTTCTGTCTGTCATCGGCGTCACGATATAGCCCGGACAGATTACGCTCAGCCGGATACCGACGCGCGCGAGACTGCCGCGCAGCGCCTCGCCCCACACGCGCACGGCGGCTTTGCTCGCGCTGTAACTCGCGGAGCCGGGCAGTCCGCGAAAGCCGGCGAGCGACGAGATGATCGCGATTTGTCCGTGCCCTTGCGGACGCATTTTTTCAATGGCGGCTTCAACGGTGTATCGCACGCCGTCAATGTTGGTGCGGAAGACGGCGTCGCTTTGCGCGAACGGCTCAATGCCTTTTTCGGCGCCGCCCGCGGAGATGCCGGCGTTCGCGAAGACGAGATCAAGAGTGCCGGTGACTCCCGCGACCCATGCGCGGACGGCGTTTTCGTCGGTGACATCCACCTGCGCGGTTGTGACTTCGGCGCCCTGCGCGCGGCAGATTTCGGCGACGGCGTGAAGGCGCTCGGCGTTGCGGGCGGCGAGGTGAAGGCGGACATCGGACGCCGCGTAGGCGAGGGCGAGCGCTTTTCCGAGTCCGCTGCTTGCGCCGGTGATGAGGATGCCGCGAGAAGTTGTCATGTTCGGAGGTTAACACAGATTGGAGTTTCTGACATCCGGGGCTGTGGAAGTGTCCGGCGTTTTTGGCTATTGTGTGATTATGCCTGGCAATGCTCTTTTGCGACTTCATGAGTCGGCGCCGTTTTCGCGGGTTGTGCCGTGGCGGCGGCGCGGCTTGTGCTTGGTGTTGTCGTCGCCTTCGGGCGGCGGAAAGACGACGATTACGCGCCGGCTTTTGCGTTATGACTCGTCGTTGCGGCTTTCGGTATCGGCGACGACGCGGCCGCGGCGCGGGGATGAGGAGGAGGGGAGGGACTATTATTTTTTGAGTCTGGCTGAGTTTGAGGAGCGCCGTGCGTCGGGGTGGTTTGTGGAGACGGCGGAGGTCTTCGGCAATTTTTATGGCACGCCGCGGGCGCCGGTTGAGGCGGCGTTGCGGGAGGGAGCGAGCATGGTGTTTGACATTGACTGGCAGGGTGCGGAGCAGTTGGTGAGGGAGTTGGGTGGTGATGTGGTGACGGTATTTTTGCTGCCGCCGGACTTGGGTTCGTTGCGCGAGCGTTTGAAGTTGCGGGCGCAGGATGGTGCGGATGTGATGGAGGCGCGTTTGGGCGGCGCGTTGCGCGAGGTGGGGCACTGGGTGGACTATGATTATGTGCTGGTGAATCATGATTTGGATGAGGCGACGGCGTATGTGCAGAGTATTTTTCTGGCTGAGCGTTTACGGCGTGAGCGGCAGTCTGGCGCCGCCGATGTCATTGATGAGAAACTGCATCCTTAAAAAAGACGAAGTGCGACTTTTGGCATTAGTGGGCGTTTTTAATTAGGGGACAACGAAGCACGGCCCCTGGCATTAGTGGGAGTTATATTTAGACATTAACAATGCTGGCTCAAGCAAGCAGCACCCACTGATGCCCGCAGGCGCTGCCTGCAAAAAAAATTAAATTAAAAAGAAAATAATTTATTTAATTGACACCATTAATAGTCAATTAATTAAGAAAACAATTTATTTAATTGACCTCTTAAATAGTCCAATTAATTTTTTAATTTTTTTTGCGGGCTAGCCCGCACCCATTAGTTGGCATCGCTCGCTTGAGCCAGCATCGTGACTGTCTAGGTCAAACTCCCACTAAT
>JALCBB010000057.1 GCA_028066985.1 Alphaproteobacteria bacterium
CTTATGCCTGCGGGCGCCGCCCGCTTTTTTGCAGGCAGCGCCTGCGGGCATCAGTGGGCGCGGTTCGCTTGAGCGGCTATTGTGAATGTCTTAGTCAGACTCCCACTAATGCCGGAGGCAGCACGCCGATTTAATTGGCGCCTTGCCAGTCGTCCGTCACCGTCACTGCCGCCTGTCAGCCGTCGGCGTCACCCTCCACAATCGACCAGCGCATCTCAGCATCATCCACGCTAGACCACGCACGATCCGACCACGCCCGCCGCGCCTCCTCATACGACACAAACGGACCCACCCGCTCCTCCTCAACATCACCAGCCGACACCGCCAGGCCGTCACGACAGCCCACCAGCCACCAGACACGACCCGTCACCTCGCCTTCACTCATAACCAGAACCTCCCGCGCATCCGTAAAAAAACACAAAGCCAGAAAAAAGTCTAAAGTATCTCCACCATGTCCGCAAAGTCCGCGCCGCCCCCCACGCCGCCCGCAAAACCCCGCGCCAGCAAACGCCTCGACGCCGCCGACTACGACCGCCTCCTCTCAAACTTCGCCGCCCCCATCGCCAGCCTCGACTGCGGACGCTTCTGCGCGCCGCTCAACAACGGCGAGCCCGTCTGCTGCACAACCAGCAACGCCGTGCCCGTCCTCGACCGCGGCGAGTGGAACCTCCTCACCGCGCGCACCGACCTCTGGTCGCGCTTCAAACCCAAAGACGCCGCCGGACGCGAAGTCGTCCGCGAAGCCGGACGCCTCTGCGTCGCCGCCGAGTGCAAAGGCGCCGCCTTCTGCGAACGCGACAACCGCTCGCTCTCCTGCCGCGCCTTTCCCTTCGCGCCCTACATCGACCGCGACGGCGTCTTCTCGGCGATCTCCTACTACCACGGCTTCGCCGACCGCTGCTGGGTGATCTCCAACCTCCACATCGCCACGCCGCGATACCTGCGCGAGTTCTTCATCGCCTACGACCGGCTCTTCGCGCGCGACCACGAAGAATGGCTCGCCCACAAAGACAACTCCATCGCCATGCGACGCGTTCACTCGCGGCGCCGTCATCGTTTCGCGATTGTCACGCGCGACTTCGCGTGGAAGTGGGTGCGTCCGCACGGCAAGGGGACGGTCGCTATCCGCGACCCCGCGCGCGAGATGAAGGCGTTCGGCCCCTACGGAACGCCCGCCGCCTACCGCGCCGCCGTCAAAGACGCCGGCGGACAGGTCTCCGACAAGATCGTGCGCGAAGTTTTTGCGCGCCGCGCGTCTAAAGACTGATCCGGACTCGCGGACTCAAGTGCAGCCCGACACCATTCATCATCTGCCGCGCGGTCTGCGCCGGCTGCGGGTTCTGGTCGCCGGACACGGCATGGGCGGCGGCGACAACATCGCGCTGGGCGCGGCGTATATGTGTCTGGCGGCGCTTGGTTTTTCGCTGATGGTTGTTTTCGTGCGGATCGCGAGCGAGGATCTGCCGCCGCAGCAGGTTTTTTTCCTGCGGATGTTCATCGGTTTCGCGCTGCTGCTGCCGTGGGCGCTGCGGCACGAGGACGCGGCGACGCATGTGCGGCGTCCGTGGATGATGTTCGCGCGCGGCGTGATCGGCGCGCTCGGCGGACTGATGTTTTTCTGGGGACTCGCCTTGCTGCCGCTGGCGCAGGCGGTCGCGCTTAATTTCACGCTGCCGTTGTTCGCGGCTTTGCTGGCGATGATTTTTCTGGGCGAGCGTTTCCGCTGGCGACGCTGGGCGGGGATTGTGGTTGGTTTCGCGGGGGTGCTGGTGATTTTGCGTCCGTGGGGCGGGGGTTTGCTGTGGGCGATGTTTCTGCCGTTGTTCGCGGCGCTGGCGATGGGGACATGCACGGTCTTGATTAAAAAGTTGCTGGTGACGGAGTCTCCCGGCCGGATATTGTTCTGGCATCATTTGTGGGGCGCGGCGGCGGCGGCGCCGTTCGGGATTTTTGTGTGGCGGTGGCCGGCGTCTTTTGAGTTGTGGGGGGCTTTGGTCGCGGCGGGTGTGATTGGTTCGGTGTCGGCGCTTTTATCTACGCGCGCGATTCGGGCGGCGGAGGCGGGGATGGTGATTGTTTTTGATTATTTGCGTTTGCCGATAACGGCGTTGTTCGCGTGGTGGTTTTTTGCGGAGGGTGTTGATGTTTACACCTGGGTCGGCGGGGGGATGATAGCGTGCGCGGGTGGTTATGTGGTGCATCGTGAGATGGTGCGGGTCGGCCGTTCGCCGACGGGACGCCGCATTGCCCGCGGTTAATTTAACAGAGACAGCGAAGAGCAGCCTCTGGCATTAGCGGGAGTTTGACTTAGGAGACAGACGAAGTGCAACACTCGGCATTAGTGGGCGTTGGACTAAGACAGTCACGATGCTGGCTCAAGCGAAACACACCAACTAATGGGTGCGGGCTAGCCCGCAAAAAAAATTAAAAAATTAAATGGACTATTTAAGAGGTCAATTAAATAAATTGTTTTCCTATTAATTAATAGACAAATAATGGTGTCAATTAAATAAATTAATTTCTTTTTAATTTAATTTTTTTGCAGGCAGCGCCTGCGGGCATCAGTTGGTATCGCTCGCTTGAGCCGGCATCGTGACTGTCTTAGTCAAAGTCTTACTAATGCCAGGGGCGGTGCTTCGCGGTCGCTTGAGCGAACGCCGCGATAAGTCTAAAGTCAACTCCACAATGCCAGAAACTTAACTAAGGAATGTTCATGCCGCCCGAAAAACAAAAACCCGCGCTCGTCGCCGTCCCGCCAGCAACCAAAGACGCCGAAACTCACGGCGCCACCCTCGCGGGTCCCGTCGTCCAGGGACCATCGCCGCACGGCACCCCCACGCCGGCCGCCCGCGCCCCGCGACACATCCGCGCCTCGGCGCAGCACATCGTCGTTCCCGCCGTCCTCATCGCCTGCGCCGCCGTCAATATTCTCGCCACCGACTTCTACGCGCCGAGCCTCGCGCACCTCCCCGCATACTTCTCGACCACCCCCGAACTCGCCTACCTCACGATGAGCGCCTACTTCCTCACCGCCGCGCTCGCGCAACTTGTCCACGGGCCGCTCTCCGAACGCTTCGGCAGACGCCGCCTCCTTCTCATCGGATACCTCGGCTTTGTCGTCGCGAGTCTTCTTGCCGCCGTCGCGGTTTCCATTCATATGCTTATCGCGGCGCGCGTTCTCCAGGCCGCCTGCGGAAGCGTCTCCGCCGCCGCCGCGACTCCGACCATCCGCGCGCTCTACGAAGAACAGCGCGCTCTCAAAATCCTCGCCTACTTCGGAATGTTTGTCGGCGTCGCGCCTGCTGTCGGCCCGCTCCTCGGCGGCTATGTCTATGTGTGGTTCGGATGGCGCGCGATCTTTCTCATTCTCGCGCTTTTCGCCGCCGTGGTCTGGCTGCTCGTGAAGCGTTTTGTTCCCGAGACCGTCAACATTGCCGCCGCCGCGCCGCTTTCGCTTGGCGGCGCGCTTGCGGAATACAGGAACATTCTTCTGCGCCGGAGATCGCTTGCGGTTCTTCTGCCGGCGGCGTTCAGTTTCGGGGCGCTTTTCGCGTTTATCATCGCGGCGCCGTTCATTCTTATTAACGGACTCGGCGTCGCCACCGAGGATTTCGGACTTGTTTTCATGCAGATGGTGTTTGCGTTCATGCTCGGCAGTTTTGTGGCGGCGCGTTTCGCGGCGCGGGGGTATCCGCCGATGTGGTTGTTTTCGCGTTCGTGTCTGTGTCTGCCGTTCTGCGGACTTGTGATTCTCGCGCCGGTTCTGTTCGGAGTTGAGACGGTGTTTTCGGTGATGCTTGGAATGTGTCTGGTCGCGTTTTTCCAGGGCTGGCTGATAGCGGGGGCGCCGCTGACGCTTCTCGGCACGTTGCGCGATGACATGCGTCATGGTCCTGCGGTTGCGCTGTTGTTTTCGCTGCAGTTTGCCGGGGGCGCGCTGGCGGGCGGACTTGTCGGCGGTTTTCAGGACGGCAGCGCGGCGCCTTTCGCCTGGACGCTGACGGCGATGACTTTCGCGGGCGCCGGTCTGTTTCTGATTTTGCGCGATGGTGCCGCCGGACAGAATTGAACTGTCGACCCCATCCTTACCAAGGATGTGCTCTGCCACTGAGCTACGGCGGCGACCTTTTTGATCATATTGGGGCGCGGCTTTAATTTCAAGTCTGATGTATCGCCCCCCGGCGTTAGCGGGCGCTGACTTTGTATTCTTAGCGATGGCGGCTCAAGCGGGCGGCGTTCGCTGATGGGTGCGGGCGCTGCCCGTAATTTGTTCCACGGGATGCATTGACCCTGCCGCGCTCCGCCCTTTAGGGGACAGACGAAGCACGGTCTTTGGCATTAGTGGGAGTTAATTTCAGACTCTTACGGCAGCCGCTCAAGCGAGCGATGCTAGCAGATGGGTGCGGGCTAGCCCGCAAAAAATAAATTTGTTTTGAGGGCTTCATTGACGGCGCCGCGTTTCTGGTGTCCATCGCGCGCGTGTCACGAGGAGCGGAGATCGACGCTCATTTTTCCCGCCTGTTCTTTTCGGCGGCGCGCGGGGCGGCGGATGACGACCGTCACATCGTATCCGACCTTGGTCAGCATGCGCGTGAGGCGATCCACCGTGTAGCCGCGAAAGTCGCCGCGCAGCAGACGCGACAGATCGGACTGCGTGATGTCCATTTTCTTCGCCGCCTGTTTCTGCGTCAGTTTGCGACGGCGGATTTCCCTGCTGATGGCGACGAGAATGTCCGCTTTGACCTGCAGCCGCTCGGCGTCGCGAAGTTCGAGGTCGGCGAACACATTGCCGCTTCCCGGCTTGATGGGGATTTCTTCTTCAGGCATGTTTCCGTCCTTTCCTGTCGCCGGGGTGTTATAGTAATTTTACCATACTCCTGAGGGATGATGAAGGGCGGGGATCGGGGATAATGCGGCATCGTTATTGGCGGTGTGCGGGGCGTAGCCTCGCTTTGCGCCTTCTCGAGAACCGTGCCCGTCTCCCTCTCTTCAGCCTGATTCGCTCGATTTTTGCCCGCAAAATTACCACTAAAAAAAATTAAAATTGGGGGTTGCAAGACTGCCTGGACATGGGTATACTCCCATTAATCTAACCTCTTACGGGAGAATGTGGCAGTGGCTTTGGTTGCTTATCGAGCAGGCGAACCTTTGGATGAAGAGAAGCTTAGGGCTTATCTTGCTCTGCTTTTAAGAGTAGAGAATTTAGGCGCCCTCTTCGGCTCGGGGGCCTCTGTGTCCGCAGGCGGCAAGGAAATGAGCGAGATCATCACGGGCCTCAAGTCTGATTCTGAGGAAAGTCACAAATTCCTTTCAAGCAAAGGATGGCTTTGTTCTGATGCAGGCGGCGTGAATGTTGAAGAGCTGATTGGCAAAGTGAAGACCGCAATACACTTTTATGAAAATATCGATCGGAATGACGCAGAAAAAGTGAAGTGCGAAAAAGTGAAGTGCGAAAAGGCTTTGACAAGTCTGGAAAGGTGCGTTCTGCGAGCGGCGAAATTAGAAGATGATTTCTGGACAGGAAAACCAGAAAACTCCTCGAATGGCAACAGTCTCGAGGACTATCAAACCTTTCTCATAAGACTTTGTTCCACAAGGCAGCCTGGGCAGCCTTTGCCATGGATTTTCACGCTCAACTACGATCTGGGTGTCGAGTGGGCTGCTGAAATTTTGGGCATAAACATAAACAACGGTTTTAAGGGAACCCATTACAGAGAATTTGACCCCTCCACCTTTGATATCGGCTACAGAAATTTTCTGTCCACCGGACAGGCTCAGTACGATGTTCACGGCGTAAATTATGTAAAGATGCATGGGTCTTTGTCATGGAGACTGGATGACGATGACACCTTGAGAGAAATTTCCTCCGAAAGCCAGATATCGGCGATAAATCGCTTTTTGGAGAAGCGCTCGGATAAATTCCCGAGCTTTCTGGTTTTGCCGTCTATAGAAAAATTTTATCAGACCGCAGGGTATGTATACGGCGAAATGATTCGCAGATTCCATGAATTTGTGAGAAAAAACCAGACGGCCCTGATTATTTCCGGATACTCATTTAACGATTCGCACATCAACAGGGTTCTGGAATCAGCGATGGGAAACCCGACTATGCAGATGGTCGTTTTCTATACCGGCTTTAACGGAGGCCGGGACTCTCTGTCAGGGGTGCCTCTGCTCAAGATCGTCCATGAAAAACTGCTTCCGAATGTGACCATTGTCGGGCATGACGAGGAAGTTCATTTTGGGAAGGTGGCTAAAATGCTTCCTGTGCCAGCCATAGTGGACCGCAACATGGAGGAATTAAAGAAGCTCCGGAAGCTGATAGAAGACGCCACATCTTCGGAGAAGACCCAACAGCCTTCGTTGAGCGACAACACAACTGAGGAGTCTGAAAATGACGACAAGTAGGAACGCCATCGGCGCCGTAGTCGAAGTTAAAGGAACAAGGATTCTTCTTAACCTGGAAGAAGCCATGAGGAGCTATGTATCGTCGGGATATGAAGGCGTCAGCGAAGTGGGGCAGCCTATGGACCTGTTTGTAATCGATGGCGGGGCTAATTCAATCGTTTGTCGCGTTGAGGAAATATTCTTCGCAGAGCCGAAAAGAATGGATAAAAACGACGCGCCGCTGAGACAAATGTCCGCCATCGTAATCGGCAGTCTCTCGGCGAAGGAGGGCGGAGACATTGATTTCAGCGATCAAAGCTGGAAACTTCCCGCCCTGGGCTCAAAGGCATATCCCCTGATCCAGAAAGAGATGGAGGCCGTGATAACTCGGCGAGACGCGAAAGACGGCATTGTTCTGGGCGTTGACGCCAAGTCCGAACAAATAGACGTATTCGTTGATCTTAATGATTTTCTCGCGCGACATGTAGCCGTGCTCGGATCAACGGGGCAGGGAAAGACGAATTTTATCAGTCGGATCGCTCAAATGATAGTCGCGCAGAATCAAAAATCCAGACTGGTTATATTTGACATCAATGGAGAATATGCGGCGGCATTTCAGGATAACGGCAGCGGCGCCAATAACGAAACCCCCGGTCCATTAATTAAGGTTACTAAAATTGGGAGATCTCCCGAAGATAGCCCCGATGACTCTGTTAAATACCAGCGTATTCCCTACTATGCTCTGGGACGGCAGGGTATTATCAGGCTCCTGATGCCAAGCGATAAAACTCAACTTCCCGCGCTGCGCTTTGCTTTGGAGCATCTGGCTTATGTTGAATCCTCGGGAGAGGATCATGCCGTCTGGCCGATCAACAAAGAAAACAAAAACCAAAAGCTGAGGGATGATGGCAGTCCTAATCAGCAAACGGCAAAATACGCTGAAGAAGCAAGGAATCTGCTTATACAAGCAAGAGAAAGCCAAGAGCAAAACACTTTTGACAAGTGGCCTCCTTTTAGCGCCATAGGCTGCTTATGTGCGGAGTGGGCTTGTTTAAAGCAAGACAGGTCGGGCTGGACGCGCGATGCCTTCCATTACTCCAACATCCGGCCTATGATAGCCAGAATAGATGCATTGGTGTCAGATGGCAGGTTTCAAGAGGTGATAGACATTAGTGGCGAGCAGGAATTCTGTGCGCGTGGCGCCGACAATAAGAATATAAGCATGGGGGAATCAACCAAGGCGCTCACAGAAGAAATTTTTGGAAAGATCGATCAGAAAGATGGTCATTGGAATGTCCACATTATCGATCTGAGCTCGGTTGCGACAGACTTAATGCCTTATGTCGCGGGACCGCTTCTGGAGGCGTATGCGGACGAACTCTTTTCAAGAGGGCCGGGAAAAACACATCCGACTCTGCTCGTTCTGGAAGAGGCGCATCATTATTTAACGCATCAAGTGGCGGATGATGGTGGAAATTCAACGCTTGCCTATGAGCGTCTGGCTAAAGAGGGGAGAAAATTCAACCTTTCCCTGATGTTAAGCACTCAAAGACCATCCGAATTATCTTCGTCAGTTTTGTCACAATGCGGCACATGGTGCGTGATGAGACTCACGAATGAGAGCGACCTTCGGATTCTGCAGTCCGCGTCTGACAGCTCGGACAAGTATTCTTTTTCAAGAGTTTCGAGCTTGACGAGGGGTTATGCATATGTCTTTGGCAATGGTATATCTACACCGCAAATTATCAAGACTTCTTTGGCTGACCCTCAGCCAGATTCAAAAGATGCCTCATTCTCTGAAAAATGGAAAGGCGGCAAGATGTCGCCTTCCCCGTCGCGCACGGACTGAGTCCGCGCGATATGCGCGTAGCAAGCGGCGTACGCTTCAATGTTTCTTTAAAAGATGACAAAAGGAAAAGACGACAAAAGGCGAAAAACGCGGCGCCATCAATGAAGCCCTTGAAGCAAATTTTAATTTTGCGGCGAGCCGCCGCAGGCATAAGCGGGCATCGCTCGCTTGAGCGGCTGCTTTAAGAGTCTAAAATTCTCGCTCACTAATGCCAGAGGCTGCTCTTCGTCTGTCTTTATAATTAATTCTCAATTATTGTATAATGGACAATACAATGTCCCGCCAGAACCACATCTCCATCCGCAGCCCCCGCCTCAGCGACTTCCCCCAGATCACCGGCATCTACAAATACTTCGTCCTCCACACCACCATCTCCTTTGACACCACCCCGCCCCCCGAAAATACCATGATCCGAAAATGGCAGGAACTCCAGAAACTCAACTACCCCTACCTCGTCGCCACACACAACAACACCATCACCGCCTTCGCATACCTCGCCCCGTACCGAACCCGCAACGCATACAAACACACCGCCGAACTCTCCGTCTATGTGAACCAAGACCACCAGCGGCGGAACATCGGCAGCAAACTCGTCTCCGAACTCCTCAACAAGGCGCCCGAATCCGATATCCGCGAAATCATCGCCGTCATCGCCTCCCACGACAACAGCACAACACCCTCGCTCGCCTTCCACCATAAACTCGGATTCCAAACCGTCGGCACACTCCGCAATGTCGGACACAAACACGGCGTCAGCATCCACACCACCATCCTGCAAAAATCCCTCGCGCCAGAAACACCGGAAACACCATGACCACTCGTCCCCCGCAACTCCACGCGCTCCACCATGTCAACATTCAGACAACGGACTGCCCGCGTCTCGCCAAATTCTACACCGCCGTCCTCGGACTCAAAGCGGGACCGCGGCCGCCCGTCCGAAGTCCCGGCGTCTGGCTCTACCTGGACGACATCCCCCTCCTCCACCTCAACGAACGCGACCACGAGCCGTCCGCGACAAACACGCGGCCCGGCATCCACCACTTCGCCCTCACCGCCAGCGGACTCGATCACTTCCTCCGCCACCTCCGCGAACACAAAGTCGCCTACCATGTGCAGGTCGTGCCGAAACTCCAGACGCGCCTCGTCAAACTCACCGACCCCGACGGGAATCACCTGGAAATCCTCTTCAATCCGCGCGAAACCGCCGACCTCGCCCCCTTCACGCCCGAATAACTCCCTGTAAACGCTGAATTAATCCGAATTTTCCCCGCCGTAATTGACATCCCGCCCCCCAAGGCTCTACCATCACCGCAGGGACGGGAGCGCCGATTCGCGCAGCGCACTTACGCGCCAAGGAGCCGCCATGACCGAACAGGAAGGCGCCGAAGCCACCCCCTCCAAAGTTGAGACCGAGTACACCATCGGCCAGGACAACATCCAGCCGAAAATCGGTCCCTTCGGATTAGACATCCACAACCCCGTCTTTCTCATCTCCGGACTGACGGTCGTCATCTTCGTTTTCTTCTCGCTCGCCCTGCCCGACGCCGCCGGCGCCGCCTTCGGATGGCTGCGTCCGGCGATCACCACGAACTTCGACTGGTTCTTCCTGCTCGGCGGCAACATCTTCGTGCTTGTATGCGTCGGCATCGTGCTGTCGCCGCTCGGCAAGGTCCGCATCGGCGGACTGGACGCCAAGCCCGACTACTCCTATCCGGAATGGTTCGCCATGCTCTTCGCCGCCGGCATGGGCATCGGACTCATGTTCTTCGGCGTCTCGGAACCGATCTCGCACTTTTCGTCGTCCGTCGCCGGAAACGCCGGCGCGCCCGACAGCTGGGCGCCCCTCGCCGGCGCCGCCGGCAACGCCGCCGACGCCGAGCGTCTCGCGATGGCGGCGACCATCTTTCACTGGGGACTCCATCCCTGGGCGATCTACGCGGTGGTCGCGCTCTCGCTGGCGCTCTTCAGTTACAACAAGGGACTGCCGCTGAGCATGCGCTCCATCTTTTATCCGATCTTCAAGGAGAAGGTCTGGGGCTGGACGGGGCATGTCATCGACACCCTCGCCGTCTTCGCCACGCTTTTCGGACTCGCCACCTCGCTCGGACTCGGCGCCGAACAGGCGAACGCCGGACTCAACTTCCTGTTCGGGATTCCGGTCGGAAACGCGTCCAAGGTTGTTCTTATCAGCGCGATCACGGTTGTCGCTTTGATTTCGGTCATGGCCGGAATTGACAAGGGCGTCAAGCGTCTTTCGCAGCTGAACATCGGACTGGCGGCGCTGCTGCTTTTGTTCATCATTATTGTCGGCCCGACGGTGGCGATTTTCACGGGTTTCTTTCGGAATCTCGCTTCGTACGCGCAGTATCTGCCGGCGTTGTCCAATCCGTTCGGACGCGCGGACGCGAATTTCAGTCAGGGCTGGACTTCGTTTTACTGGGCGTGGTGGATTTCGTGGTCGCCGTTCGTGGGGATGTTCATCGCGCGCGTGTCGCGCGGACGCACGGTGCGCGAGTTCATTGTCTGTGTGCTGCTGATTCCGTCGGTGGTGTCGGTGTTGTGGATGACGACATTCGGCGGCACCGCGCTCGGGATGTTGAACGAGGGGTATCAGGCGGTGGCGGACGCTTCGCTTGAGTTGAAGTTGTTCAGCATGCTGGCGAATCTGCCTTTGGCGGCGATCACTTCGTTTGTGGGGATTGTGCTGGTGATTGTGTTTTTCGTGACTTCGTCGGATTCGGGGTCTTTGGTGATTGACACGATCACGGCCGGCGGAAAGATTGACGCGCCGGTTTCGCAGCGGGTGTTCTGGGTGACATTTGAGGGCGCTGTTGCGATCGCGTTGTTGCTTGGGGGTGGTTTGGGGGCGTTGCAGGCGGCGGCGGTTTCCACGGGCTTGCCGTTTGCGGTGGTTCTGGTGATCGGGTGTTATGCGCTTATAAAGGGTCTTATGGACGAGCCGCGCGCGCCTAAGAAGTCGGCTTAAGAGGCGAGGGTTTGCGCGCCCGCGGGTTTTGCTCGCGGGCGCGCCCTTGCTTAAAAGGAACAACGACGAACTGCCCTTGGCATTAGTGGGCGTTTGACTAAGACATTCACGACAGCCGCTCAAGCGAGCCGCACCCGCTGATGCCCGCAGGCGCTGCCTGCAAAAAAGCGGGCGGCGCCCGCAGGCATAAGT
>JALCBB010000058.1 GCA_028066985.1 Alphaproteobacteria bacterium
TTATTCCGGGCGCTGGCGAATCGTGTCCGGCAGCCAGGTCGCTAACTCCGGAAACATCACCAGCACACCCACCATCAACACCATAATCGCAAACATCGGCAAAGCCGTCTTCGCCACATAACCAATCGGATGCTTCGTTATCCCCTGCATCACAAACAAATTAAATCCAATCGGCGGCGTGATCTGCGCCATCTCCACAACCACCACAATAAATATACCAAACCAGATCAAATCAATCCCCGCACCACGCACCATCGGCTCCACCACCGCCATCGTCAACACAACCGACGAAATGCCGTCCAGAAACATACCGATAATAATATAAAAAATCGTCAGCGCCACAATCAGCGTCACCACCGACAACTCAAGCGAAGCAATCCACCCCGCCAAAGAACGCGGCAAACCCGTGAAACCCATGGACAACGACAAAAACGACGCCCCCATCAATATCAACGCGATCATCGCCGATGTCCGCGTCGCGCCCATCAGACTCCCGAAAAAAGTCGCGGGCGTCAAAGAACCCTGCACCAAAGACAACACCAAAGCCCCGATCACACCGAACGCCGCCGCCTCCGTCGCCGTCGCATAACCAAGATACATTGAGCCGATCACCACCAGCACAAGACAGATGATCGGTATCAGAAAACGCGAGTTGTACAACTTGCGCCGAAACGCCATCGGCGGGTCGCGCTCGGGCCTGTCCCCCGGACGCGCGAAATGCCACGCCGCCACATACAGCATGAACATCCCCGCGAGCGTCAGGCCGGGCAGGATCCCCGCGACAAACAACTTCGTGATCGACTCGTTGATCGTCACCCCGTACACAATCAGCGTCAGCGACGGAGGTATCATCAGACCCAGCGTCGCCGACCCCGCCAGCGTGCCGATCGTCATAAACTCCGGATACCCGCGCCGCCGCAACTCCGGTATAGACATCTTGCCCACCGTCGTCAGCGTCGCCGCCGACGACCCCGACACCGCCGCGAAGATCGTGCAGCCCACAACATTCGTATGCAGCAAACCGCCGGGCAGCCGCGCCATCCACGGGGCGAGGCCGCGGAACATGTCCTCGGATAATCGCGTGCGATAAAGTATCTCGCCCATCCAGATGAAGAGCGGCAGGGCGGTGAGCGTCCATGACGAGGATGATGTCCAGATTGTCGTCAGCATCGCGTCGCCGGCGGGACGCGAAGTGAAAAGTTCCATCCCCACATACGCCACGCCCATCAGCGCGAGACCGATCCAGACGCCCGTCCCCAGCAGCAGGAACAGAACGAACAGAAACACCACCGTGAGATAGAATTCCTCCACCGCTCAGGCTCCCGTGTCCGACCGCCGCGCGACGGGTTCGGCGGCGGACGAGTCGTCCGTTTCTTCCTCGCCTGTTCCGACCGTCGCCGCGCGCTCGCCGCTTTCGCCGGTGAAGACGAGGCGCGTCAGCCTGTCCAGCAGGGCGATTGTCAGCAGCACCGTGCCGATGGACATCGCTATCTGCGGAATCCAGATCGGGGTCGCGTCCTGTCCCTGGCTGATGTCGTTCAACTTGTGCGAGAGCAGGTTCGTCTTGATAGCGTAGAACGAGAACAGCGTGCAGATCACGAGGGCGACGGCGGTCGCCCATATTTCGCCCCAGAGTCTGCGGCGTCCGAGGTGTTCCAGGAGCAGCGACACGCGGATGTGCGCGCCGTAGTTCAGCGCGTACGCCGCCGCGAAAAACGACGCCGCCGCCATGCAGTAGCCCGCGTAGTGCGTGCCGCCGGGGAAGGTCTGCCCTGTCCAGCGCGCGAGCATCTGCGTGACGATGATGACCAGTATCGCGATGAGAAACAGCGCGCCGACGCCGCCGCCGATCAGGTAGAGCGTGTCAAGGACGCGCCGTGTCGCGCGCGCGGCTCGTGCGAGTCCGTTCATTCGGGGTTGTTTTTCGGCGCCGTCAGCGCGGATGCGGAAACAAAAATGAAGGAGCCGCGCGCGAATGAACTTTCGTCCTGCGCGCGCGGCTCTTCCGTGGCATCCGTCCCGAAGCGGGAGGCTTAGATTAGCGCGCGGCGCGGTAGGCGTCAATGATCGCCTTGCCGTCGGCGCCCGCGTCGTTGAGCCATTCGCCGGTCATGGTGGCGCCGATGTTCTCCAGTTCGCCTTTAAGTTGCGGACTGACGACGCCGACATCCATTCCGTTGGCGGCGAGTTCGCCGAGCGTGAAGGCGGTGTAGTGGACGGCGCGCCAGGTGCCGGAGTATTCGGCGAGGGCGGCGCATCCGCGGACATCGGACTGAATGTCGGCGGAGAGACCGTTCCAGGCGTCCTTGTTGGCGAATACATGGTTGCGCGGCAGCCAGGCGTCGGCTTCGTAGAAGTGGCTGAGGAATTCCCAGACCTTGCGGTCGTAGCCGGTCGAGCCGGACGACACGAATCCGTCGGCGACGCCGGTGGAGAGCGCCTGGTTGAGTTCGGCGGCCTCAATTTTGACGGGCAGCATTCCGGCGAGTTCGGCCATTCTGTCGCCGGCGGCGTTGTAGGTGCGGAACTTGACGCCCTGCGCGTCGGCGAGCGAGGTGACGGGCTTGTTGAAGTAGAATCCCTGCGGCGGCCACGGCACCGAGTAGAGGAGGACGAGGTTCTGCTCGTCCAGGATGCGCTCAAGGACGGGACGGGTCGCTTCCCAGAGTGTCGCGGCGTCGTCAAAGGAGGCGGCGAGGAAGGGAACGGAGTCGACTCCGAAGATCGGGTTCTCGTTCTGATGCGCGGAGAGGAGCCGCTCGCCGATGAGCGCCTGCCCTGTCTGGACGGCGCGTTTGATGTCGGCGCCTCCGAAGAGCGAGCCGCTGGCGTGGATGGTGAAGGTGAGTTCTCCGTCGGTTGCGGCGGCGACGCACTCGGCGAAGGCCTTGGCGTTGTCGGTGTGGAAGTTCGAGTCGGCGTATGCCATGGGCATATCCCAGTCTTCGGCCTGAGCGGCCGCGACGGAGAAGGCGAGGGCGGCCGCGCCGAGCAGGGCGGTGGCGAGTGTTTTCATAGTGGTATCCTCCTTGGGGATGGGGATTATGTGTGTATTGAGTGTATCTGTGTTTCTGTTTCGGCGCAAGTGTTTAATTGGGAGTAATCCACAGCCTCCCCGCCCGCCCAATTAGGAGATAGACGAAGAACCGCCCCTGGCATTAGCGGGCGTTTGACTAAGACATTCACGCTGTCGGCTCAAGCGAACTGTACCTGCAGATGGCTGGCGGCACTGCCGCCAAAAAATTAAAATTAAAAGAAATTAATTTATTTTAATTGACCCCTTAAACAGTCTAATTAATTTTTAATTTATTTTTTTGCAGGCAGCGCCTGCGGGCATCAGTTGGCATCGCTCGCTTGAGCGACTATCGTGACTGTCTTAGTCAAACTCCCACTAATGCCAGAGAGCGCTCTCCGGCAGATCTTAATGTTTCGCGCGAAACATCCCCCCGCCCCTAAAGGTCGCGCAGCAGATCCGACAAGCCCTCGTCCAGACTCGTACGCGCGCGCAGACCAAGATCACGCGCCGCACCCTCAGGACACCCGATCACAGAACGCGCCTCACCCGTACGCGCCGCGCCAAAACATACCCCGGACCCCGCGTCCGCCAGTTCCGTCATCCGCCGCGCCAGACCGGCAATGGTCGTGGCGCGGCCGCTGCAGACATTCCACGCCGGACTCGCCGCCGTCGCCGCCGCAAGCATCGCACGCAGAAAACACGACACATCCCGAACATGAACAAAATCACGCGACTGCCCGCCGTCGCCGAAAACAGTGAGATCGCGCCGCGCGGCAAGGTCGCCGAGAAAAATCGCGATCACCCCAGAATACGGCGACGACGGATCCTGTCCCTCGCCGAAAGCGTTGAAGATGCGCGCGGCGGCGGAGCGCTGTCCGGCGCGGGCGCCGATCGCGCGGGCATGCAGTTCCAGCGCGAGTTTGTCGGCGCCGTATGCGCCGCGCGGACGCGTCGGGGCGTCCTCGCCGAGCGGCTCGTCGGACGCCGGCTCGCCGTAAACCGCCGCCGACGACGCATAGACCACGGGAATGTCGCGTCCTGTCCCGGCGGCGGCGCGCAGCAGCGCGAGTCCGCCGACAAGGTTGGCGTCGTGCGCGGCGCGCCATTCGGTTTCGGAGCGCTCCACGCTGGCGGTGGCGGCAAGGTGGAAACAGCCGTCTACATTTTCAAGCCATGCTTTGAGGTCGGCGTCCGGAGCGGCGAGGCTGGCGCGGATGAAGTCGCATTTGAATTGCGGCGCGGCGCGCGCGTTTGAGAGGTCGTCTACGACGCGCAGCGAGTGTCCTTCTTCGAGCAGGTCGCGGGCGAGTTGATGTCCGATGAAGCCGGCGCCGCCGGTGACGAGATACAGAGACATGGAAAACCGCCTGACAATCTTCCGGGGTGTGTTAGGGGTTGTGCCGCAGATCCGGCGCAGACCGGAGCCTACAGGAAATTTGGCTATTATCATAGTTCCCCCTGCCGCGATGTTTCGCGCGAAACATTAAAGAATCACCAAATTTTAATTTTTTGCGGGCTAGCCCGCACCCATCTGCTGGCATCGTTCGCTTGAGCCGGCATCGTGAATGTCTAGGTCAAACTCCCACTAATGCCAGGGGCCGCTCTTCGTATGTCTCTGAAATTTCGGCGCCGTCCTAATCATGCCCGAAAGTCGGCGCGGAAACCCCGTCAGGAGCGCCATACCGCTCCCGAAGACGCAGCACACAACGCCGGTAATTCCAAACATCACGCCGCCGCAAAACCGCCCGCAATACACGATTAAACTGATAACGCGGATCCCACCACGCGAACGGACGCACCGGATGATGATCAGGATCCTCCGTGAAAATCGTGCTCGCCAGATCGCGGAAAGTGTCCACAACATACGGACGCACCACCAGCGGCGGCATGTCGTACTCCCAGAAGCGCGTCAACTGAACATCAGGCGGACGCGACAACTCGCCGTAATGACGCAGCAGACGCTCCGCTCCCGCGCGCGACACCATGTAACCCACCGTGCCGCCAAGCCAGTTCTTCAATATGTCGGTCGTGCTCGTCAGTCCGACGCCCAGAACACCGCCGTCGGGACGAGGGCCGTAGTCCAGCGTGAGACGGCGGCCGCCGCCGAGATCGTCAAGAGACACATAGCGCGTCCGGGCGTACTGCGTCACCTGCAGACGCACGAAGTCCGCCGGCGCCGACAGATCTCCCGACGCCAGCGCCGAAACGACCGCGTCCGTGTCGGGCGACAAAATCGCGTCGTCCTCGAGGATGACATAGAAGTCGCGCGCGCCGTCGGCGAGGAGGGCACGCCAGAGACCGCGGTGTGTCAGCGCGCAGCCGATCTCGTAATAATTCAGTCCGCGGCGGCGATGCACATAGCGCGCGCGCCGCGTTTCGCGCGCCACCCAGGGCTGGCCGCGCAGTTCTCTGCCGTCAACGGCGGGGAAGAAGTCGGCCTTGTCGGCGATGTTCAGTTTCTGGAGTTGCGCTGTCATCATCTCGCGGCGTTCGGGAGAGCGGGCGAGGTTGATGATCTTGTATCGGTAGCGGGACGGATTCTGCGGATTCATGGCGGTTTCAGTGTATCCGAATGTTGGAGGGAGGCAAGGGGCGCGGACAGCCCGATGTTTCGCGCGAAACAATTGAGGCGGCGGCACCCTCATTTGTCCAATGTTTGGCGACCTGCGGTTCACGCGAAACAATTGGAGGCGACGGGGCAGATGTTTCGCGCGAAACATTAAAAAAAGCGTGTTTTTTTGATCTGCGGGGCGACTGGGGAGGGCGCGGCTGTCCGTCCAATGTTTGGCGAGAAACATCCGGGGAAAGTTAATGTTTCGCGCGAAACAATTGAGGCGGCAGCACCCTCATTTGTCCAATGTTTCACGCGAAACATTAAACATTAAAAAGGTGGTATTTTTTGGGTCTGTCGGGGGGGGTGTTTGTCCGATGTTTCGCGCGAAACAATTGGGGACGGGGTTAATGTTTCGCGCGAAACATTTTGAGAATGATTCTAAATTCAGAAACCGAAAACGCAAAAAGGGCGCTCCCCCAACTCCGCTTTTTTCAAACTCTAATACAAAACAGCCGGTAAGTCAATTTTAATTTTTTTGCGGGCAGCGCCCGCAGGCGTCAGTGGGTGCGGCTCGCTTGAGCCGGCGCCGTGAATGTCTTAGTCAAACTCCCACTAATGCCAAATGCGGCGCTTCGCCTGTCTCCTAATTAATAAGACGCGTCCGCCGACGCCGGAGATCGCGCCGCAGAAAACACAAAATTCGCGGCAGGGTCAATGCCTCCCGTGGAACAAATTAAAGGCGGCGCCCCAAAAATCGCGGCAGGGTCAATGCGTCCCGTGGAACAAATTAAAGACAGCGCCCCAAAAATCGCGCGAAACAAAACCCCGGCATCGCCAAACACCGACCTTGCCTCCCACAGACATTCAGATACACTGAAAGCCAGCATGAATCCGTCCGACAAGCCCGCCGTTCTGGTCATCTTCTACACCGCCTTCGGCGACCTCGCCACGCGACTGCCCGGCATCCTCGCGCTCAGAAAACACCACCCCGGCGCCCACCTCGTCTGCCTCACCCGCGCAGGCATGGCCGAAAACATCCGCGCCTTCAACACCTTCGACGAATACATCCTGGATCCGGCGGCAGGACCACGCGAAACGCTGAAATTTCTCCGCGCCCTCCGCCGCCGCCGCTTCGCGCGCATCTACGACCTCCAGGGATACGACCGCACCGTCTTCTACAGAATGTTCCTGCCCGTGAAACAGCCGCGCAACCAAATGCGTCCGGGAATGTTTGTTTTTCTGACGCGGAACCTTGTCCGTCGCGTCCGCGCCTCTCTGGGAATTCCCGCCCGCCACATCCACCAGCACGAAGGAATAAAACAAATGTGGCGCGACTACGGAATCACGCCCGCCGACACCATCAACCCCGCCGCCATTCCGCCGCTCGCGGAGTCCGTCGCCGCCGCGCTGCCCGCCGGCGACTTCGCCCTGCTCGCGCCCGGCAGCAGCATCCCGCCCAACCGCGGACGCGACCGGCGCTGGCCGCCGCGCGATCTCAAGCGCTGGCCCTCCCGCAACTTCGGCGAGATAGCGCGGCGCCTCGCGGACAAAAATATCCGCCCTGTTGTTGTCGGCACGGCGGGCGAGGCGCACCTGCTCGAGACAATACGCGCGGCGTGTCCCGCGGCAATCGACCTGCTCGGCGCGACGGGTCCGGCCGACCTGATTCATCTGGGTCTGCGCGCGCGCGTGATGGTGTCGGGCGACACGGGACCCGTTCACTGGGCGAGTCTCGGCGGTGTTCCTGTGGTATCGTTGTTCGGCTCGGATGTTTCGCCCGAGTTGTGGGCGCCGCGGAATTCGGTTGTGCTGGAGAGCCGTCCGCTCGCCCTGCTTGAGCCTGACGCGGTGTGGCGCGCCGTGGAGCGGCAACTGGAACAAAAACGATGAACGACACGACTCCCCCGCCCGACCTGATGAGTTTCGCGCGCCAGGTACATTCGTCGGCTGACGAGGACGGCGTGCTGCTTGAATTATTCCGCCGCCTGGGCGTGGAGCGCGGAGTGTTCTGCGAGTTCGGAGCGTGGGACGGGGTCGCGTATTCCAACTGCCGCGTATTTTTTGAGGCGGGCTGGAGCGGCGTATTCATTGAGCCGGACGCGGCGCGTTTCCGCCGTCTGCGGGCGAACTACGCCGACGCCGCCGACCGTGTTCTGGTCCTTGACGCTTTCATCCGGCGCGCGGGCGAAAATTCGCTTGACGAAATATTCCGGCGCAACGGCGTGACGCGTCTTGATCTGCTGTCTATAGACATTGACGGCGACGACCTGGCGATCTGGCGTTCGCTGACGGTGCTGCGTCCTGTGGTGGTGGTGATTGAGTACAGTTATTCGGTGCCGTTTGATGTTCGGTATGAGAATCCGGAGGGCTGCCGTCATTCCAGCGGGGCGCTGTCTATTCTGGAGCATGCGGAGTCTGTCGGGTATGATTTTGTGGGTTTCGCGGGACAGAATTTGATTTTCTGTGATCGTGCTGTTCGTCCTGAGGCGGTGCCGGTTGTGGAGCGCGCGCGATTTTTTGAGGAGGGGATGAAGGACCGGATATTCGCGGTGTATGACGGCACGATTTTGCGTCAGACGCGTGACGGCCGTGTGGTTTCCGACGAGTTGATAGGTTTGCCGCATGTGGGTTGTTATATGTTTCAGCCGGTTCCTCGGTTTTTGCGCGGTTTTGATGATGTCGGACGTTTAATGCGCTGGCGCCGGCGTTTTATGGTTTTGCAGGCGTTTTTGCTGCGCCCTCTGGCGGTTTTGGCGACCGTTCCGCGCCTCTGGACAAAGATTCTTTCCCGCCGTCGCCGCCGTTGAGACTTGTCGGCGAACAGCCCCTGGCATTAGTGGGAGATGAACTTAGACATTCACGGTGTCGGCTCAAGCGAGCGATGCCAACTGATGCCCGCAGGCGCTGCCTGCAAAAAAATAAATTGAAAAGAAATTAATTTATTAAATTAACACCATTAATTGTCTATTAATTAATAAGAAAGCAATTTACTTAATCGCCCCCTTAAATTGTCTATTTAATTTTAATTTTTTTTGCGGGCTAGCCCGCACCCATCTGCTGGCATCGTTCGCTTGAGCGGCTATCGTGAATGTCTTAGTCAAAGTCTTACTAATGCCAAAGATCGTGCTTCGTTGTCTCTTCAATTATTTACTGCGGGCGCAGGCCGCCGAGGAAGGTTTCGTCGGAAAGATAAAAGCGCGCAAACGCTTCCTCAAAATCATCAGCAACCGACCGCCGAGCAAGTCCGCTCGCCAGAATCTCCTCCTGCCACCGCTTCATCTTCACACGCGCGCCAACAAAGTCATAGCCCGAACGCCGACGCACAATGTCCGCACGATGCAATAACACCAGCCACGCGATATCCACCATCCCCACAGAATCACCGCCGAAAAAACGCGAGTCCCCGAGATGCCGCTCCATCGTGTCAAACGCGCGCCCGAGTCTTCCGGAACGCTCCTCGAGAGTCGCGGCGTCAGCGCTGCGCTGCGCCCCGCACTGAACCAGATAATTCTTCACCGCCAGCGTGCTCCACGCCCGGTTAAGCGCCCTGTCCTCAGGAGAAAGACGCGGCTCAAGCGGCGGATACACCTCCTCAAGATACTCAACAATCGCGTCCGACTCGAACAGCGCGCGCCCCTGATCAGTGACAAGCACCGGCACCTGTCCGTTCGGCGAGATGTCCAGGAACCACCGCGGCTTGTCGCTGAGACTGATGAACTCAACATCATAGTCCACACCCTTCGCCTCGAGCAGCGCGGTGACACGCTGCACAAACGGACAGATGCGAAAACTGACAACCTTCATACCGACAATGTAGCGGACACCTCCCGCCGCCGCAACCCCGCCGCGCCCGTTTGACACCCGTCCGCGAAAACTCTAAACTCGGCGAAACCCGGGAAAAACGGAGACCGAAACGATGGAAGCGTTCACAGAACTGCGCTCGCTCGCGGCGTCACTGCCGCGCGACAACATCGACACTGACGCGATCATTCCCGCGCGCTTTCTCAGCACCATAGAACGCACCGGACTCGGCAAAGGCCTCTTCATTGATCTGCGCCGCGACGAGAACGGCAAGCCGAACGACTTTGTTCTGAATCGGGCGCCGTTTGACTCCGCGAAGATACTGGTCGCGGGACAGAACTTCGGCTGCGGCTCCAGCCGCGAACACGCGCCGTGGGCGCTGATGGACTCCGGCATACGCTGCGTCATCGCCGGAAGTTTCGCCGACATCTTTCACAACAACTGCCTGATGAACGGCCTCCTTCCGGTGACGATACCGGACGCGGCGCGCCTTGAACGCTATCACCGTCTCGCGGAGGCGGAGGCGGAGTTTTTCGTGTCGCTCGAGTCGCGGACGATAGAAGTTGACGGCGAGAGCGAGTCTTTTGACATAGACGCCGGACGCCGCGCCGCCCTCCTCGCCGGACTGGACGCGATCGGCGAAACTCTGCAACTTGAATCCGAGATCGCCGCCTTTGAAGAGCGCCGCGCGCGGACACAGCCTTGGCTGGCGCGCGAAGGACGGGGGGCGTAGCGTTGTCGCGCGCGCGTCTGCTGCTGTTCGCGGGCGACGGCATCGGCCCGGAGATCATGGCCGAGGGCGCGCGTCTTCTGGAGGCGCTGCGCTCCGAGGGGCTGGACATTGAGTGGGAAGAAGAACTGCTCGGCGGCGCCTCTATTGACAAGCATGGCGTTCCGCTGACGGACGCGGCGCTGAAAAAGGCGGGCGAGGCCGACGCGGTATTGATGGGCGCGGTCGGCGGCGCGAAGTGGGACACTTTGCCGTTTGATGTGCGTCCCGAGCGCGGTCTTCTCGGTTTGCGGAAGGGGCTGGATTTGTTCGCGAATTTGCGTCCGGCGCTGTGTTTCGCGGCGTTGTCGGCGTCGTCGTCCTTGCGCGAGGAGGTGGTGGCGGGGCTGGACATCGTGATTGTCCGCGAGTTGACGGGCGGTGTTTATTTCGGCGAGCCGCGCGGCATAGAGGATCTCGGCAACGGCGAGCGTCGCGGTGTGAACACGCAGGTGTATACGACGAGCGAGATACGGCGCATCGGCGATGTGGCGTTCGGACTCGCGCGCGGCCGCGGCGGACGGCTGTGTTCGGTGGAGAAGGCGAATGTGATGGAGTCGGGCGTTTTGTGGCGCGAGGAGATCACGAAACTCGGCGAGGAGCGTTTTTCCGACATAGAACTTTCGCATATGTATGCGGACAACTGCGCGATGCAACTTGTGAAGAATCCGAAGCAGTTTGATGTGATTGTCACCGACAATTTGTTCGGCGACATGCTTTCGGACTGCGCCGCGATGTTGACGGGTTCGCTGGGGATGCTGCCATCGGCGTCGCTCGGCGAGACGCGTCCGGACGGCGGACGCGCGGCGGTGTATGAGCCTGTTCATGGCAGCGCGCCGGACATTGCGGGGCGGGGGGTGGCGAATCCGCTGGCGTTGTTGTTGTCGCTGGCGATGTTGTTGCGGTGGAGTCTTGGCGAGGATGGCCGGGCGCGGCGTTTGGAGGAGGCGGTGGAGCGTGTGTTGTCGGCGGGTTTGCGCACTCCTGATCTGGTATCGGGCGATGGCGAGGGTGTGCGTGTCGTCGGGACGAAAGAGATGGGCGCCGCCGTATTAAAGGAGTTCTCCTCTTAATGTTTTACGCGAAACATTAAAAAAGGAGACAGCGAAGCACAGCCTCTGGCATTAGTGGGAGATTGACTAAGACATTCACGATAGCCGCTCAAGCGAAACACACCCACTGATGCCCGCAGGCGCTGCCTGCAAAAAATTAAATTAAAAAGAAAATAATTTATTTAATTGACACCATTAATAGTCAA
>JALCBB010000059.1 GCA_028066985.1 Alphaproteobacteria bacterium
CTGTTGGCTCAAGCGAGCGATGCCGGCAGATGGGTGCGGGCTAGCCCGCAAAAAATTAAAATTTGATGATTTTCTTAATGTTTCACGCGAAACACTCGGGGGCGGCGCCTTCATTTGTCCAATGTTTCGCGCGAAACAATTGGCGGCAGGGGGGCGGATAGCGGAAGATGCGGGGGGGGGGTTGCGGTGCCGCGACGGATGGTGTATAAGGGGAGGCATGATGTCTGAGAAACGCTCGGGGGAGCGGGAAGGTAGGCAGGAGCGAGGACCGCCCCAATTTGCGGCGGCCGGGCTTGCTGTGTTTTTCGGCGGACTTTTGCTTTGGACGCTCTTGCCGTGGGGTGTGTCAAAAATACCTTCTTCGTGGCTCTCACCGAGAGTGTCGTCGATAGCATCGTTTTGGGAATCAAATCTGAAAGAATACTTGCCGGGATTGATTCTGCTCGGTCTGGCAGGACTGACGACGAGTCTCGCTTTCTGGCGCGGCCAGCAGACCGATACACAAATTGAAAAGGCGCAAGAGCAATTTAAGGAGGCGCAGCGACAAACTCGCGACCAAAGCTTTTATAACGCCATTCAGATGGCGACGGATGGAGACAATCCGGCGCGCGTCCGCGCGGGCTGGAGAATGTTGCACATGTTGTTTGATCGGGAGGAATCTGAGGATGGCAGCGAGTATCTGGAGACGACCCGCGACATGGCTCGTGATGTATTGAATCTGACCAGACAAACAGAGAGCATGTTACACCAGGATATGGAGCAACTGCCAAAACAATCAAAGGAGACTCATATAACATGGCTGTCATGGCCGTTTGTGAGAGAGGGTCTCTTCAAAAAGTCAGACGCGACACGCACTGACCGCGATGTGCGTCAGCATAGTCTCAATTTTCTGATGAAGCATCCCCCGCAAGAATGGGCGGACGATGGAAAGTGGGATTTATCCCGCTGCGACTTAAGCGACTTGACCTTGGAACAAGGGATGCTGGAGCACCATGACTCGGAAGAGAAATGGAAGGTTGTCGCCAATGGCAGCCACTGCCTGAATATGCGGGTTGACCCGAAAGCGGATTTGTCAGGGTCAAATTTTTCGCACGCCAAAATGACGGGAGCAAAGTTAGAAGGCGCTAATTTAAGCGATGCCCGATTTATCGGAACTGATTTGCGTTATGTCGATTTAAGCGGGGCCAACCTGAACGGAACCTCTTTAGATTCCGCCGACTTACGACACTGCTGCCTGCTGGACGCCGATTTGACAGAGGCTGACTTGACCAAAGCCGATTTGAGAGAGGCGACGGTGCTGCAAGAGAGTGAAAAGGCTGTCCGCTTTTACAGAACCCGGATTAATGCCGCCAACTTCAGGGGCATTAAAAATGGCATTAAAAAAGATGTCTCCACACATGAGCTGAAAGCGCTGCTTCAAGGTTGCCGGTGGAACAGGAAAGATCGTGCATTTCGTGAGCCTCTCCTGCCCGACGGAATTGATCCATATAAAGACATCCCCGACTCTTCCCTAAAAACAAAGGAGACGGGGGGAAGGGGATGGAAGCCGCCGCAGATTTAAGTGGGCGAGGAGCGCGTTGTGTTCGCGCTTCTCGCTCACGCGCGCCTCCTCGCCAGGCGATGCCCGCAAAAAATTAAAATCGGGTGCCTTGTTTAGAGGACAGGCCGCCGGCACAGCGGCTGGTTGGTAGAAACCATACCTCTGTGCCGGCAGCCGTCAGCCTTTGACTCCTGCAGTCGCGTCCGTCGTCCGCAACTCTTCCTTGATCTCGCTCAGACGAAACCGACGCCTCTGCAGTTCGCGAATCCTCCGCGCACGCTCGATCATCTCCCGGTCATACAGCCCGTAGCCCGAACCGGTCTTTTCCGCAGCCTTCAGCAAACCCTCCTGCGTCCAATACCGTATCGTGGATACACTCTCCCCGCTCGCTCGCGCCAGCATGCCGATTTTCATGGGCCGCTCATCGTAACCTGGTGACTCCGCATCTTTCCTGATTTCATCAAGATACAAGTCCAGGGAATACTCAACAGATTGCGCCATGAGAGCAAAAAAACTCTCGAGCGCCCTCTCCAGCCGCGCCTCCGCCATCTGCTCCTCCGCCATCTGCGCCTCCTTCAATATGCGCATATAATCCTGCTTGTCACGAACTTGGACCAGCGCAGGCGGATAGTCCAGCATCAGCAGGATCATGTTCATCAGCAGACGACCCGTGCGACCATTGCCGTCCGCGAACGGATGAATCGTTACAAGACGATAATGCGCCCTCGCCGCAAACTCCACAGGATGAGCCGCAGACGGTTGCGACATGAACTTCGCAAGACCAGCCATCAGCGCAGGAACCTTGGCCGCATTTGGAAAAACAAAGGGCGAGCCTATAACCCGAACCCCGCTCCTGCGATATCGTCCGGCTTCCGTGTCGTCGATTCCGCCGAGGATCATGCCGTGAATCTGCAGGATGTCCCGATCAGACAGGTCGCCGGGCGCACGATGCGACTGCTCACGCACCCAGTCCCACGCACGGGCATGGTTATGCGCTTCCAGATGATCGTTCTCAGACTTGCCATCAAAGCGCTCATTTTTTTCAATCACCTGCTGGGTCTCATGAAATGTCAAAGTGTTGCCCTCGATGGCATTGCTCGAATAAGCCAACTCTGTCCGCAGACGCGCCTCCACAGCAGACGCGGCTTCGTCTGAAAGAGGGCAACTGTCCAGCAGCGCCTTCTTTTGGTTCAGTTTTTCGTAGTTCATAGTATAAAGTGTAAAGTATCACTTTATACTTTGCAAGAAAAATAATGCTTTGTTTTTCAACGATTTTTTATAAATTTCCAAAAAATATGCTCCGCAAAGGTTTGGCAGGGTGGGAATCTGGCATCTGCGGGCGTTGCCCGAATGTTTCGCGCGAACCGCAGGTCGCCAAACATTAAGAATTGTCAAATTTTAATTTTTTGCGGGCTAGCCCGCACCCATCTGCTGGCATCGCTCGCTTGAGCGGCTGTTGTGACTTTCTTAGTTCAACGCCCACTAATGCCAAGGGCGGTGCTTCGTTGTCTCTGACATCAAGCACTGTCATCGTCGTCGTCCTCCGAAAGATATTCGCCGTGACAAATGTAGTAAATGGAGTTCGCCACATGCACCGTATGATCACCAGCACGCTCCAGCAACTTCGCCGCAGAAAACCACTGCAACGAATCCTCCGGCGATATCCGCTCCGCAACACTCTCCGCCAGCACAAGCCGAATCAACTTGCCGAAATGACGATCCAGCAAGTCATCCTCCTCCTGCGCCCGCTCCGCAACCTCGGTCGTGCCGGCCTCGTAGTCCGTCATCACCTGCGACAAAAAGACCTGCGCGCTCCGCGCCATCGCGTCCAACTCCCCCACAAGACTGTCCGGCAGCGGCGCCGTCAAACGCCGCCCCCGCTTCGCAAGACTCACCGAACAATCCGCGATCCGCTCCAGATCACGCGAAATCCGCAGACTCGCCACCAGTTCGCGCAAGTCCTGCGCCATCGGCTGGCGAATCGCTATCGTCTCAATCGCGCGATCCGATATCGCATGACCCAGCGCGTTCAACTCCTGATCCTCCGCCGCGAAATCGCGAATCGCACCCGCATCACCCCCCGCCAGCAGCGGCACCGCCTCGCCAAGACGCTCCGCCGCGCGCCGTCCGAGCAGCAAAGTAGACTCGCGAAGCCAGACCATGGAACGGTCAAACGCCGCCACAATATGTCCGCCCTCGCCGTCGCCCTGAGAGATGTCGCTGTTCTGTTTCGTGTCGCTGTTCATGGTCAATCGTCCTCCGTTGTTGTCATCCGATGCGTCCGGTGATGTAGTTGCGCGTGCGCTCGTCCTGCGGATTGGTGAAGATGTCGGCCGTCGCCGCCGACTCCACAAGCGCGCCGAGATGAAAAAACGCCGTCCGCGACGACACCCGCGCCGCCTGCTGCATGGAATGCGTCACAA
Organism: Alphaproteobacteria bacterium; assembly: GCA_028066985.1. Lineage (GTDB taxonomy): Bacteria > Pseudomonadota > Alphaproteobacteria > JALCBB01 > JALCBB01 > JALCBB01. Next base: position 3,964 of record JALCBB010000059.1, read on the forward strand.
TCACAATCGTGAAACGCGCGCGGAGTTCGTCCATCAGGTCTTCAATGCGCGCGGTCGCGATCGGGTCCAGCGCCGAACACGGCTCGTCCATCAGGATGACCTCCGGCTCCACCGCCAGCGCGCGCGCGATGCAGAGACGCTGCTGCTGTCCGCCCGACAGACTCGCGCCGCTCGCGTTGAGCCGGTCTTTCACCTCGTCCCAGAGACCGGCGCGGCGCAGCGACTGTTCAACGCGGTCGTCCGTCTCGGCGCGGGTGCGGACGAGTCCCTGAATCCGCGGGCCGTACGCGACATTCTTGTAGATGGAACTCGCGAACGGATTCGGCTTCTGAAACACCATCCCGATGCGCGCGCGCAGCGACTCCACCTGCAGCCGCGGAGCATAAACATCCTCGCCCTGCAGCAGCACCTGTCCGCGCACGCGGCAGCCCTCTATCAGGTCGTTCATTCGGTTGATGCAGCGCAGAAATGTGGACTTGCCGCAGCCCGAAGGCCCTATCAGCGCCGTCACCGCCCGCGCGCGGACATCCAGCGAAACCTCGCGTATCGCCTGAACTCCGTCATACCACACCGACAGATCGCGCACCGAAAGACACACGGGATGCTCCTCCGGCGCGGCGTTTGTGGTCGTGTTTGTGTTCGTGTCGGGCATTGTGTCAGCGTCCGCGGCGGCGTTTGTTTTCAAAGTGGTAGCGCATCAGTATCGCCGCGAGGTTGATCGCGAACAACAGCACGAGCAGCGCCAGGATCGCCGCCGAAGTGCGCGAAACAAAACCGCGTTCGGGCTGGTCTGCCCACAGGAAAATCTGCGCGGGCAGCGCGGTCGCGGGCGCCGTGAAGGAGGCGGGCGTCGTGGCGAGAAAGGCGTTCATGCCGATGAGCAGAAGCGGCGCCGTCTCGCCGAAGGCGCGGGCGAGTCCGATGATGGCGCCGGTGAGAATGCCGGGCAGCGCGTAGGGCAGCGTGTGGTGTCGCATGGCTTCCTGTCGCGACGCGCCGAGGGCGAGGGCGGCGTCGCGGATTTCGCGCGGCACGGCGCCGATCGCCGCCGACGAGACCACGACGATGATCGGCAGCGTCATCAGCGCGAGGACGAGTCCGCCGACGAGCGGCGAGCCGCGCACCATGCCGAAGAGGTTGAGAAAGACCGAGAGGCCGAGGAGTCCGAAGATGATGGAGGGCACCGCCGCGAGGTTGTAGACATTGATGCGGAAGAGGTCGGTGCGTTTTCCGCGCGGCGCGAATTCTTCAAACCAGACCGCCGCCGCCACGCCGACCGGAAACGCGACCAGAAAGCAGACGAGGATCGCCATCGTGGAGCCGACGGCGGCGCCCGCGATTCCGGCGAGCGCGGGAAAGCGCGAGTCGGGGTTGCGGAAGAAGCGCCATGAGGGGCGGGTGCGGATTTTGTTTTGCGCGCGGAGGGTGTCAAAGAGGGCGGCTTGTTCGGGCGAGAGGATTGTGACGCCGGCGCCGTCGGTGTTTTCGGCGGGTGCGAGGAGGCCTTTGCGGTACTGATCCAGGGGGTCGGCGACGGGAATCCAGAAGGTGCGGGTTGTGCCGATGAGTCCGGGGTTTTCGGCGACGGTGTTGCGGAGGAGGTGGATGGTTCCTTTTGAGGGGAGGTTGCGGGCGAGTTTCTGTTCTTCGCGGGTCGCGGTTTCGGGGAGGAGGGTGTTGAGGGATTCGGCGAGGAGGTTGCGCCAGTCGCCGCGGCGCGGGTTGTTTGCGGGGATGCGTTCGGGGTCAAGGCGGATTTCAAGACGCAGTTCGGTGGTGGTCATCGCGGGGATGGCGCGGACGGTGAGGGTGGTGAAGAGGAAGAGGATCCAGAGGAGGGTGAGGGCGACGGCGACGGCGCCGGCGACGGCGAAGATGGAGTCTTTGCGCCGGCGTTTCGCGAGCCGCCCCTGTGCCGCCGTCATTGTCATTGCCGCCGTCATTTCCGCGCACCTTTAAAAGGTCCCGCGGGACATGCCTTTGGCATTAGTGGGCGCGGACTTTGCACTGGCCGTGACAGCCGCTCAAGCGAACGGCACCCACTGACGCCCGCAGGCGCCGCCTGCAAAAAATTAAATTTTAACAGACGGACAATGAATGGACGAACCAGAAACTGGCTGGTTGTCCATTTATTTTTTTGCGGGCAGCGCCCGCAGGCATAAGTTGGCATCGCCCGCTTGAGCCAACGCCGTGACTGTCTTAGTCCAACGCCCACTAATGCCAAAGGCTTATCGCCGATTGACCCGTTGCCGTGGTGGTCGTCATTTGTCCCCTTAATTAAAGAGACAAAAGCCGCGCTCGGCGGCGCCGTTTCAGTCGTCCGTCTCATCTCACTCGCCCCCGTACGCCCGCCGCCAGCGCCGCGACACCCGCAACGCCGTCAAATTCAACCCAAGCGTCAACAATAAAAGCAAAAATCCCAGCGCAAACGCCGACAATGTCTTCGGATTGTCAAACGCCGTGTCTCCCGTCAGCAAAGTCACTATCTGCACCGTCACCGTCGTCACCGACTCCATCGGATTAAATGTCAGACGCGCAATCAACCCCGCCGCCATCAGCACAATCATCGTCTCGCCCAAAGCCCGCGACACCGCCAGCAAAAACGCCGACACCACCCCAGGAAACGCCGCCGGCACCACCACCCGCAGCGCCATCTCCAGCCGCGTCGCCCCCAGCGCGAACGCCGCCTCGCGCAAACCGCGCGGCACCGAAAAAAACGCGTCATCGCTCAAGGACGAAACCAGCGGCAAAATCATCACTCCCATCACGAAACCCGCCGCCAGCGCCGAGTTCGCCGCGATGTCCAGCCCGAGCGCCGCGCCGCCCTCGCGGAACGCCGGCGCCAGCGCGATCACCGCGAAAAATCCGTAGACAACCGTCGGAATGCCCGCAAGCAACTCCAGCACCGGCTTCGCCACCGCACGAACCCGCGGACGCGCATACTCGCTCAGCCATATCGCCGACAGCAGTCCGAGCGGCGCCGCCACCACCATCGCCACCAGCGATATCAACACCGTGCCGAGCAAAACCGGAACAACGCCGAACGCGCCGCCCGACGCCACCTGATCCTCGCGCAGGGGAATCTGCGGCTCCCAGCGAAGGCCGAACAAAAACTCGCCGACCGGCACCAGACGGAAAAAACGAACCGTCTCCACAACCAGCGAAAACACGATGCCGACCGTCACCAGTAAAGCCGCCGCCGCCGCCATCTGCAGCAGAACTCCCGTGAGACGCTCGCCCAGGCGGCGCGGATGAAACGAAAATCGCATCAGCAGCCACGCGAGCGCGCCGCCCGCCGTCGCTCCGACAATCGCCGTCGCGCGCGCGTGAAGGGGCGCGGCGGTGTCGCGGCGGCGCAGGAGTTCCGCCGCCTCGGCGAGCGCGGGATTGTCCGATGTGATTGTTTCTGTTGTTGCCGCCGCGAGTTGCTCCGCGCGCGCGAGCATGAGTTCAAAGGGTTCGCTGTCCGCGCCGGCGAGCAGGATTTCGCTCAGTTGGAAGCGCAGAATCATCGGCGAGATGATTCCGAAGGCGGCGAGGAGGGCGAAGCCGCCGCAGAGGGCGAACATCGCGGCGAGGCGCGCGGCTTGCGCGGGAGTGCCTCCGGCGAGTTGCGCGGAGCCGGAGGCGAATCCGAAGCGCGCCGCCGTCCAGAACGCGGCGGCCACGAACGCGGGAAGAAAAAGCGCGAGCATATCTCCGTTACCTGTCAAAGTCCCTTAAGAACCAGCCCCTGGCATTAGTAAGACAAGACTCCAGACTAGCCACAACAGCCGCTCAAGCGAACCGCACCCACTGACGCCCGCGGGCGCTGCCCGCAAAAAAATTAAATTAAAAAGAAAATAATTTATTTAATTGACACCATTATTTGTCAATTAATAAGAAAGCAATTGACTTAATTGACCTCTTAAATAGTCAATTATTTTTTTAATTTTTTTTGCGGGCTAGCCCGCACCCATCAGTTGGTACAGTTCGCTTGAGCGGCTGTCGTGAATGTCTTAGTCAAACTCCCACTAATGCCGGAGGGCTGTCGCCGAATGATTTAACGCAAAGGTGTCGCCTCCAGCGCCGCCTCCCGAACCCGGCCGCGCTCCTCCTCGCTCAACGGAACCAGCCCGCGCTCCGCCAGATACCCGTCATCGCCGATCGCCGCCTCATCCACATACTCAAACACAAAATCCTCCAGACCATCAACCACACCGCGATGCGAATTCTTTATATAAAAAAACAACGGACGCACCAGCGGATAACTCCGATCCCGCACACTCGCGAAACTCGGCGCCACCCCCCCGATAGACACGCCGCGCAGCGCGTCCTGATTCTCCTGCAGAAACGAAAAGCCGAAAATGCCGAGCGCGGACTCGTCAGCCACCAGCCGCTGCACTATGAGATTGTCGTTCTCGCCCGCCTCCACGAAATGTCCGTCGCCGCGCATGCGCGCGCAGACAACATCGCGCCGCGCCGCCTTCAGCGCCAGGACCTCCGCGAACGCGGAACAGCCCGCCTCCATCGCGAGTTCAACGAAGGCATCGCGCGTGCCGCTCGTCGGCGGCGGACCGAAGACCGTGATCTCCGAATCCGGCAGCGCGGGATCAATGTCGCTCCATCGCTCGTGCGGATTCTCCACGAAGTCGCCGTCCGCCGGCACCTCCGCCGCGAGCGCGAGATAGATCTGCTCCACCGTCAGCGACAGCGCCGCCCCCGAACGCGACTGCGCGATTGACAGTCCGTCATAACCGATCAGCACCTCGGTCAGCGAGCCGACCTGATTCTGCTCGCAGAGGGCGATCTCCGACTCCTTGATCTCGCGCGAGGCGCCGACGATGTCGGGAGTCGCGCTGCCGACGCCGCCGCAGAAAAGTTTCATGCCGCCGCCCGTGCCGGTCGACTCCACGACGGGCGCGCCGCCGCCGCTGACGCTCGCATACTCCTCGGCGACCGCCTGCGTGAACGGAAACACCGTTGACGACCCGACAATGTGAACAGGCTCCTGCGACCACGCCGCCGGCGCGGTCAGCGTCAGCAGCGCCGCGGCCAGCGCGGTTGCCGCCGTCAGGCCGGTCATCGGGGAAAATCGTTTCATCGCCTTCACGGCTCCTCTCGTACGAATCACACGGACGAATCACACGGACAGCGCCATCATAGCCCACATCGGCGCGGAGGTCTCCAGTCCGCCTGTGCGAAATTCCGCTTGTGCGAAATTCCGCCCATGTGAAAAATACCACGACTCTGGCGAAGGTCAAATTCGCCCGGGGCAAATTTGCCCTGAGTCCGAATCCCCCCTAGCATCGCCATTGACCCTGCCGCAAAGCGAATCCGCCGATGAATCTCCTGTCTCTCCCGCGCCGGGCTGTCCGCGCCGCCGTCTCCGTCATTGTCCCTGCCGCGAAGCGAATTCTGCGGATGGACTTTTTGCCTTCCCGTAGACGACTTGCCCGCGCCCTTGTCGCCGTCAAAGTCGGCGCCGTCATTGTTCCCGTTGCGAAGCGAACGATGGACTTTTTAACCTCCCCGCGACATTTCATCCGCCCGCCTGTCGCTGTCATTGTCGCCGCCGTCATTGTCCTCGCCGTCACTGTCGCCGTCTCCGCTCCCGCCGTTCGGGCGCAGGAGGGCGAGACCCTGCGCGTCATCGTCCACGCCGACCTGCGCGTTCTTGACCCCGTCTGGACCACCGCCTACATCGCCCGCAACCACGGATACATGGTCTACGACACCCTCTTCGCAATGGACGAAAACTGGCAGCCGCAGCCGCAGATGCTGGAACACTACGAAGTCTCGGACGACGGACTGGAATGGCGCTTTCGCCTCCGCGACGGACTTCAATGGCACGACGGCGCGTCCGTCACCGCCGCGGACGCCGTGGCGTCTCTTCGGCGCTGGTGGCGGCGCGACTCCTACGGACAGCAACTGCGCGCCGCCGCCGCCGAACTTGTCGTTGTCGGCGAGCGTGAATTCGCGCTGCGTCTGGAGCGTCCGTTCGCGTCTGTGCCGGAGGCGCTGGGGAAGATCAGTTCCAATGTGCCGTTCATCATGCCGGCGCGGGTCGCCGCGACGGACCCGGACACTCCGATCACTTCGGCGGTCGGCTCGGGACCTTATCGCTTCGCGGAGGACGAGTGGATTCCGGGCGTCGTCGCCGTTTACGAGCGCAATCCTGATTATATTCCGCGCGGCGAGCCGGCGAGCAACGCCGCCGGCGGCAAGGTGGCGAACTTTGAGCGCGTGGAGTGGCATTATGTTCCTGACGCGAACACCGCGCTGGCCGGACTCCAGGCGGGCGAGTTTCATTTCTGGGAGCAGGTGCCTTCCGACCTTGCCGGCGTCATCGCGCGCGACGAGCGTCTCGCGGTGGAGGTGACGGATCCGCTCGGCTATCAGGGGATGCTGCGTTTCAATCATCTGCATCCGCCGTTTGACGATGTTGCGGTGCGGCGGGCGGCTTTGCTGGCGTTTGAGCAGCCGCGGTTTCTGCGCGCGGCGGCGGGCGACGAGCGTTACTGGCGCGAGTGCCTTTCGTATTTTCCGTGCGGGACGCCGTTCGCGTCGGAGGCGGGCGCCGGGGCGACGCGTTATGATCCGGCCGCCGCGCGCGCCGCTCTCGCCGCGACGGACTACGACGGCCGCGCGGTGGTTTTATTGCATCCTGTGGACATTCCGGTGCTTTCGGCGTTCGCGCAGGTGGCGGCGGAGCAGTTGCGGGCGGCGGGCTTCGCGGTGGAGTTGGCGGCTTCGGACTGGGCGGGGGTGGCTTCGCGACGCGCGAATCGCGGAAGTGTGGAGGAGGGGGGCTGGAACATGTTTCCGACGGCGTGGGTGGGCGCGGATGTGTTGTCTCCGGTGCTGGCGGCGGCGTTGAACGGTTCGGGGGAGGGCGCGTGGTTCGGCTGGCCTGAGGATGCGGAACTGGAGTTGTTGCGGCGTCGTTTTCTGGATGCCGCGACGGATGCCGAGCGCCGCGAGGTGTCTGCTTTGGTGCAGGAGCGGGCGATTGCGGTGGGTACGCATGTGAATCTGGGGAGTTATTTTGTGCCTGTGGCGTGGCGACTGGATTCGGTGGCCGGGGTGATACGCTCGCCTGTACCGTTTTTCTGGGAGTTGCGCCCTTCTGTCGGCTCCCCGCATTAAGAAAATTTAATTAGAGGACAAACGAAGCACAGCCTCTGGCATTAGTGGGAGTTAAATTCAGACTAGCCACGGTGCCGGCTCAAGCGAGCGATGCCAGCAGATGGGTGCGGGCTAGCCCGCAA
>JALCBB010000060.1 GCA_028066985.1 Alphaproteobacteria bacterium
TAATTTAATTTAATAGACAATAACCATTCCATTATTTGTCAATTAATAAGAAAGCCATTTATTTAATTGACTCCTTAAATAGTCAATATAATTTTAATTTAATTTTTTTTGCGGGCTAGCCCGCACCCATCTGCTGGCATCGCTCGCTTGAGCCAGCATCGTGAATGTCTTAGTCAAAGTCTTACTAATGCCAAAGGCTGTTCTTCGTCTGTCGCTTGAGTTGGTGCCTTAAGGGGTCTAAAATTAAGTCTCACTAAGGGCAGTCTAGGAGAAAACAATGACACACAAGCGCATCCGTCCGTTCAATACCAAGGACACTTATCCCGAACAAAACCTCAACAACGACCTCGCCCAGGGCGTCGTCGCCCGCGGAGCCACCGTCTACCTGCGCGGTCAATGTCCGCAAGACCTGGACACCGCCGAGGATGTCGCCCCCGGCGATCCCGAAGCCCAGACCCGCAAAGTCATGGAAAATATCCTCCAACTCCTCAACGAAGCCGGCGCCAAACCCGAACACCTCGTCAAACTCGTCGTCTACATCACCGACATCAACAACCGCGAATCCGTCTACCGCACCATGGGCGAATACATCCGCGGCATCCACCCCGTCTCCACGGGTCTTGTTGTTGTCGCGCTCGCACGCCCGACCTGGCTCGTGGAAATAGACGCCACCGCCGTCATCCCCGACGACAAATGACATTCTCAATCGTCGCCCGCGACACGCAAACCGGCGCCTTCGGAGTCGCCATCTGCTCGTCATCGCCCGCCGTCGCCGCGCGCTGCTCGCATGTCCGCAGCGGAGTCGGCGCCGTCGCCTCGCAAAACATCACCGACCCGCGTCTCGGCGACCGCGCCCTCAACCTCCTCGCGCAGGGACACACGCCCGCCGAAGTCGTCGCGACAATGGAACGCGACACCGAGCATTTTGCTTACCGTCAGTTGCTCGTCATTGACGCGAACAACGCCGGCGCTGTTCACGCGGGCGCGCACACGCTCGGCGTCGGCGGAGAGTCGCGCGCCGCCGATGCTCTCGCCGCCGGCAACCTGCTCGCGTCCGCCGATGTTCCGCGCGCGATGACCGACGCCTTCACCGCCGCGGCGGACGCGCATTTCGGCGAGCGTCTTGTCGCCGCGCTTGAGGCGGGAGTCGCCGCCGGCGGCGAGGCGGGGCCGGTGCGCTCGGCCGGACTGCTGCTGGTGCGCGACCTGCCGTTTCCGCTCGCCGACCTGCGCGTTGACTGGAGCGAGGGGTGTCCTGTCGCGGAGTTGCGCGCGCTGTGGCGGATTTATTTTCCGCAGATGGAAGAGTATGTCACGCGCGCGGTGGATCCGCGTTCGGCTCCGAGTTTCGGCGTGCCCGGAGACGAGTAGTCAGGCTTGTTCCGAGGGCTGGATTAACGGCGCCGCCGATTGTCGTCCTAATTCACCCTAATTAAAGCCTTCTCCCTTTAATTAACAGAGACGGGCAATAACGGGCGGTGCCGATGGTCGTCCGAATCCGTCCTAATTAAAAGGAGAGGGCGACAGCGGCAGGGGTGATGGTCGTCCGAATTCGCCCTGATTCGTCCTAATTGACGGCGGATACAGGCGGAATTTCAGGGCTGGTATTTGTCCCAATTAAAGCCTACAGTCAAAAGACCCGAAACACACAGCGCGGGAGGCGCAAAATGAGCGAACGAACCTACTCCGAATGGCAGGGCGCAGCCTCAAACCTGCAAGCCGCCCTTGCCGCATCGCAGCGCAACGCCTACATCAACGGCGAATTCCAGCCCGCCAAGTCCGGCGCGACCTTTGAATGCGTGAACCCCGCGACAGGACATGTCATGGCGGAGGTCGCGTCCTGCGACAGCGCCGATGTGGACATCGCCGTCTCCGCCGCCCGCGACGCGTTCAATCGCGGCGAGTGGTCGCGCTCGGATCCCGCGTTCCGCCGCGAAGTGCTGTGCCGGCTGTCGGCGCTGATACTGGAACACCGCGAAGAGTTCGCCCTCCTGGATACAATGGACATGGGCAAACCCATCCGCGACACGATGAACGCCGATGTCCCCGGCGCCGCCGCGATCTACAACTGGTACGGCGAGGCGATTGACAAGGTCTACGACGAGATCGCGCCGACTCCGCCGGGCAATCTCGCGCTCGTGCGCCGCGAGGCACTCGGAGTCGTCGGCGCCGTCGTGCCGTGGAACTATCCGCTGGATATGGCGACATGGAAATGCGCGCCCGCCCTCGCCGCCGGCAACTCGGTGGTTTTGAAACCCGCGGAACAGTCGCCGCTCTCCGCGCTGCGCCTCGCCGAACTCGCCACCGAAGCCGGACTGCCGCGCGGCGTGCTGAATGTCGTGCCGGGTTTCGGCGAAACCGCCGGACAGGCGATCGGCAGACACATGGACGTCGACTGCCTCGCCTTCACCGGCTCAACCGAGATCGGCAAGATGTTTCTGCGCTACTCCGGCGAGTCCAATATGAAGCCCGTGTGGCTGGAGTGCGGCGGCAAAAGCCCGAACCTCGTCTTCGCCGACTGCGACGACCTGGATCGCGCCGCCGAACTCTCCGCCAACGGCATCTTCGGAAATCAGGGCGAGGTCTGCACGGCGGCGTCACGACTTCTGGTTGAACGCTCCATCAAGGACGACTTCCTCGGCCGCGTCCTCAAACACGCCGAAGCCGCGCAGCCCCGCGACCCGCTCGACCCCGCCACAACAATGGGCGCCATCGTCGACTCCGCGCAGGCCGACCGCATCATGGGATACATTGAAAGCGGCAAGCAGGACGCCCGCCTCGTCACCGGCGGCGAGCGCGTCAAGATGAACGGCAGCGACTGCTACATCACGCCCACCGTCTTTGACGATGTCGCGCCCGACAAGCGCATCGCGCGCGAAGAAATCTTCGGGCCCGTCTTGTCGGTGATCGCGTTTGACAGCGAGGACGAAGCGCTGAAAGTCGCCAACGACACGCGCTACGGCCTCGCCGCGTCGGTCTGGACGAACGACCTGCGCCGCGCGCACACCCTCGCCGAGCGGCTCGTCGCCGGCACAGTGTCGGTGAACACGGTGGACGCGGTGTCAATCAATATGCCGTTCGGCGGATTCAAGGAGTCGGGCTTCGGACGCGACCTGTCCCTGCACGCGCTGGACAAATACACCGCGCTCAAGACAACCTGGATCCGCTACTGAGCCGGCGCCGGCAACACCGCGGGAGGACGCGAACATGAGCGAAGGCGAAAACGAAATCGCCGTCCACATCGGCGATGTCGTCAAGGTCTACGGCAGCGGCGACTCCGCGCACACCGCCCTGCACGGCATCAACCTGGACATCCGACACAACGAGTTCTTCACGCTGTTGGGGCCGTCGGGCTGCGGCAAGACAACCCTGCTGCGGATGATCGCCGGCTTCGAGTCCGTGACCGAGGGCGAAATATCGCTCTACGGACAGAACCTGGCGACCTCGCCGCCGAACCGGCGTCCGGTGAACACGGTGTTTCAGCAGTACGCGCTGTTTCCGCATATGACGGTCGCGAAAAATGTCGCGTTCGGTCTCAAAATGAAAGGACACGGCGAAGCCGAAACCCGCGCGCGCGTTGATGAGATGCTGCGGCTCGTGCAACTGGATCGTTTCGCCGAGCGGCGTCCGTCGCAGTTGTCGGGCGGACAGCAGCAGCGCGTCGCCCTCGCCCGCGCGCTCGCGCCGTCGCCGAAACTGCTGCTCCTGGACGAGCCGTTGTCGGCGCTTGACCTCAAACTGCGTCAGGCGATGCGTCTGGAACTCAAACAGATTCAGCGCGATGCGGGCATCACCTTTATTTTTGTGACGCACGATCAGGAAGAGGCGCTCACGATGTCCGACCGGATCGCGGTGATGTCGGAGGGCGCGCTGCAGCAGGTCGGCGACAGCCGCGACATCTACGAGGCGCCGGTCAATCGGTTCGTCGCGGATTTTATCGGCGAGACGAATTTGCCGGAGGTCGTCATTGAGCGTTACGAGGGAGACCACGCGGTGTGTCGTCTCGGCGACGGCAGCGAGTTGCATTGTTCGGTGAGCGAGGGCGCGGCGGCGGCGGGCGAGCGCGGGCATTTGTCTATTCGGCCGGAGCGGCTGTCGTTCACGGCGGCGGGCGAGGAGGGTTCTATTCGCTGCGTGATTGATCGCACGATTTATGTCGGCACCGACACGCAGTATGCCGTTCATCTCGGCGACGGGAGCGAACTGGTGGTGCGGGTGCAGAACGAGGCGGGCGAGGAATTGCCGTGGAGCGCGGGAGACGAGGTGGGCTTGCGTCTGGCGACGGGCGCGGCGCGTCTGCTGAGCGACTGAAAAAATGACGGCGACGGCGACGATGACGACGAACAAGCCCTTCTCTTTAATTAAGGGACGGACGACCGTCACGATGACGACGAGCCAGCCCCCGGCATTAGTGGGCGGGGCATTCAGACTCTTAAAGCAGTCGCTCAAGCGAGCGATACCCGCTGCCGCCCGCGGGCGCCGCCCGCAAAAAAATAAATGGACGACAACGGCGGCGCCTTCATTGTCCCCGTTGATGTCCGCATTGACCGAAGGGGCGGCAAAATGAGCGAGCAAACCTCGCTGCGCGCGCCGCGCCTCTGGAACTGGCATCGCATCGCCCTCTTCCTCCCCGCGATGGGTCTCATCGGATTTTTTCTGATAATTCCGATCGGCGTCATCGCTATCTACTCGTTCCTCGTCCCCGGCGTCTACGGCGGCGTCGTCTGGGAATTCACAACAAACGCGTATCGTCAGTTTCTTTTTGAACAAGACCTCTTCACCGACGAATGGGCGTTCAACGGCGCCTACCTCAACATCTACGGCCGCTCCATCGGACAAGCCGCCGTCGCAACCATCGCATGTCTGCTCGTCGGCTTCCCGACGGCGTACTTCATCGCCACGCGTCCGCCGGAAAATCGCACGATATGGCTGTTCCTCGTGACAATCCCGTACTGGGTGAATCTGCTTATCCGCACGCTCGCCGTCCTGTTTCTGCTCCGCGACCAGGGGCCGATCAACTCGTTCCTCATGGACTGGGGCGTCATTGAAAAACCGATCCGCCTCGCATACACAAACTTCGCCATCGGCTTCGGTCTGGTGTATTCGTACCTGCCGTTCATGGTGCTGCCGATCTACGCGTCCCTGGAACGCTTTGACTTCTCGCTCATGGAAGCCGGCTACGACCTCTACGCCGGACGCTGGACGATATTGCGAAAAGTCGTGCTGCCCGTGGTCGCGCCCGGCGTGGTCGCCGGAAGTCTGCTTGTGTTCATTCCGAGTCTCGGCTCCTTCATCGCGCCCGACATCCTCGGCGGCGGACGCAACCTGATGATCGGAAACCTCATCGCCCTGCAGTTTCAGGGTTCGCGCAACTGGCCCTTCGGGTCGGCGGCGGCGATGATTCTGCTGACGCTTGTGCTGCTCGCGCTGTTTTTCTTCGCGCGCCGGCAGCAGGGCGGCCTCGCGAGTTCGCACGGATGAGCGGACGCGAGAGCAGTTCGCAGAAAAGTCTGCGCCGCTATCCCGGATTCCGGGCGGTGGCGCTGATGTGTCTTTTTCTGCTGTATGTGCCGATTCTGGTGGTGGCGATTTATTCGTTCAACGACATTCGTTCCATCACGACCTGGGGAGGGTTCAGTCTCAAGTGGTATGCGAAGGCGTTTTCCAATCCGCAGATTCAGTCGGCGACATGGAACTCGCTGGTGATCGCGGTGTCGGCGGCGACGATCGCGACATGCGTCGCGACGGCGGCGGCGATGGGAATGACGCGCGGGCGGCGGTTTCGCGGGCAGGGCGGAGTGTTCGCGGTGATAAGCATTCCGCTGATGATTCCGGAGATTGTGACGGCGGTGGCGTCGCTCGCGTTTTTTCTGGCGATCGGTTTCACGCTCGGTTTGCATACGATTTTGATAGCGCACACGGTGTTTTGCATTCCGTTCGCGTATTTGCCGATTGCGGCGCGGATGCAGGGCATTGAGAAGGCGTTTGACGAGGCGGCGAAGGATTTGTATGCGGGGCGGTGGCGCGCGTTTCGGTATGTGTTGCTGCCGATGATGACGCCGGCGATCATTTCGGGGTATATGCTGGCGTTCATCATTTCGCTGGATGATTTTATTATCACGAGTCTCGTGGCGGGACCTGGCTCCACGACTTTGCCGCTGGCGATTTATGGTTTGGTGCGGGTTGGTTTTTCGCCGGAGATTAACGCGATCTCCACTTTGTTGTTGCTGGTGTCCATGATTTTTGTGTCGGCTTCGTATCTGGTGAGCCGCATCGGCAGATCAAATTAAAGAGACAGGCGAAGTGCGATCTCTGGCATTAGTGGGAGTCAGATTTAGACATTCACAATGTTGGCTCAAGCGAGCGATGCCAGCAGATGGGTGCGGGCTAGCCCGCAAAAAAATTAAAAAAATAATTTGACTATTTAAGGGGTCAATTAAGTAAATTGCTTTCTTATTAATTGACAAATAATGGAATGGTTATTGTCTATTAATTAAATTAATTTTTTTAATTTTATTTTTTTGCAGGCAGCGCCTGCGGGCGGCAGTGGGTGCGGCTCGCTTGAGCCGACACCGTTAATGTCTTAGTCAAACTCCCACTAATGCCAGAGATTGGTTCTACGGGGGGTGTAAAATCCGCCGCTTGCGTCAATGTCAGCAGTCGGCTATCCTCGCACAACAGGAGAAACAGCGCCAAAGCGCACCACACCAGGAGAGCCACCCATGCGAACCCTCCCCACACTCGCCCTCGCCCTCGCCCTCACAGCGTCATGGCTCGGCACCACAACCGCAAACGCCGCCGGACAACTCGCGGTCTACAACTGGTTTGAATACACACCCCAGGAACTCCTGGATAAATTCGCCGCCGAACACGACGTCGAAGTCACCATTGACACCTACGACTCCAACGAAGCCCTGCTCGCGCGCCTGAAATCCGGCGTGACAGGCTACGATGTCGTCTTCCCGGGCGACTACATGGTGCAAATCCTGATCGAGGAGGGTCTGCTTGAGCGCGTCCGTCCCAATCAGATGTCAAACTTCTCCAATGTCCTGCCGCAGTGGGTGGATGTCTACTTTGACCCCGGACGCGAATACTCGGTGCCGTACCAGTGGGGCAGCACAAGTTTCGCCGTGGACACCGCGCGCTACAGCGGCGACATTGACACGCTCGCGATCCTGTTTGACCCGCCTCCCGAAATCCAGGGACGCATCAACATGCTCCGAGATGTCAACGATGTGATGAACGCCGGACTGCGCTACCTCGGACATCCGCGCTGCAACTCCGACCGCGAGCAGTTGCGCGAACTGAACGACCTGCTCGTGTCGGCGAAGGAGCACTGGCTGTCCATCAGTTCTGACGGCACGCGCGAGGCGCTGGTGTCGGGCGACGCGGTGGCGTCGCAGATTTACAACGGCTTCGCGGCGAAGGCGCGCGCCGAGCGTCCGACGGTGAAGTACGCGTATCCGCGCGAGGGCTACACCCTGTGGATGGACAACATCGCCGTTCCTGTCGGCGCGCCGAACATGGAGAACGCGAAGTTGTTTCTGAACTTCATGATGGAGCCGGAAAACATCGCGCTCGTCACGAACTTCGCGCAGTACACGGCGGGGCTGAGCGGCGTGGAGCAGTATCTGAATCCGGAGTTGCTGTCGTCGTACGAGTTGAATCCGCCTGCGGAGGCGGCGAACAGCGGGGAGTTCGTGCCGCCGTGTCCTGAGGAGGTGGTTCGTCTGTACGATCGGATCTGGACGAACTTGCTTCAGTAGTTTGACGACGAAGTCGGCGCTGTTTCAATGGCTTCATTGACAGCGCCGATTTTGCGACGGTGACGACGAGCGGTCCATGGCATTAGTGGGCGTTTGACTTAGACAGTCACGATGCCGGCTCAAGCGAGCGATGCCCACTGATGCCCGCGGGCGCTGCCCGCAAAAAAATTAAAATTGTCTCTCTCTTTAAATTAAGAGACAGACAACCACCACGGCGCCAGTTAAAGGGAGGCGTTACCATGACACGAGATGCGCGGTACGATGTGCTGTTTGAACCCGTCACCATAGGGCCGAAAGTCGCGAAAAATCGCTTCTACCAGGTCCCGCACTGCAACGGAATGGGCTACCGCGATGTCTCGGCGGGCGCCGAAATGCGCCGCGTGAAAGCCGAGGGCGGCTGGGGCGTCGTCTGCACCGAGCAGATTGAAGTGCATCCGACCTCGGACATCACGCCCTATGTGGAACTGCGCCTCTGGCACGACGACGACATCCCCGCGCTCGCCCGCATCGCCGACAAAATACACGAAGGCGGCGCCCTCGCCGGCGCCGAACTCGCCCACAACGGCGCCAACTCGCCGAACCTCTACAGTCGCATGCCGCCGATCGGCCCCGCGCATATGCCCGTGATCACTTTCACTCCCGAACAGCAGCAGGCGCGGCGCGCCGGCAAAAAAGACATCGCCGACCTCCGGCGCTGGCACCGCGACGCCGCGATCCGCGCGAAACGCGCCGGCTACGACATCGTCTATGTCTACGCCGCGCACGGACTCGGATTCATTCACTACTTCCTGTCGCGCGAATACAACGACCGAAACGACGAGTACGGCGGCTCGCTGGAAAACCGCTGCCGCATCCTGCGCGAAGTCCTGGAAGACACGAAAGACGCCGTCGGCGCCGACTGCGCCATCGCATGCCGCGTCTCAATGGACGAACTGCGCGGCAAAGCCGGCTTTGAACGCGAAGAAATGGAGGAAATCATCTCGCTCGTCGCCGAAATCCCCGACCTGTGGGATGTGACAATCTCTGGCTGGCACAACGACAGCCGCACCTCGCGCTTCGCCGAAGAAGGACACGAAGAGCCGTACATCGCCAATGTGAAAAAACTGACGACAAAACCGGTCGTCGGCGTCGGACGATACACATCGCCCGACCGCATGGTGTCGCTCGTGCAGAAAGGCGTGCTGGACTTCATCGGCGCGGCGCGTCCGTCAATCGCCGACCCGTTCCTGCCGAAAAAAATTGAGGAAGGACGCCTGGAAGACATCCGCGAATGCATCGGCTGCAACATCTGCGTGAGCGGAGACATCACATCGTCGCCGATCAAATGCACGCAGAACCCCGCGATGGGCGAAGAGTGGCGGCGCGGCTGGCATCCGGAGCGGCATCGCGCGGCGGGCAGCGACAAGTCGGTGCTGGTGGTCGGCGCCGGTCCCGCGGGACTTGAAGCGACGCAGACCCTCGGCAAGCGCGGCTACTCCGTCATTCTCGCCGAGGCCGGCACCGAACTCGGCGGACGCGTCGTGCGCGAAAGCAAACTGCCCGGCCTGTCCGCGTGGATACGCGTGCGCGACTGGCGCGAGCAGCAGATCCGTCAGATGACGAATGTTGAAATCTACTTTGACAGCGCGCTGGACGCCGACTCTATTCTGGAATTCGGCTTTCCGCGTGTCGCGTTCGCGACGGGTTCGCGCTGGCGCGATGACGGCGTCGGCCGCGGCTCGCGCGCGCCGATGGAGGTGACCGACGGCGGGCGTGTTGTCGGCGTCGAGGCTCTGCTGCGCGGCGAGTTGCCGTCGCGCGACGAGGTGAAGTCGGTGGTCGTGTGGGATTCCGATCATTATTACATGGGCGGCGTGCTTGCCGAACTGCTGGCGGAGGCCGGCTTCTCGGTGACCTATGTGACATCGGAGACCTCGGCGTCGGTGTGGATGCGCAACACGCTGGAGCATGCTTTTGTTCAGGCGAGTCTGCTGAACAAGGGCGTTGAGATACGCGCGGGTTTGAGTCTGGTGTCGCTGGCGGGCGGCGCGGTGAAGTTCGCGTGCGTGTATACGGGACGCGAGCATGTGCTTGAGGCTGACGCGCTGGTGCCGGTGACGATGCGTCTGCCGGAGGACGCGGTGTATCGCGCTTTGCTTGAGCGCCGCGGCGAGTGGGCGGACAAGGGCGTGGAGGATGTCGTGGTGATTGGCGACGCGTTCGCGCCCGGCACGATTGCTCATGCGGTTCATGCCGGTCGTTTATACGGCGAGGATATGGACGCGGCTCCGTTGTCCGAGGGTGAGTTGCCGTTTCGGATGGAGCGCGCGGCTTTGACCTCCGCCTGACTAAAACGGCGCCGCGTTTTTCGGGAGTTTGAGATGTCTTCTTTAAGAATTGCTGTGGTTCAGATGTCGTGCGGGGAGGATTCCGCCGCGAACATCGCGCGCGCTGAAGACCTGGTGCGGCGGGCGAGCGGCGAGGGCGCGGGTCTGGTTTTGCTGCAGGAGTTGTTTGCGATGCGTTATTTTTGCGCGGAGCAGGATGCGCGTCATCTGGATTCGGCGCGTGAATTTGAGGGCAACGAGTTGCTGGCTCGGATGTCGGCGCTGGCGCGCGAGTGCGGCGTGGTTTTGCCGGTGAGTTTTTTTGAGCGCGACGGGCTGGCGTATTACAATTCGGTCGCGATGATTGACGCGGACGGGCGGGTGCCTGGCTGTTATCGCAAGAGTCACATTCCGGACGGCCCCGGGTATCAGGAGAAATTTTATTTTCGCGCGGGCGATACGGGTTTCCGCGTGTGGGAGACGGCGGCGGGGCGTGTCGGCGTCGGCATTTGCTGGGACCAGTGGTTTCCGGAGGCGGCGCGGGCGATGGTTTTGGGGGGCGCGGAGGTGTTGTTGTATCCGTCGGCGATTGGCGTTGAGCCGCAGGACTTGTCGTATGACAGTTCGGGGCATTGGCGGCGTGTGATGTGCGGACATTCGGCGGCGAACATGTGTGTTCTGGCGGCGGCGAATCGGGTGGGGGTTGAGGAGTGGGATGGTGTGCGTATGGAGTTTTACGGCGGGTCGTTTATTGCGGGGGGACGGGGCGAGGTTTTGGCTGAGGCTGGCGGGGATGAGGAGGTGATTTATGCGGATGTGGATCTGGGGGAACTGGCGCGGGAGCGTCTGGCGTGGGGCATTTTCCGTGATCGCCGCCCTGACCTGTACGGCGCCCTCTCCGACAATTAATTAAAAGAGACAACGACGAACCGCCCCTGGCATTAGTGGGAGTCAGATTTAGACATTAACAATGTTGGCTCAAGCGAGCGATGCCAGCAGATGGGTGCGGGCTAGCCCGCAAAAAAATTAAAAAAATAATTTGACCATTTAAGGGGTCAATTAAAATAAATTACTTTCTTAATTAATTGACTATTAATGGTGTCAATTAAATAAATTAATTTCTTTTTAATTTA
>JALCBB010000061.1 GCA_028066985.1 Alphaproteobacteria bacterium
CTTGAGCCAACATCGTGAATGTCTTAGTCAAAGTCTTACTAATGCCAAAGATCGTACTTCGTCTGTCTCCTAATTAATGGTGGAGGATTTGCCCGTCGCTTCGTCAAAAATGTGGACGAGAGACTCATCAGCAGAAAAATTCATCATCGCGCCCTTCGCCTCCGACGGCGGGCGCTCCATCTTAACAATCAACTCAACACCACCCTCAGCCAGCAAATGCACCAGCGCATACTCCCCCAGCAACTCCACCAACTCCAACTTCCCCGAAATTAAACCCTCGCCCTCACCGCAAGGACGCAAATGCTCCGGACGAACCCCCACCACATTCCCCCCGCCAAGCCCCCTCACCCCCTCCGGCGCCGTCGGCAACAACACCCCGGGCGAGAAAAAGTTCATCTTCGGACTCCCGATAAACTGCGCCACAAACATATTCGCCGGACACTCATACAACTCAATCGGCGTGCCAATCTGCTCAACACGACCATCACGCAAAACCACAATCCGATCCGCAAGCGTCATCGCCTCAACCTGATCATGCGTCACATAAATCATCGTCGCGCCCAGACGACCATGCAAACGCGCGATCTCCAGCCGCGTGTTCACACGCAAAGCCGCGTCCAGATTAGACAACGGCTCGTCAAATAAAAATACCTCCGGCTCGCGGACAATCGCCCGTCCGATCGCCACACGCTGCCGCTGCCCGCCCGACAAGGCGCGCGGCGAACGCTCCAGAAACTCCGTGATGCGCAGCACCTCCGCCGCCGCCCGCACCCGGCGGTCTATCTCCTCGGACGAGGTCTTCGCCTGCTTCAGACCAAACGCCATGTTCCGATACACCGTCATATGCGGATACAAAGCATAACTCTGAAACACCATCGCCACACCGCGCTTGGACGGCGCGACCTCGTTCATCACGCGTCCGCCGATACGGATTTCACCGCCGCTGATCTCCTCTAAGCCCGCTATCATCCGCAGCAAAGTAGACTTGCCGCAGCCCGAAGGTCCCACGAAGACCACGAACTCGCCGTCGCCGACCTTCAGACTGATGTCGCGCATCACCTCAAGATCGCCGTACGACTTGGACACCCGCTCTATCTCTACACCGGCCATTTCGCCTCCGTCTCCTTTATCGCCGCGACAACAGACGGCGCGAACTGCGAATACTTCTCGGGCAAGTCGCCCCACAAAAGACTCAGACGCGCGAAGTCCTCCTCGCGTCCGCG
The DNA here is from genome assembly GCA_028066985.1 of Alphaproteobacteria bacterium. GTDB lineage: Bacteria > Pseudomonadota > Alphaproteobacteria > JALCBB01 > JALCBB01 > JALCBB01. The sequence continues at coordinate 1,224 of JALCBB010000061.1, forward strand.
GTCAAGCAGCGGCGCGAGGCGCGACCACTGCGACTCGCGGTACTTTATCATAGAACCGCCCGCCGCATAACGCCGCGCATACACATACCACGAGCCGATGCAGGCATAGCCGCACACCGGCGGCACGCCCAGACGCAGACAACTCTCCAGAGTCGGATTGATGAACAGACGAAACTTGGAAAAGCCGTCCATGCAGATGCGATCCAGAGAGTCGGCGATAGAGGCGTTGCAGAAACGCGCCGCGACCTTCTCGCTGTACGCCTCCCGGTCGCGCGGAGCGGAAAGCGTCAGGCCGCAATGAACCTCTTCAATCCAGCCGTTGAAATGATGACGAAGAACAGCGTCGCGCATCGCGGCGTCAAAAGTCGCGTAGCCGGCAAGCACGCCGAGATACGCGAGCGCGGTGTGTCCGCCGTTCAGAACGCGGATCTTCATCTCCTCGTGCGGCTCGACACTGCGAACAAATTTGACGCCCGCGCGCCGGAGTCCGGCGATCACGGAGGATGAGTCTCCCTCCACCGTCCACTGCGTGTAGTCCTCGCTGTGGACAAAACCCTCGCGCGTCACGCCGGGCGTTATCCTGTCCACGACCGAACACGGGAAGGAGACATTGTCGTCAATCCACGACCAGAGAGCGTCGCCGTCATTCAACCTTAAGTTGTTCAACTTGAGGTAGCGGAACAGATTGCGCCTCAGCATCGCCCCGTTGGAACGGATGTTGTCGCAGCAGAGAATTGTCAGCGGGACGGCGGCCGCGTCCGTCTCGTTCATGCGGCGCTCAAGGGCGGCGGCGAGATAGCCGTATATCGTATGCGGCTCGCCGCCGTTAATCTCGGCGTTAATAGCCGGGTCGGACTCGTCCAGATCGCCCTTGTCGTCAATGCAGTAGCCGCTCTCCGTCACCGTCACCGTCACGGCTCGGACTTCGGGACGCGCCAGAAGCGCCTCGGTCGCCTCGCGGTCGTCGTGCCAGTCGGAAAACAAAAGGTGCGGGCGCACGCGGCGAAGACTGTGTTCGCCGTCCGGAGTCGTCGTCTTTAATATGTATCCCTCGCCGCCGCCGGCGCCGGAAGTCGCGGCGAAAGCCGCGGAGTCGGCGGCATGCAGATTGACCGCCGCGATGCCCCAGCCGAGGTCGCCGGTCTTCTCCATGTAGTCGTCAAAGTAGACCGCCTGATGCGCGCGGTGAAACGAGCCGTAGCCGAGATGCACCACGCCCACGCGGCAGTCGGCGCGGTCGTAGGTCGTCGCGTAGACCTGCGGAGGCGCCGGCGCCGGCGCTGTTCCCTGCGATTCTGAGAGGGCTTCGCTCAATGCACCATGTCCTTTCGTGTCAGGCCGGAGCGCGCGGCTTCGCGGTACGCCGTCGGCGTCATCTGTTTCATTTTGACGAAGTGACGGTTGAAGTTGGCGAGGTTGCGGTATCCGACCTCGTAGCAGATCGCGGAGACCTGTTTGTCGGTCGCGTAGAGCATCGCGCAAGCCTGTCCGACGCGGACGCGATTCACGAACTCAACGAAGCGGTTGCCCGTTATCCTGTGGAAGTTGCGCGAAAACGCCGCCGGACTCAGGCATGCCATCTCCGCCGCCGTGGCGAGGGAGATTGTCTCGTCATAAAAGTTGTTGGTGACATGATCCACGACTTCGGCGATGCGCGCGTGGGTGCCGCCTTCGTCGGGGCGTGTCGCGGCGTCGGCGGACAGCGCCTTCACGGAGAGCGATTTTTTCTTCGGATGCGCGTTCAGGCGCAGCAGAAATTCCAGCAGCGCCATGATGCTTTCGGCGCCGGCGGAGTCGCGTATCGCGGAGAGGCGGTCGTCCGCGTACTGCGCGTCAAAGTCTTCAAATTCAATGCCTGAGCCGGCGAGTTCCAGCATCGGCGTCATCTCGGCGAATTCGGGGAAGGCGCGCGCGAGGCGCGTGATGCTTTCTTTGTCAAACTGCACGAGCATGTCGCGGATTTCCACGGCGCGGCCGCGCACCTTGTCGGTGACCCAGTTATGCGGAAGGTGCGGGCCCGTCAGAAAGAGCGAGCCGGGCGCGAAGTCGCCGATGTAGTCGCCGATGAACGCCTTGCCGTGCGTTTCCACGACGAGGTGCAGTTCGTATTCGCGGTGCGAGTGCCATCGGCAGAGTTCGCTGGGCCAGCCGTGCTGGAGGTAGCGAATGCTGTCGCTTGTGCGGTCAACATATTCAACTTCGGGCAGAATGATGGACATTATCCGCCCTCCCCTGCCGCCGTCGTTGTCGTCATTGTGACCATTAACGGCGCCGCCGTTGTCATCGTCATATTGACCATGAAAGGCGCCGCCGTTTTCGTCATTGTGACCATGAGCGGCGGCAGCGCTGTCGTCGTCGTTGTGACCATGAAAGGCGGCGCCGTTGTTGTCGTCATTGTGACTATTGAAGGCGCCGCCATCATTGTCGCCGTCGCTGTCGCCGTTGTCGCCGTCATTGTCCGTCTCATCTCAGAAGCGCAGGACGCTGCCGCCGTCAACGCTCAGAGTCTGCGCCGTGATGTAACGCGACTGCTCGCTCGCCAGAAACACCGCCACACGCGCCACCTCAAACGGACGCCCCATGTAGCCGAGCGGCACCGCCTCGCCGACCTCGCGCTTTTTCTGTCCGAGTTTTTTGTTCTCAAACTTCGCGAAGAGCGCGTCAACGGTCTCCCACATCGGAGTGTCAATCACGCCCGGCGAAATCGCGTTCACACGCACTCCGCGCGGCGCCAGCGCAAGCGCCGCCGACTGCGTATAACTGATGACCGCCGCCTTCGTCGCGCAGTAATGCGCCACCAGAGCCTCGCCGCGATGTCCCGCCTGACTAGCCATGTTGATGATGCTGCCGCCGCGTCCCGCAGAGACCAGCGCCGTCGCCGTCGCCCGCATCACCGCGTACATCGCGCGCACATTCAGCGAAAACAAACGGTCAAACTGCGCGAGGTCGGCGTCAAGAACCGAACCCATGTCAAAAATCGCCGCGTTGTTAAACAGAACATCCGGCGCGGTCTCCGTGATCCAGTCGGTGCAGTCGCGGAGACCTTTTTCGTCCAGCAGGTCAAAGGCGCGGTGTTCAATCGCGGCAGGGTCGATGTTGTCCGCGGGGTCAAAGGCGGGCGCGGCGGCGACAACATCAGTCGTCAGAACGCGCGCGCCCAGAGCCGCGAAGTGCGCCGCCGTCGCCGTTCCGATGCCGCCGCACGCGCCCGTCACCAGACAGGTCTTGCCGGACAGGTCGGTCGGCGCGGCGTCCAGAGTCGTTGCGGCGGTCTCGGTCATTTCACCGCTCCGAATGTGAGTCCCTGAACCAGTTGCTTCTGCGTCAGCCAGCCGAACACCACTATCGGCGCGCACGCCAGCGTAGACACCGCCGACAACTTCGCCCAGAACAAGCCCTCCGGCGCCGTGAATGACGCCACCAATACCACCAGCGTGCCGGCGTCAGACGAGGTCAAGTTGATCGACCAGAACGCCTCGTTCCACAACAGCACGATTGACAGCAAAGCCGTTGACGCGATGCCTCCCCACGCGAGCGGCATCACTATCTGCGTGATTTCGCCGAAGGTCGTGGCGCCGTCCATGCGGCTCGCCTCTATGATCTCCTTCGGGATTTCGCGGAAGTAGTTGAACAGAATCATCATTATGATCGGCAGGTTGATCATCGCGAAAATGAAAATCAGCGCGATGTGCGTGTCCAGGAGGCCGAGGCGCTGGCAGATCAGATAAATCGGCATCAGCACGCCGACCGCCGGCAGCATCTTCGTGGAAAGCATCCACAGCAGGATGTCTTTCGTGCGGCGCGTCGGATTGAACGCCATCGCATACGCCGACGGAATCGCTATCAGCATCGCCAGCAAAGTGCCGCCGAAACTCGTTATCACCGAATTCAGCGCGAAACGGAAGTAGTCCGTGCGCTCCTCAATGAGGGTGTAGTTCTCAAGCGTCGGCTCAAAGAACAGCGTCGGCGGAACGGCGATGGCTTCCAGTTCGGTCTTGAAACTCGTCAGCACCATCCAGAAAATCGGAAAGAAGAAGAGCGCCGCGACTATCCACGCCGCGGCGACAGCGATGTGGTTGATGAGCCGCTCGCGCTGTTTGTCGGTCATCTGCATTGTTGTCCGTCCGTGTTTATGCCGCGAGGTTTTTGCCGATGAGGCGCACGAGGAAGATGGCGACAATGTTGGCGAGAATGATCGCGAAGACTCCGCCCGCCGAGGCGACGCCGACATCAAAGCCCTGCAGCGCCTGGCTGAATATCAGAAAGGCGAGGTTGGTGGATTGCGTTCCCGGTCCGCCGCCGGTGGTGACGAAGATTTCGGCGAAGATGGAAAGGTGGAAGATCATCTGAATCATCAGCACAATCGCTATCGGACGCGCGAGGTGCGGCAGCGTCAGGTTGAAGAAGCGCGCCCAGAAGCCGGCGCCGTCGAGGAGGGCGGCTTCTTTCTGCTCCTGATCCAGGCTTTGCAGGGAGGTCATGAAGATCAGGATCGCGAAGGGCGTCCACTGCCAGGACACGATGATGATGATGGAGAGGAGCGGAAACTGCGCGAGCCAGTCCACGGGTTCAACGCCGATTGTGTTCGCGACGACGGCGAAGAGTCCGTAGATCGGGTTCATCATCATATTTTTCCAGATCAGCGCGTTCACGGTCGGCATGATGAAGAACGGCGAGATCAGCATGACGCGCGCGATGCCGCGAAAGCGGAAGGGGCGGTCTATCAGCACCGCGACGGCGAGGCCGAGGACGACAGAAATAATCAGCACCGAGCCGACGAGGATCAGCGTGTTGAGTATCGCGGGCCAGAAGGCGGGATCGGTGTAGAAGAATTCGTAGTTTGAGAACCCGACGAAGCCGGAGCGTTCGGGGTAGAGCAGGTGGTAGCGTATCGTGGAGAAATAGATCGTCATGCTGAGGGGGATGAGCATCCACAGCAGCAGCAGGACGACGCTCGGCGCCTGAAGCAGTCTTGTAAGTGTTCTGTTCACAAGCGCATCCTCCGCAACGCGACTGCAAAAAGTCCAAGGTCAAACGATGACTGACACATGAACACCGCCTTGCCCGGTCGTCCGTCTCCGTCTTCTAAATTAAAGAGAAACAATTTAATTTTTTGTCGGCAGCGCCGACAGGCATCAGTGGGTGCGGCTCGCTTGAGCGGCCATCGTGACCAGTCCAAATCCCTCGCCCACTAATGCCAAGGGTCGCTCCCAATTTTAATTGACGACTTGCCGCCGGTCGTCCGTCTCACAATTAAGCAAGACAGACAACCGGCAGAAACAAAGTCGTCAAAGACAGCGCTCAGACAGACTAATAATAGCCAGCCTTCCGCATCTCACGATCCGCCGCAGCCTGCGCCGCAGCCAACGCCTCCTCAACCGTGATGTCACCAGCCAAAGCAGCCGTAAACTGCTGCCCCGCCGCCAATCCAATCGCCTGCCACTCAGGAATAGCAGCAAACTGCACACCCACATAAGGCGACGGATTCAAAGTCGAATCATTCGGATTCGCCGACAAAATCGCCTTCAACTCATCCTCGTCAAAAGTCGCGGCAGCCTTGAACTGAGGATTGTCATAAGTCGACTGCCGCGTGCCGGTCGGAACATTGCCCCATCCATTACGCGACGCAATCAACTCAATGTACTCGCGCGAAGTCGCCCACTCAATGAACTTCTTCGCATCATCAGCCTGACGCGTGCCCGCCGGCACAGCCAAAGCCCACGCCCAGAGCCAGTTGGCTCCCTTGCGCGTCGCCTTGTACGGAGCCTGCGCGAACGCCATCTTGTCCGCAACCTTGGACTGTCCGGGGTCGGTCACGAACGAAGCCGCGATCGTCGCGTCAATCCACATGCCGCACTTGCCCTCGTTCATCAAAGCAAGAATCTCGTTGAACGAATTGGCCTCGGAACCCGGAGGACCATAGTCCTGCACCAGATTCACATAGAACTCCACCGCCTCGCGCCACGCCGGACTGTCAAAGGCAGGAGTCCAGTCCTGATTGAACAACTGCGCGCCGAACGAATTCGCCATCGTCGTGATGAACGCCGCGTTGTCACCCCAGCCGGGCTTGCCGCGCAGACACACACCGTAGACGCCGTTCGCCTTGTCCGTGATCGCCGCCGCGACATCGCGGATGTGATCCCAGGACGGATTGTCCTGAATAGACATCCCCGCAGCCTCAACCAGATCACGACGGTACATAATCATGGAACTCTCGCCGTAAAACGGAGCCGCATACAATGTACCGTCATAACTCAGACCGTTGCGCATCGCCGGCAGAATGTCATTGACATCATAACCCGCGCCGAAGGTCAAAGGCTCAAGCCATCCGCGCTCGCCCCAGATCGGAGCCTCGTACATGCCGATGGTCATCACATCAAACTGTCCGCCCTTCGTGGAGATGTCGGTCGTCACGCGCTGCCGCAGGACGCCCTCCTCCAGGGTCACCCAGTTCAAAGTAATGCCGGGATTCGCCGCCTCAAACTCAGGCGTCAACTTCTGCATCTCAATCATATGACCGTTGTTCACAGTCGCAATCGTCAACTCGCCGGCACGCGCCGACACAGATACGCTCGCCACCGCAAACACCGCCGCGGCAACCGCCAAAATCCGAAACTGATACATGAGAGTCTCCTCCAAAAAAGGTAGGTTTCGCCCCAATCCTCCCCTCGCCCCTGACCCTAGACTAGTAGAAAATCGCCTAAGGCTGATACTTCCTTGCCGCAAATTACCCCGAATTCACCCCGAATCGCTCAATTATGTATCATAATACCCCGAAATCACGGCGTGTCAAGCCAGCCCTCTCCGCAGAATATGTCCCCACTGCCCAAAGGCGTCCGTATCCGCTACTCTGTTAATACTATGAGCGAGAAGCCGAAAGCCGCCGTCGCCAGGGTCGCCACAGTCGCCGCCCTCAAGGACGGCCCGCTCCAGATTGAAAATGTCAAACTCGTCAACTCGCGCGGCGACACCGTTAAAACGCGCGGTAAATACTTTCTCTGCCGCTGCGGGGTCTCCAAAAATAAACCCTTCTGCGACGGGTCGCACAAGAACGCCGGCTTCTCCGACACAAAAGACCCCGACCGCCAGCCCGACAAAATAGACAAGTACCGCGGCAAACATCTCACCATCACCGACAACCGCGGACTCTGCGCCCACGCCGGCATCTGCACCTCCGAACTCGCCAAAGTGTGGCGGAGCGGCGCCGAACCGTGGATCAACCCCGACGGCGCGTCCGTTAAAGAGATCATCAATATCATCCGGCGCTGTCCGTCCGGCGCGCTCGGATACATTGACGACAAGGGGAATGTCCATACGAGTCTGCCGCGCGCGGGCGCGCCGCAAATCCGCATTGACAGAGACGGACCCTACCACCTGCGCGGCTCCGTCGCCTTCAAAGACATCGCCCCGCCGCGCGGCGCAAGCGAAAATCACTTCGCGCTGTGTCGCTGCGGCGCGTCAAAAAATAAACCCTTCTGCGACGGCTCGCACTGGTACGCCGGATTCCAGGACAACGAAGACCTCACCATCTCCGCCGCGCGCCGCGCCGAAGACGAGACCGAGGAAAAATGGACGCGGGTCGCAAAGTCGTCCGCGCTGAAAGAAGGACAGATACAGCGCGCGTCCGTCGGCGAGCGCGACATCGTTCTCGTCAGACGCGGCGGCAAGGCGTTCGCGCTGGACGCGCGGTGTCCGCATCAGGGAGGTCCGCTGGACGAAGGCAAACTCTGCGAAGACGGCACGCTGCGGTGTCCGTGGCACGGGTATCGTTTTGACCTGCGAAGCGGACGCAACTCCGAAGGCGAGGAAGACGCCGAAGTCCTCAAACTGCGCGAGGAAAACGGCGCCATTGAAGTGCTCGCGCCACAGCCGAAACGCTCGTCATGGACAGTCGGACACCTCCTCGCCGAAACGCTCGCCGAGTGGGGCGTCAATACCGTGTTCGGCATGGTCGGACACTCAAATCTCGGAATGGCGGAGGGCGTGCGCGTCCTCGCGGCGCGCGGACGAATGAGATACTTCGGCGTCAGACACGAAGGCGCCGCCGCATTCGCCGCGAGCGGATACGCGAAGGTCAAAGGCGCTCCCGCGGCGTGCCTGACAATCGCAGGTCCCGGCGCGACCAACCTGCTCACCGGACTCTGGGACGCGCGAATGGACAGGGTTCCCGTCATCGCGCTCACAGGACAGGTGAACACGCAGTTCCTCGGCCCCGGCGCGTTTCAGGAGGTGGATCTGGCGTCGGCGTTCGCGGCGGTGTCGGCGTTCAGCCAGACAGTGCTGCGCGACAGCGATCACGCGGCGCTGGCGTCTCTGGCATGCAAAAACGCGATCGTCAGACGCGATGTGTCGCACCTCATCCTGCCCGACGAAGTGCAGGTGCTGGACGCGGGCGCGCGGGGGCCCGGGCGTCCCGAGGGACGGCTGTCGGCGACGGCGGTGCGTCCGCCCGAGGCGTCGGTGGCGATGGCGGCGTATCGGATCGCGCGGGCGCGGCGTCCGCTGATTATTGTCGGATACGGCGCGCGCGACGGAATGAGCGAAGTGCTGGCGCTCGCCGAGCGTTTGCGGTGTCCTGTCGCGACGACATTCAAGGCGAAGGGACAGGTCGCGGACGATCATCCGCGCGGCGCCGGCGTGCTGGGACGGAGCGGGACTCCGATAGCAAGCACATTAATGAACGAGAGCGATCTGCTCATCGTGTTCGGGGCGTCGTTCGCGCAGCATACGGGAATAGCGGCGGGCAAGGCGATCATTCAGGTGGACTTTGACCGCATGACGCTCGGCAAATTTCATTCGGTGTCGGAGCCTGTGTGGGGCGATGTCGGCGAGACGGCGCGCGCGTTTGTGTCGGCGCTGCCGGGTTCGGTGTCGTGCGAGGACGCGACGGCGAAACTCGGCAAATTAAAGCGCGAGTGGCGGCGCGAGAAGCGGACGCGGGCGGCGGCGGTGTCGCGCGGAGTGAATGCGCCGGCGTTGTTCGGCGAGTTGAGTCGTCTGGCGCCGCGCGGGGCGGTGGTGTCGGTTGATGTGGGAAACAACGCGTATTCGTTCGGGCGTTATTTTGAGTGCCGCGAGGGACAGAGCGTGCTGATGTCGGGGTATCTGGGTTCAATCGGGTTTGGTTTTCCGGCGGCGATGGGGGCGTGGGCGGCTGTCGGCGGGGAGCGGCGGGTGATCTGCGTGTGCGGCGACGGCGGCTTCGGACAGTACATGGCCGAGTTCACGACGGCGGTGCGTTACGGGATGGATATCGTGGTCGTGCTTTTGCGGAATGACGAACTGGGGAAGATATCCAAGGAGCAGCGTGACGGCGGCTGGGAGGTGTGGGAGACGGGGCTGAGCAGTCCTGATTTTTCGCGGTATGGTCGTTTATGCGGCGGCGAGGGCGTGCGGGTGCGCCGCGCGGAGGACTTTGCCGATGCTTTCAAGCGCTGCCTGTCTTTTGACGGCCCTTCAATTGTTGAAGTATTAACCGACCCTGCCTCCTGGTGAAAGGCGAAGCGCACCCTAATTAGGGGACAAACGAAGCGCGGACTCTGGCATTAGTGGGCGTTTGACTAAGACATTCACGGTGTCGGCTCAAGCGGGCTGTACCAACTGATGCCCGCGGGCGCCGCCCGCAAAAAAAATTAAATTAAAGATTAATTGGACTATTTAAGGGGTCAAATTAAATAAATTGTTTTCTTATTGGTTAGACAAATAATGCGGCGGTAATTGATGTTAATTGGATTTATACAATCAGGGGTAGAATGGCGGTCATGTGTCTGTGTTCAAGGCATACGCTGGCGGACAGCCGTTTTGTCTCGGTGTTGTCCTGTAATCAA
>JALCBB010000062.1:0-4475 GCA_028066985.1 Alphaproteobacteria bacterium
GCTTGAGCCGGCATCGTGAATGTCTTAGTCAAACTCCCACTAATGCCAAATGCCTGGCGCCGATTTAATTGACACCATTAATTGTCTATTAATTAATAAGAAAATAATTTATTTAATTGACTCCTTAAATAGTCAATTATTTTTTTACTTTTTTTGCGGGCTAGCCCGCACCCATCTGCCGGCATCGCTCGCTTGAGCGGCTATCGTGGCTAGCCTGAATTTAACTCTCACTAATGCCAGAGGCGGCACTTCGTTTGTCTCCTGATTAAATTAAGTCCGGAATTTCGGCGCCGTCAGTGAAGCCCCCAGACCAAGCCCAGACCCTACACCACCCCGGCAACATGACTGTCACTAAATGTGAAAACCCACCCCGACGGCTCCTCAACCTCAAATGAACTGTGAATCTCACCGCCACGAACCTCGCCAGGCAAATAACCAGACTCCGTCAACGCCAGACGCTGCGCGCGCAGATCATCCACCATCAGATCAAACGGCGCGACACCCCCCGTCACCCCCGCGACTCCGCGCAAGACCAGATGCGTGCCGCCGCGCAACTCAAGCACCGATAAACCATCGCGCAACGCCACCTCGCGCATGCCCAGAGACAGGAAAAACGCCCGCGACGCCGCGAAGTCAGACACCTCGAGCGACACATGTCCCACCCACACCGGCGGACGCGCGTCCGCGCCCGGCGCCTTTCGCGAGTTTTCTGTTTTCGCGGTCATCTGCGTCACCTCTCCTGCTGTTCAAAACGCGCGAGTTTCTCGCGGAAGATGTCAAGTTCGCCGGCGGGCATCCGCACGACCTCCTCGCGGCCGGGGAAGCCTCCGCTCTTCACATCATCGTGGAACGCGCGCAGACACGCAACCCGCTCGCGCCGAATCTGCTCGCGCAGACGCCGCAGGTCGCCGTAGGCCCGCGCATGACGCGGCGGCGCCTCGCCCTCGCCGCAGATGTCGGACATGAAAAGAAACTGAATGTCGCCCGCCGCACCCGCGCCGATGGACGAGGTGATCAGTCCCGTGCGCGGACTGATCTCGGCGAGCACCTCCTCGGGCACGACTTCAACTTCCACGGCGACGGCGCCGGCGTCCTCAAGGCGGCGGAACTGGAGGAAGAGACTGAAGGCTTCGTCGGCGTTTTTGCCGACGGCGCGGAGTCCGCCGGTCCAGGTGCTGTGGCGCGGGACAAGGCCGAGGTGTCCCATGACGGGGATGTTCATCTCGGCGAGCGTGGTGATCGTTTTCAGACTGCGGATGGTGTAGATCATGTCGGCGCCGTCGGTCATGGCTTCAAAGGCGGCGTTGATGACGCTTTCCTCGGTGGTGTAGTCGGTGAGCATCACGGCGGAGTGGCAGAAGGTCTCGGGCGCGGCTTCGCGGATGCTGGCGGTGTGCGGGCAGGTCACCGAGAGGATATCAATGCCGGCGGCGACGGCGGCGGCGGCTTCTTCCTGGGAGTCGACGCAGGTCTGGGAGAATTTTTGTTTCCCTTTGGCGGCCTGGAGGTCGGCGAGGGTGAGGTTTCTGCTGGCGGGTTTGCCGCCGTAGGTGTAGATGCTTTTCATGGGTTCAGGGTATGGACTTGCGCCCCGTTTCGTCAAGGGCGGCCGCGACCTTCCCGCCGGTGGCGCCGCTCCGCCGATGTTTCGGGTCTATTATACCACTTGAAGTTGCCGCCGTGTTTCTGTTATAGTCTGGGGAGCGCGAGTTTTCAACTTCACAGCCCCCGGAGGATTATGTCACTCGAAGAATTAAAACATGGCAATCACAAAGACGCGAAAATCGCGCAGGCGATGTTCCCGCTGCTCGTCAACTGCTATGTTCGCGGACGGGATACTGTCACGTATGAGGATATCGGCGACCGGTTAAACGGTCTAGATCATCTTAGCGAGAGAGTGAATCGTCGCAAGCTGGGCGAACCTTTAAACATCATTGGCAATGCCGTCCTCGATGTAGAGCAGGAATGGGATGGCGGCAAGATACCGCCTATCACTGCTCTGGTTGTCAGAAAAGACCTTGGACACCCGCCTCTCGGAGGAGGTAATCAGTTTGTTGAGTCTTTCTGGGGATGTTCGGAAGACGATGTTAAAAACCTCAAAAAAGGGGAGTGGGACGATCTGTTTGAGCAAATCTACGACTATTCCGACTGGGAGGAAGTGCTTGTTCACTGTGAACTGGTCAAAGGAACTCACGATCATCTCAAAAAAATAATAGCCCGACAAGGGCGAGGGCGAGGGGAGTCGCGAGAACACAGAGACCTTGCCAACTTCGTGGCGAAGCACCCGCAGGTTGTTAATCTTCCCGAAAGCACGAAACAGGGAAGACGCGAAGTAGTCCTGCGTTCGGATGATACGCCGGACGTGCTTTTTCAAAACGGCGCGCAACTCTTTGCCGTTGAGGTGAAGTCTCGCGTATCCGACGGGAATGAATACGACCTGAGGCGCGGAATTTACCAGTGCGTCAAGTATCGTGCCGTCTTGCGCGCGCAGCAAAAGGCAGACGGCAAGGACGAAAACGCTGAAGCCGTCCTGGTAACGGGTGGCAAATTCCCGAAAAAATTGCGCCGCGAGGCGGATATCCTCGGCGTAAAAGTCTTTGATTCCGTCGTGCCGGAATAAAGCCGGTACGCCGCCGACCCTGCCAAAAACGCCCGGCCGCCGCCCGCTGTTTCGGGTCTATTATACCACTTGAAGTTGCCACCGTGTTTCTGTTATAGTCTGGGGAGCGCGAGTTTTCAACTTCACAGCCCCCCGGAGGATTATGTTACTTTCAGAATTACACGGCAACAACAGGAGCGCGGAGATTGCGCGGACAATGTTTCCGCTGCTTGTCAGCCGCTGCGCTCGCAGACGGCGCACTGTCACTTATAAGGAGATCTCTGACCTGATGAACAGTCTGGGCACGCTTAAGGGAAGAACGGGTCATCGCCAGCTGGGCAAACCCCTGGAAATCATCGGCAATGCCATACGCGAGATGGAAAAGGGGTGGGGCAAAGGCAAGATACCGCCCATCACCGTTCTGGTCGTCAGGAAGGGTCCCGGTCAGCCAATGTACGGCGGGCATCACTTCATCGCGTCCTTTTTGGGATGCTCGGAAGCCGAGGTCGGGGATTTTGAGAAAAAAGACTGGGACAGCCTGTCTCAGAAAATCTATGACTTTCGCAGGTGGGGAGAGGTGCTTGCTCTTTGCGACTTAGGCGACGGAAGTCACGAGGGAGAGGCGGAGTAATCCGAAGCAGGTCAGCCAGGGGGAGGGCAACAGGGAGGGGGAGGAGAGTCGGAAGAACACGAGAGTCTTCCCGAAAACTCTGAATCCGTCCTGGTAACGGAGGGCGCGTTCCCGGCAAACCTGCGTCGCAGGAACGTTCCTAATGTATCAGATCAATTCGGCGTCCTCCTTTCATCGGAGGGCTGTTTTCGGCGAACTCGCGCAAAGCGTCAGTCATCGGGTTGACATGAACGGGCTGAGCAAGGGTGAAGAACAGAATGTTTTTCTCTGCTCGACCGTGAACGACAGGAACTGAATCAGCGCGGCCTCCGAGGTTCTTCCGAACTTCTTCAGCGAACTCCACCGGGTCCCTCCTTGGCATGAACTGAATGACGACAGCCGACTTGCCATTCCGGCAATAATCCGCCGCTTCGTCGTACAGGACATATTTGGGAGATTCCCTGTTTTGCATCGTCTTCTTCTGAAACCCTGTGTCGGGGTCAAGGAAAACCAAATCGGCTTTCGTGATCGCCGACAACGCCCGACAATGCCAGTCTTTTCGCGCGTTCAGAAGCGGAACCTCCTCATTAAAAAATATCGTGTCCTCAGAAAGGATGCCGGCTCTCTGAAATTCTTTCAGAGACTGATTTGCGGGGTCGGCGAAAGATTGGAGCGCCCGATGGAGATCGGGATCAAGCCCCTCCCACTCTTTTTTATGGAGGTAGCCCCTCTTCCTTCCGTCTCTGTTTCCCTTTTTATCCACCTTGCAGGGGTCAGCCAGATACCAATTGATGCCAAGCCGCACATCGAGGGTGTGAATGAAAAGCCGCAACAGCGCGAACTTGACATAATCGTGGACATCTCCGAGGTAGCGTTCCTGCATCCGCTCACCCTACGGAGATTTAAGCGGACGCGTCAAGGGGAGCGCCGGGCAAGACAGCCAAACACCCCGCCCGCGCGGGAATCAGGGCGCCCACCCTCATCCGCCATAATTATCTGAATTTATTGACTATTATTCCAGGATCCTGAAGTTATATTAAGTTTAACCTAGTTTATCAAATTTTGATAAACTGGGGTAAACTCGGTATAACTCAGGAGCAAGGGAATGAAATCTGAAGAAAACCCCTACACACCGGGCGTAAGCACACTGTCGCCAGCGCGCAGATCATGCTTTTAACTATCTGAATTTATTGACTATTATTTTAGGGGGTTGAAGTTATATTAAGTTTAACCTAGTTTATCAAATTTTGATAAACTGGGGTAAAC
>JALCBB010000062.1:4575-6137 GCA_028066985.1 Alphaproteobacteria bacterium
TCGGTATAACTCAGGAGCAAGAAAATGAAAGCCGAAAACAACCCCTACAGACCGGGCGCGGGCATGTCGCCGCCGGAACTCTCCGGGCGAGACGATCTGCTGGAAAGCAGCAGGGTGGCTTTCGCCCGTCTGCGCAATGACTCCCCGGTGAAGAGCATAATCATGCATGGGCTGCGCGGCGTCGGCAAGACGGTCCTGCTTAACAAAATGTTCCATCAGGCCGAGGATAAAGGCGTTGTCTCCATTCATGTGGAAGTCCAGGACGAAAAGGCTTCGCTGCTGAATCTGATGGCGCCGGCGATGACATCGGCGCTCGACACGCTGTCTCAGAAAACGGGAAAGAGGGAGCGTGTCGCCGGCGCCATAGATTTTCTCAGAAATTCCGTCAAGGCGGTTGAGTTAAAGGCGCAAGCGGTCGGAAGCCTTCGTGTGGAAATGCACGACAAGAAGGTGTCGGCAAGCGAGGATCTGGACGCGGACCTGACGGAACTGCTGAGAGCCGTGGGCGAAGCGGCCGACGAGCAGGGAACGGCATTTGCTCTGTTTGTTGACGAGATCCAGAATCTTCCCGTGAACAGTCTCGAATCTTTGATTGCCGCAATTCACCGGGCAAATCAATTGTCTCTTCCCGTCATTCTTGTTGCGGCGGGACTGCCGCAGATTCTTGAAAAATCAGGACGGGCGAAATCATACGCCGAGCGTCTGCTGGACTTTGAAGAGGTGGACAACCTGGACGAAGACGCGGCGATGGCGGCTCTTGTGCTGCCCGCGCAGGAGCGCGATGTTGAATATGAAGACGGGGCGATCAGTGAGATCCTTGAGATGACCGATGGATACCCCTACTTCCTGCAGGAGTGGGGCAAGCACTGCTGGAACGCCGCGCCCCGCTCTCCGATTTCCGTTGAAGATGTCAGACGGGCGACGGTGACGGCGCAAGCCGCGCTGGACGCCAATTTTTTTCGCGTACGGACCGCAAGGATCAGCAATTCAGAACGGGGATATATGCGCGCCATGGCCGCACTGGGTCCCGGTCCGTATAAATCCAGGGAAATTGCGGAGAAACTTGGTCGAGATGTGAGTTCCGTTGCTCCCGTGCGCGGCAGGCTGATCGCCAAGGGGATGATCTATTCGCCCGCCTACGGCGCCACGGCGTTCACGGTTCCTCTGTTTGACGGCTTTATGCGCCGCGTCATGCCCGACTTTGAGGGTACGGATTGACCTTTTAACGAGGACACCTGAACCGAGCCTCGACAGGCAACGCCCCGGATGCTATAAACGGGGCAAAGGTTCCCCCCCTGATGACAAGAACCCCTGGGTTCTTTCCGGCAATGGAATAGTCGGGGGGGTCGCTCTTTCAGACAGGCAGCCAAATATCGCCGCCAAAACAGGGCTTGACAGACAAAACCCCAGGTGCTATAAACAGGGCAAAGGTTCCCCCCCGATGACAAGAACCCAAGGGGTCCTTTCCAGAAATGGAATAGTTGGGGGGGTCGCTCTTCCAGACAGACAGCCAAATATCGCCGCCAAAACAGGGCTTGACAGACAAAACCCCAGGTGCTATA
>JALCBB010000062.1:6237-9497 GCA_028066985.1 Alphaproteobacteria bacterium
GACAAGAACCCAAGGGGTCCTTTCCAGAAATGGAATAGTTGGGGGGGTCGCTCTTTTTCAGAGCAAATTGAACGGCGCATCAATAGCGGTGCGTCTCCCCGGGACGAAAAATGCCGAGATCATCGCGCACCGCGGATTTAATGCGGTCGAAATAGACATTATCTCCGTCTCGCCACTTCCGATGCGTTGCCCAGCAGCAGTAGTCGGCTATCTGAAGACCATAATGAGACCGCGACTCATGATGCAAGATCCGGTATCTCACATCACCGGGAAGCATCTCGGCCAGAGTTGATTTGACGCTCTTCTCGACAGCCTGACGCTTGCCGTGTATCGGAAGCCTGTCGGTAATGATGATGAACTCGTCAATGTCACGGCTCTTCACCTGAAAAATAAAATGCTTGAGAAGGTGTCCGAGCATCTCGGGATAAAACCGACCGTCCGCGCGAAGCGCGGGAACTATCTTGCGCTTTTCAACGACCAGGCTGTAGATACGCATGTCACCGGCGTTTGCGGCAATTATATCAAAAACCCGGTCGCGCACATGAAAATTGTCGACGGCGCAGTGGAAGTATTCGGTATCCAGCCCGAATTCCAGGCAGTCATATTTGCAGGCGTCAAGCGACTGAAAAATTGAAAAAGGACGCGTCATGCTCACGCCGGTCAGAACGAAATGCCGGGTTCCGTTCGGACTGAAATCAAAGTTCCCCGACTCGTCGAGAAAAAGATAGGAGCAGCGGGTCATGTGAACCTCCTCTCAAGAATCAGCGCCGCCGCCGGCGTAGCGCGCTATTTCCGCCCGGCAGGCGCCGCGCCGCGCGACGGCATCCGCGCCCGTAAACGCCGTCCGAACAACAACGGCAGCACAAACCCCACGATCGCCAGCGTCCACAAGCCCGCCGACAGCCACGAGTCGTACAGAGCCGCCGCGTCGCCGTTGGATATCGTCATCGCGCGGCGCAGGTTCTTCTCCATCTGATCGCCGAGCAGAATGCCCAGAATGATCGGCACCAGCGGCACATCCAGTTTTCGCAACGCCCAGCCCGCCACGCCGAACGCCGTCATCACGAGCAGATCAAACGACGAGCCCGAAATTCCGTATATCCCCACGAACGAAACCATCGCCACCGCCGGCATCAGATACCGCGGCGGAATCTGCAGCACCCGCACAAACAACCCCACAAGCGGAATGTTCATCAGCAGCAGCATCACATTGCCGATGAAAAGCGCGGCGATGAGTCCCCAGACGACATCGGGGTTGTTCTGAAACAGCAAAGGGCCGGGCGTGATGTTCAGCGCCAGCAGCATCGCGAGGAGCACGGCGGTCGTGCCGGAGCCGGGCACGCCGAGCGCGAGCATCGGCACGAGCGCCCCGCCCGCCGCCGCGTTGTTGCCCGCCTCCGGAGCCGCCACCCCGCGCGCATCGCCCTTGCCGAAGGTGCCGTCCTTGTCTTTGACGCGCTTTTCAAACGAGTAGGCGAGAAACGATCCGAGCGACGCGCCCGCGCCGGGCAGGACTCCGGCGACAAATCCGAGGAGCGTGCTGCGCGTCATTGAGCCGGCGGTGCGCGCCAGCATCCACAAAGGAGGCGTGACGCGTCCGTGCTTCGGCGGACGCGCGGCGGCGGCGGTGTCGTCGCCGTGTTTCTCCAGGAAGATCAGCACTTCCGAGAGGGCGAAGAGTCCGACGATGGCGACGAGGAAGTCTATGCCGTCGTAGAAATGCACTTCGCCGAAAGTGAATCGCGGCACGCCGGTCTGTCCGTCGACGCCGACGGTGGAGATGAGGAGTCCGAGCGCCGCGGCGAGCGCCGCCTTGGACTGGCTGCGGCTCGCGATTCCGCCGAGCATCGCGAAGGCGAGAACGAAGAGCGCGAAGTACTCCGCCGGTCCGAAGAGCAGGGCGACGCGCACGAGTTGCGGCGCGAGGAAGACGAGTCCCCAGGTGGCGAAGAAGGCGCCGACAAAAGACGCGATGCCGGAGATGGCGAGCGCTTCGCCGACCTGTCCTTTCTGCGCCATGGGGAAGCCGTCCAGGGTGGTCATCATGGCGGGCTCGTCGCCGGGGATGTTCAGCAGAATGGACGAGATCCGTCCGCCGTACATCGCGCCGTAGTAGACGCTGGTGAGCAGGATCAGCGCCGGCGTCGCGGGGAGTCCGAGGGTGAAGGCGAGCGGAATCAGAATGGCGACGCCGTTGGAGGGTCCGAGTCCGGGCAGCGCGCCCATGACGGTGCCGAGGAAGCAGCCGAGCAGGGCGAGCAGCAGGTTCTGCACGGTGAGCGCGACCGCGAAGCCGGCGGCGAGGGAGGCGAGGGTTTCCATTCAGAATCCCCAGGGTCCGCGGGCGAGGGAGAGTCCGAGGACGAGTTGAAAGAGGACATAGATTCCGACCGAGATTCCGACGCCGGCGATGACGGCGCTTCGCGGACGCGCGCCGAGCTGCCACGAGAGGAAGGCGGCGGCGAGCGCGGTGCTGAGGACGAATCCGGCGCGCGGCAGGAGTTCGGCGTAGGCGACAAGAACGATGACGGCGGCGGCGACGGCGAGGAGTCGTTTTCCGCGCGGCCATTGCGGCGCGCTTGACGGCCGCAGAATGATCGCGAGCGAGGCGATGACGATGACGGCGGCGACGACATAGGGGAAGGCGCGCGGTCCGAGGGGGTCCTGGATGAAACTCTCCTGGATCTGCTCGCCCTGCCAGACGACGACGGCGGCGGTGGCGAGTCCGGCGAGTCCGAGGATGCGGTCGCTGATGTGGCGCATTTTTCTGTTGTCCTGGTTCAAGCGGAGACGACGCATCGCCCCGCGACACTGGAAAGGCGCCGCCGTTTAACGGGGGACGACAACAGCGCCGCGCGAGGGCGAAGGTCGCCGTCTCTTTTAATAGGGGACGACAACAGCCCTGCGCGAAGGCGATTGTCTCCGAAACGGCGACGGTCACAGTCCCCTGTAAAGGAGGACGACAACAGCCTTGCGCGAGGGTGATTGTCCCGCCCGCCGTCTCTTTTAATAGGAGACGACAACAGCCCTGCGCGAAGGCGAAGGTCGCCGTCTCCTTTAATAAGAGACGACGACTTTGCGCGAAGGCGATTGTCTCCAAAACGGCGACGGTCACAGTCCCCTTTAAAGGAGGACGACAACAGCCCTGCGCGAGGGCGACGGTCACCGTCTCTTTTAATAGGAGACGACAACAGCCCTGCGCGAGGGCGATTGTCTCCAAAACGGCGACGGTCACAGTCCCCTTTAAAGGAGGACGACAA
>JALCBB010000062.1:9597-11006 GCA_028066985.1 Alphaproteobacteria bacterium
CAGCCCTGCGCGAGGGCGACGGTCGCCGTCTCCTTTAATAAGAGACGACGACTTTGCGTGAAGGCGATTGTCCCCGAGACGGCGAAGGTCGCCGTCCCCTTTAAAGGACAGCGACAGCCGCGCGCGAAAATGACGGCTCATCTTCGCGTCTCCGAAAGACGGCGGCTACTGAAGCAGTCCGATCTCGCGCGAGAGCTGCTGAATGCTGCGGATCGACTCCTGCACGAAACTCTCAAACTCGGCGCCGGTCAGATCCAGCGGCGCCAGACCGTTCTGCGCCATGACGGCTTTCCACTCGCTTGAGTCGTAGGTCTGCTTGACGGCGTTCGCCCAGAAGTTGTAGGCGGCGTCCGACATGCCGCCCGGCGCGTAGAAGCCGCGCCAGTTGGCGCCGATGGCGTCGATGCCCTGCTCGCGGGCGGTGGGGAACTGTCCGAAGTCGCCGGGGAGGCGCTCGGGCGAGAGGATCGCGATGATGCGGATGTCGCCCGAGTCGACAAATCCCTTGGCTTCGGAGGCGTCGCCCGTGAAGGCTTCAACGCTGCCGGCGAGCAACTGCGTGACCGCCTCGCCGCCGCCGTCAAAGGCGACATACTTGATCGCGCGGACATCGTCAATGCCGCTTTTCTTGGCGGCGATGAGGACCTTGAGGTGGTCCCATCCGCCGACGGCCGACCCTCCGGCGATGGAGACGGCGGCGGGGTTCTGCTTGATGGTTTCAAAGAGTTCGGGGAGGGTTTTGACGGGCGAGTCCTGTGCGACGGCGATGATTCCGTAGTCGGCGCCGACGGTGCCGAGCCAGCGGACTTGAGACATGTCGTTGCCGGGGTAGGCGCCCTGCGCGAGACGGGTCGCGGTCGCCGAGGACGCGGCGACGATGAGGTTGTTGTCGTCGTCGCGTTTGTTGACGACTTCTGCGAAGGCGACGCCTCCGCCGCCGCCGGCGAGGTTGGTGACGCGGACGGCGCGCGTGACGATGCCGAGGTCCTGCATGGTTTTGCCGACCTGACGGCATGTGAAGTCCCATCCGCCGCCGGGGTTGGCGGGTGCGATGCATTCGGAGTTGCCGCCTTCGAAGGCTTTTGCGGCGGCGATTGCGGCGCCTGTGGCGGCTATGAGTGTGATGACGAGCAGTACGAGCAGTGCGCGCCGTGTCATGGTGAAACAGGTCATGGCGGAATTGTCCTCCTTGGCGGATTTTGTTCTGATTTTGATTCCCCAGCCATTTTGAGTGTGCTTGATTTTCTGGTTCGGGTCAAGCGGTTTTTTTGGACAGACGAAGCGCGGCCTTTGGCATCAGCGGGCGTTTTAATCAGGAGACAAACGAAGTGCCGCCCTTGGCATTAGTGGGAGATTGACTAAGACATTCACGATAGCCGCTCAAGCGAGCGATGCCAGCAGATGGGTGC
>JALCBB010000063.1 GCA_028066985.1 Alphaproteobacteria bacterium
TTTGCGGGCTAGCCCGCACCCATCTGCTGGCATCGCTCGCTTGAGCCAGCATTGTTAATGTCTAAATCTAACTCCCACTAATGCCAGAGGCCGCACTTCGTTTGTCTTCTAATTAGTGAGGGCGGCGAGACGGGTGAAAGCCGCCACGCTCGCCTCAACTCTCCCCAAGTGACGGCGCTCCACCAACGGCATCTCCTCCATCACCCAACGCAACGCCTCCAATAAAGCGGGAGTCTCCACGCCCGCGAAAAGTTCGCGCTCCTCCTCCAACACAGGCTCAGAATCTCCCCCCGCCCGCGCGCGCAAACTCCGCCGCAATATCCCCTCCAATAACCGCGGGAATAACACCCACGACTCCCGATTCCGCTCGCCCCCCAACTCCGCCGCAAAACGATGATAACGCGCCGGACCACCAGCCTCCCCCAAACACAACAAAGTCTCCACCAACTCACGATACAACCGCGCGCCCCCCAACTCCATCAGTACCTCCGCCTCCCCAGGCGATCCACGCGACAACAAATACAATAACTCCAGATCACCCCGATCAACGTCCGAATTCGCCGAACCAAAAACATCACAGAAATCATCCCGCCCCAACGGTCGCAGTCTTAAACGGCGGCAGCGCGACACCAATGTCACCGGCACGCCCCCCACCCTCTCGCACGGCAGCAAAAACGCCACGCGCCGCGGCGGCTCCTCCAATATCTTCAATAACGCGTTTGCCGCATTGCGACTCAACATGTCCGCCGAATCTATCAACGCCACACGCCACCCGTCACGCGCCGGCGTCAGACGCAGCATCTGATTCAACTCGCGAATCTTCTCAATGGAAATCGCCGTCTTGCGAACACCGTCCCTGTCCACGCTGTCAATAAAATAAAAGTCCGGATGCGTCCGCGCCGCAAGCAACTGAACATCCGAATTCTTGTCGTCAGACAAAGCCGCCTCGCCGCCCAGCAAAAAACGCGCCACATGCAGCGCAAAATGCGCCTTTCCGATGCCGCGCGGGCCCGTTATCAGCCAGGCATGCGCGAACCTGTCCTCCTCGATCGCGCGGCGAACCTCCGCAAAGGCCGCGTCATGTCCGACAGGAGGCGTCAACGGCGAGCGCGGCCGCGGCTGTCTGTCCGAACCGCCCGCCTTCTTTGTCGCCGCCTTAGTCGTCGCCCTCTTCGCCGTCGCCTTCTTCGCCGGCGCCTTTTTTGTCGTCACCTTCCCGGTCGCCGACTTCTTTGTCGTCGCCTTTCCAGCCGTCGCCTTCGTCGTTGTCTTTTTTGCCGGCATCGTGCAAGTCCAACTACAGAAGCGGAGCCACCGCCTCCCACACGCGCGCGCGGATCACCTTCTCATCCTGATCGGCGTCCAGAACAACAAAACGAGTCTTCTCGCCGGACCCGCTCTGTCTGCTGTTCTGTCCCCTGTTTTGTCCCCTGCCCTGCCCCTTCTTCTGTCCGCGCGCGATGGACAGAAAGCCGCGCCGTATCTTCTCGTTCCGAGGCGCGCCGCGCTTCTCAAAGTCCGTCCGAGCATCACCGCGGCGACGCACCCGCGCCAATGCGTCGCGCGCCGGCATGTCCAGCAGAATCACAAGGTCAGGAACAAGTCCGTCGGTCGCAAACTTCAATATCAGCGACAACTCGCCGCGCTCGCGCAATGTCAAATCGCCGCCATAACCCTGAAAAGCAAGCGTGGAATGCGTGAACCTATCCAGGACGACATGCTGTCCGCGCTCAAGCGCCGGCAGTATCACCGACTGAACATGCTCATGCCGGTCCGCCAGAAACAGAAATGTCTCGCTCTTCGTGCGCCAGCGTCCGCGCGGCGGATGCAGCAGCAGGTCGCGCAAAACCGCGCCGCGCTTCGTGCCGCCAGGCTCATGACTGCGAATACACGGATGTCCCGCGCGCCTGAGGTCGCGCTCAAGAAATTTCGCCTGCGTCGTCTTGCCCGTGCCGTCAATGCCCTCAAAGACTATCAGGCGTCCGCGGCGGGGGCGGCGGCGCGTTTGTGTTTGCGGCGGCATCTTACTGCTGTCCCTGTCCCTGTCCCTGCTGCGCCGCGTCCAGAACAGACTCGGGCCCGAAAACCAGATAGCGCAACGCCGCGTTTATCCGAGACGCGCCGCTCAACGGCTCAACCGAATTCACCGCCAGCAAATCGCGCTCCAATGTGATGCCCGACGGAAAGCGCAACTCCAAAACGCCGATGCGCTGTCCGCCGACCACCGGAGCGCTGACGGGTCCGACATAGCGAATGGTCGCGCTCATTCCCTCAAGGTCGGCGTGCGACAAGGTTAAACGCACCGGCTCCTCAACCTTCAGCGAAACATAGGCGTCGCGTCCGAGCCAGACCGGAGCGTCGCCGAGAACCTCGTCCGCCTCAAGAAGAGTGTGAGTCGCAAAATTCCGAAAGCCCCACTTCAAAATCCGCTCCGCCTCCTGACGGCGCTGGCCGGTGCTGTCTAATCCGAGAATGGCGAGAACAAGGCGGCGTCCGTCTTCATTAATCGCGGACGCGGCAAGGCCGTAGCCGGCGGCGTTGGTGTGTCCTGTTTTGAGGCCGTCAACGGTGATGTCGTTCAAGCCGAGGAGCGGGTTGCGGTTGCTCTGGCGGATGTTGCTCCATCGGAACTCAGGCTCGGCGAAATAACCGTAATACTGCGGGAAATCCTCAACAAGACGCTCCGACAACAGCGCGACATCATAAGCGCTCATGCGATGGCGCGGGTCGGGAAGTCCCGTCGCGTTGCGGAATTCGCTGTTCTGGAGTCCGAGTTCGGCGGCGGTGGTGTTGAGACGGGCGGCGAAAGCGTCTTCGTCGCCGTCAAGTCCCTCGGCGATGACAATGGAAGCGTCGTTGCCCGACGACACAATCACGCCGCGCAGCAGGTCTTCAATGCGAACCTGCTTGCCGACCTCAACAAACATCTTGGAGCCTCCCGTGCGCCAGGCCTTTTCAGAGACGAGGAAGGTGTCATCAAGCGAGTAGCCTTCGCTGTCCAATGCTTTAAAGGCGGCGTAGATCGTGGCAAGTTTGGAGAGCGACGCCGGCGGCAGCGGCGTATGCGGATTTTTGGCGAGGATGGTCGTGTCGGTCTCCAATTCTATGAGGACGGCGGCGCGCGCGGGGGTGGAAAGGGCATCCTGCGCGGTCGCGGCAGGGGCGGCGTAGGCGACAAAAACGGCGGCGAAAACGGCGCCGAAAATGGCTGTTATTGTCCTATTTTTCATAGGGTTATTCTGGTCTGCAAAAGTCCGACTTCAGGGCTGTTTGAAGATCTCGGTGGGCGCGAGGCGGAGTATCTGAAGGCTGCCGTATTCCGCCTCAATGAGTTTCGTGGCGAGCGCCTGAGTCTCCTCGGGAGTGTGGAAGGGACCGAGACGGACGCGGAAATATGTCTCGTCGCTGACGGTCGCCTCCTGAATCTGCGCGACGCCGAAAGTGGAAAGTTCGGCGGCGAGTTTGTTCGCGTTTTCCTCCTGGCGGAAGGCTCCGACCTGAATGTAGAAGAGTTCGCGGAGAACAATGTCGCCGTCTCGCGTGACAGGCTCGGCGTCAATGAAGACCTCCGTGCCGCCGCTCGCCTCGATGATGTCGGGGTCGACGGCGGTGCTGCTGAAAATGTCGGCGGCGGTGTCGTCAAGCGTGATGGCGCTGTTGTCAATGGAGATAATGTCACTGTCGTCCGGCTCGGTGACGGAGATGATGGTCGCGTTAATTTCCTGACCGTTAATAGTCAAAGTCTCCTCGCGCACAACTTCGGCGCCGTCAATGTCTCCTGTCTGATCAACGGCGACGACGGTCGCGCTGATCTCCTGACCGTCAATGGTCACAGTCTCCTCGCGCACAATCGCGGCGCCGTCAATGTCCCCGTTAATGTCCGCTGTCTCTTCGACAGCAACGACGGTCGCGTTGATCTCCTGGCCGTCAATCGTCAAGGTCTCCTCGCGGACGGCGCCCTCAATGCCAAGACTGTCGCGCTCAATGCCAATCTCCTCCGGCACCTCAGGGTCGGCGAGCGCGGGAAGGTCGGCGGTCGTGGTCGGCTCGTAGGCAACATTCGCAAGGTCGCTGTTCGGCGGCTCGTTGCCAAGCGTTATCTCCTTGAGCGCGCGACTCTCGCGCTCCAGAATGCGGACGAAAACCGGCGCCGTGCCCTGGCGCTCAAAGCCAAGAAGTTGCGCCGCACGGCGCGACAAGTCAATGATCCGATCCTTCACAAAGGGGCCGCGGTCGTTGACGCGTACCACAAGCGAGCGCTGGTTCTCCAGGTTCTGCACTTCCACGAGGCTCGGCATCGGCAGCGTGCGGTGGGCGGCGGTGATGGCGTTCTGGTCGAAAATCTCGCCGTTGGCGGTGTCCTTGCCGTGGAAATTGGGGCCGTACCAGGAGGCGACGCCGGTCTCCTGGTAAGACCAGTCCTCCTCGGGGTAGTAGGTGATGTCGTTGATCGTGTAGGGCGTGCCAATCTTGTATTCGCCGGCAACAGTGACATCGGGGGGAGCGGGGGCGATCGGCGGAGGGCGCGTGTTGCAGGCAGAGAGGGCAAGCGTGGCAACGAGAGCCACGCCGACGGCGCCGATTTTGGGGAGAATTCTGACCATGATTCGCTTCATTATACTACAGCCTATCCCAGAATTTGCTTCCGGGCTATGTACTCGTTTCTGGCTATGACTGGAATCAAAACCGAAGCCAAACTTCCCCTTGGGTGTTTCAATGAATCCTCTGTAACTTCTTGTCCGCTCCCATTGTGCGCCTGAATCTTTATCGGAGAGGATGTATCGGGGCTTCAGCAGAGAAAAGCACACTAGCATTGCTATTGCTAAGATAATCATCATAGGATCTGTTTCGGCTATCTCGATTATCTTGATCAAGTTGGGTAAATTGTTGGACATGGTCACCTCTCGGATTTGATTGTTGATTGAAGAATGGCACTGCATCTTTGCCCGCCAAACCGTGAAGCTCTTACTATAGCCTACTCAGCGCGAAAAGTCAACCCCCTGTTCCTTATTTAATTGAAGGTATTATTTTTTAATTTTTTTTTGGCGGCAGTGCCGCCAGCCATCAGTTGGTGCGGTTCGCTTGAGCCAGCATCGTGAATGTCTTAGTTAAACTCCCACTAATGCCAAAAATCGCACTTTGTCCGTCTCTATAATAATTTAACGCCGCAATGTCAGAACTTGACGGCAGGCAGACCATCTGCTACCATCAGATTCGAGTGCAGACTCAGGGGTAACTAGAAAGGTTGGAGGCAACACCATGCGTAATATTCTCGCATCGCTGCTCTTGCTCGTGATCTGGGTGGCTATTTTCCCAGGCATCAGCTGGCTGATTCTGAGCGTTATTGAAAATGTCGGCTCGGCCACCTATGACGACGAAGACAGCATGCTCGGCTTCATCGTGGCCGCCGTCGGCGGCTTGCTGATGCTGGTGGTGAGCGGCGTCGTCACCTACTTCGGACTCCGCGTGGCGGTGAAAGTCGTGAAGAAGGCGACGACAAAGGCGACTCTCCTGATATTTCTGGGAGCAGTGTTCGTGCTGTCGGTTGTTGTGGATCCGATTTTGTTCGCGGCGTTTGTGCCTGCGGTGATCGGAGGATGGCTCTCCAAACGCAAAATAGACAAACAGACTCCGCCGACGCCGGAAGAAGCGCTGACAGACTGATGTCCGCCGCGCGACTGACGGCGCTGGTGCTGGCGCTGGTTTTGTCGGGGGTGTTGTGGGGGTGCGCTCCGGATCCGCGCGCGGGACTGGATGTCTACGACAGGGGCGATGTGCGCGAGCGGCTGAGCGGATCGGGTCTGTCTGCTTTGGAGTCGCGCGCGGCGGGCGGAGATGCGGAGGCGCAGTTCGGCCTGGGAGTGTTGTATGAGGGCGGCGATGGTGTTGGGCGTGACCTGTCGCGCGCGCTGGACTTGTTTATGGCGGCGGCTGACGGCGGACATGCGGGGGCGATGTATAATCTGGGTTTGATGTACAGCGATGGTAACGGCGTGGCTCGCGATCTGGGCGAGGCTGCGCGCTGGACGCGGCTGGCGGCGGAGGGCGGACATATACTGGCGTCGGTGAATCTGGGTTTGATGTATGCGGGTGGTTATGGGGTTCGTGCTGATGCTGGCGAGGCTGTGCGCTGGTATCGTGCGGGTGCTGAGGGAGGTGATGCGCGCGGTCAATATTTTCTGGGTGCCGCGTATGTTTCTGGTGTTGGAGTGGCTCGTGATGTGATGCGTGGCTGGATGTGGTATGACATATCGGACTGGGGCGGTCATAATTTGGCTGGACGTGCGCGTGATGATCTGGCGCGTTTTGAGATGATGCCTGACGAGGTAGTGGAGGCGCGGCGGCTGTCTTTTGCGTGCCGCGCCCGGAATTATCGCAATTGTTAAGTTCTTTATTTAATTGACCCCTTAAATAGTCCAATTTAATTTTTTTTTGCGGGCTAGCCCGCACCCATCTGCTGGCATCGCTCGCTTGAGCCAGCATCGTGACTAGTCTAAATTTAACTCCCACTAATGCCGAAGATCGCACTTCGTCTGTCTTCTAATTATCCTGTTTTACTGTCGGGGCGGCGGAAATCGCGCTGTGCAAACGCAACAACACAGATAACAAAGCGCCGTCACCGTCGCTGTCGCCCTCATCACCGATAAACTCCCAGCCGCTCACACGCGCAAGCGCCAGTAACTCTCCGCGCCGCGCTTCCAAACGTTCCCGATACTCCTCCCGCAACGCCTCTATCCGGCGCGCCCGCCACGCCGGCTCCCCCTCCAATCCACGAAAAATCGCGCCCCCGCGCCACGGCAAACTCAACTCCGCAGGATCCAATACCTGCACTAAACTCCCGCGCACACCACGCGACGAAATCGCCCGCACCCGCTCCGATATCTCCCCCAAATCATCCAGAAAATCACTGAACAACAACGCATACGAGTCAGGCTTCAAAACAACAGGCTCCGGCAACGACACCACCCCCGTACGCCGAAACCGCCGCTCCTGCTCCTCCAACTGCAACGCCAGCAACTGTCCGCGCGCGCGCCCCACCGACGCCACCGCCGACGGCTCCAATAAAGACACCGCCTCGCCCGCCTCCAACGCCAGCACCGCCAAAGTCAGCAGCAGCAGACAGGCGCGCTCGCGCTTCTGCAAATTCGGAGGCGTCCCCCAGTACATAGACGCGCTCGGATCACACCACAAATACAGATTCCGCGGCGCCTGCCACTCGCGCTCGCGTATCTGAACCTGCGAAAATCGCGCCGACTGCCGCCAGTCTATCGCCGCCGCGGAATCTCCCCACTGATACGCGCGAAACTGCCAGAAGTCGGTGCCGGAGCCGGCGCGCTTGCGTCCGTGGGTGCCGGGCGCCTGTCCGGCGAGGCGCGCCTCCTTGATCACAAGCGGAGGCAGTTGCGCCGCGAGTCCATGCGCGCGCGCAAGCCGGCGCTCAACATCCGAAACTCCGCGATGCGCGCGACTGATCTTGCGCGAAATCGCCTGCTCCAAATTTGAAATAGACGCAAACGCTGACTTAACCATTCGCCGTCCCGATGCCTCTTGTCAAAGTGAATGTTAAAGCGAATGCGCCTTGACTCGTCACCGTAGTCGTCGTCTTGCCCTTCATTGGACTCGGCACGGCGGTCGTCGTCTTAATTGGACTCGGCAAGGCGGCGCCGTTTTTGTCTCCGATGAACCGCGAAAGTCGGCGCCTTTCCCGAAGCCCGCCAACCAAGCCTCTAACCAAGGTCGTCATACAAAGAACGAATGCGCTCCACAAGCGAAACACCCTCCGCCCGCGCGCGAAAGTTCAACGCCATCCGATGACTCAACACCGGAATCGCCAGCGCATGA
Source organism: Alphaproteobacteria bacterium (assembly GCA_028066985.1). GTDB lineage: Bacteria > Pseudomonadota > Alphaproteobacteria > JALCBB01 > JALCBB01 > JALCBB01. Next base: position 7,843 of record JALCBB010000063.1, read on the forward strand.
ACATCCTGCAAGCCCGGCGCCGTGCGTCCGTGCAGCAACGCCCGCGCCCGCGACGCCAGCACCAGCGCCTGTCCCGCGCGCGGACCAGGACCCCACGAAATCTCGGAACGAATGCGCGGGTCGGCATCGGCTCCCTCAGGACGCGCGCGGCGCACAAGTTCAAGGATCGCCGCGAGAATGTCCTCGCCTATCGGCAGCGAGCGCACCAGATTCTGCGCCTCAATCAACTCGTCCGATGTCAGCACCGGAGACGCCTCAGGCTGCTCAACTCCCGTCGTCTGCAGCAAAACCTCGCGCTCCGAAACCATGTCGGGATACGACACATCAACCTGCAGCAGAAACCTGTCCAACTGCGCCTCGGGCAGCGGATAAGTACCCTCATGCTCCAGCGGATTCTGCGTCGCCAGCGTGTGAAACGGCGTCGGCAAAACGCGCGGCTTGCCGGCGACGGTGACGCGTCCTTCCTGCATCGCCTGGAGCAGCGCCGACTGCGTGCGCGGACTCGCGCGGTTGATCTCGTCCGCCATCAGCAACTGCGTGAAGACGGGTCCGCCGATAAAGCGGAAATGCTTTCTGCCTTCCTCGTCCTGGTCGAGGACTTCGCTGCCGAGAATGTCGGCGGGCATCAGGTCGGGCGTACACTGAATGCGGCGCTCCTGAAGTCCGAGGGCGCGGGCGAAGGTTTCAACGAGGCGCGTCTTCGCGAGTCCCGGATATCCGACCAGCAGGGCGTGACCTCCGGCGAGGATAGCGATGAGGGTCTGCTCTATGACTTCTTCCTGTCCGTAGATGACGCTGGCGGCCTCGCGGCGCACGCGCAGCAGTTTCTCGGCGACGGAGTCGAAGCGGTCGGCGAGGTATCCGTCGGCGAGGGGCGCGGCGGCGTCGGCGGGCGGGGAGGCAAGCGGTTCAAGCGAGGCGGACATAACGATTCCGTGGCAGTTGGCGACAATGGCGCAGATGGTGATAATACGACAGATTGCTATCATAGCGCAGATGTCGAAGAATCCAAACCCCATAGAGGCGCTGCCGCCGTGCGGCGATTTTGCGATGCGGATAGCCGCCGACGGCGTGTGGTTCCACGAAGGCTCGCCGATCGGACGCCTGCCGCTGGTGCGTTTGTTTGCGACTGTCCTGCGTTGCGGCGGCGACGGCGGACACTGGCTCGTGACGCCCGTCGAGCGCGGACGCGTTGAGGTCGAGGACTCCGCGTTTGTGGGGGTGGAGGTTGATTTTGAGGGCGGCGCGGCGGGCTACGCGGAACGCGGGGAAGACGAGCGCGTATTCTGCGTGCGGACGAATCTGGATCAGTGGGTTCGCGTGGGTTCGGGGCATCGTTTGCGGTTAGAGGTGGGTGCTGACGGCGAGCCGCGTCCGTATGTGGGTTTGTGGCGTGGTTTGGAGGCGCGGATTTTGCGCTCGTCGTTTTACCGCATGGTTGAGATGGCGGGCGTTTACGGATGGCGCGGGGGCGAGTCGCATGGTTTATGGAGCGGCGGCGAATTTTTTCCATTGGATGCGGCGCATGGCGAGCCGGCGTGGCGCGGGCTGCCGATGGAGCCGCGATGGGGAGACGGCTGATGGATGTGACTGCTGAGGTGTCTGCGCGTATCCGCGATATTTTTGCGGAGGCTGAGGTCGCGCGCATTGTTATAGCCTTGCGTGACGGCGACGGTGACGGCGGCGGCGCTGTCTCTGACGGCGACAGTGACAGCGCCGGCGTTGTCCTTAAGGGAGACAAAGAAGGTGCCGAGATCAACAGCGGCGGTGGAGACGACAACGACGACGGCGATGTTCTGCGTCTGGTTGGCGGGACGGTTCGTGACATCATCCTCGGACGCGAGTTAGGCGATGAGCGCGACTTTGCGACTCCGTTATTGCCTGACGAGGTTGAGGCGCGTTTGAAGTCCGCCGACATTCAGACGCTGACGATGGGCAAGGATCACGGCACGATAACGGCGGTTCTGCAGACGACGAACGGCCATCGTCATCTTGAGATAACGACACTGCGCGAGGACATTGAGACTGACGGCCGTCATGCGCGGGTGCGTTATACGCGTGACTGGCGCATGGACTCGTGCCGGCGCGATTTCACGATCAACGCGCTGTATGCGGACGCGGCGGGACGGGTTTATGACTTTCACGGCGGACTGGAAGACCTCGCGGCGCGGCGGGTGTGTTTTGTGGGAGATGCGGCGGCGCGGATACGCGAGGACTATTTGCGGGTTCTGCGTTTTTATCGTTTCAGCGCATTGATGGGCGACTTCGGCGGCGACAGCAGCGCGAGAAGCGAGGCGTGTGCGGCGGCGGTCGGAGGTTTGGCGGGCTTGTCTGGGGAACGGGTGTGGTCTGAGTTGCGGAAGATGCTGTCCGGGAAGCGCGGCTGGGTGGGTGCTTTGGGCGCGATGGAGTCTGACGGAGTTCTGGCGGGCATTTTCCCCCCCGACTATTTAATTGACGACATCGCCGCTGCCGCCGAGCGCCTGTATGGACTGGAAAAGGAGGTTGCTCCTACATTCGCGACAGCGGACAAGGGTCTGTTTCGCTTCGCTTCATTGTTTGAGTTAATAGAAGACCATAAAGGTCTAAATTTGCTGATAAAGGGGGTGTCTGGACGCCTGCATTTGTCGCGGCGTGAGCGCGATTATTTAGGCGACATTCTGTCTCCTTTTAAGGTTAAGGCATCGGACGACTTATTGTTCCGGCGCCGGGTGTATGAGCAGGGGGTTGAGAGGGTGTTGCACCGGCTGATTTTGTTGAGGACGAGGGGTGTGCTGGACGGTGAGTTGTTTGGCGGTTGTGTGGAGTTTTTGCGGGGCTGGCGGGCTGTGAAGTTTCCGGTGAACGGCGATGCTCTGGCTGAGACTCTTGGACTTGGTGAGGGCCCCGAGTTAGGCCGCATTTTGCGTGAATTGGAGGACTGGTGGCTGTCGCGGGACTGCGAACCTGACAGGTCTGCGTGCTTGCGCCACGCACCGACGCTCCTGCATTAATTAGGAGACAGACGAAGCGCGCCTTCTGGCATTAGTGGGAGTTTGACTAAGACATTCACGATGCTGGCTCAAGCGAGCCGCACCAACTAATGCCCGCAGGCGCTGCCTGCAAAAAAATTAAATTAAAAAGAAA
>JALCBB010000064.1 GCA_028066985.1 Alphaproteobacteria bacterium
TAATTGACCCCTTAAATAGTCAATAAATTATTATTTATTTTTTGCAGGCAGCGCCTGCGGGCATTAGTTGGCATCGCTCGCTTGAGCCAACACTGTGACTGTCTAAGTCCAACTCCCACTAATGCCAGGGGCTGAACGCCGATTTTAATTGACCCCTTAAATAGTCAATAAATTATTATTTATTTTTTGCAGGCAGCGCCTGCGGGCATTAGTTGGCATCGCTCGCTTGAGCCAACACCGTGACTGTCTAAGTCAAACTCTCACTAATGCCAGAGGCTGAACGCCGATTTTTAATTGACCCCTTAAATAGTCCATCTTCGCTGTCTCTTTTAATTTTCGCGGAGGCGGCGGAAAAAATCGTCCAGCAAACGCGAAGACTCCTCCGCCCGCACACCCCCCACAACCTCCGGACGCCATCGGCAATCTCCACGCGAAAATAAACGCGGGCCATGCTCAACTCCCCCCCATCGCCGATCATACGCCCCGAAAATCAACCGCCCCAGCCGCGCATGACTCATCGCCGCAGCACACATCACGCACGGCTCCAATGTCACCCACAAACTCACCCCCCGCAACGACCGGACACCCAGCGCCTCCATCGCCCCGCGCATCGCCAGCAACTCCGCATGCGCCAGCGCGTCGCCGTCAGCCTCAACCCGATTGCACGCCGCCGCCACAAGTCGCGCCTCCGAACCCCCGCCCGCAACCGCCAGCGCCGCCACAGGAACCTCGCCCCGCTCCGCCGCCGCCGCAGCCCGCGCCAAAGCCGCGCGCATCCAGTCGCGTCCCGCATCCGAACCCGCCGCTTCCGCTTCTGTCGTCTCTGTCATCATCGCCGTCACCGTCGCTGTCACCGTCGCCGTCGCCCTCTCCGACACTCGCAAACCTCCGCAATCCACACCCTCGCAACACACGCCAAAAAGAATAAAATATCCGCACCCCGAACGCCACTCCCCGAAACCATGAACCCGAACCCTAAACTCGCCCAGCACATCGCCGGCGCCGGAATCGCCTCCCGCCGCGAAGCCGAAAACTGGATCCGAAACCACAAGGTCAAGGTCAACGGAAAAATCATCACAGACCCCGCCGTCCGCGCCGCGCCCGCGGACACCGTCACCGTCAACGGCAGACCGCTCCCCAAAACACCGCCGCCCCGACTCTGGCGGCTTCACAAACCGCGCGGCATTCTCGTCGCGCGCAGCGACCCGCGGCATAAATGCCTCCCCGAAATCCTGCCCAAAGCCCTCAGACGCCTGCACCCCGTCGGACGACTCGACCTCGACTCCGAAGGACTGCTCCTCCTTACCAACAGCGCGGCGCTCAAGCGGCTGCTGGAAAGTCCCGCCGCCGCCGTGCCGCGCCGCTACCGCCTCCGCGTCTTCGGACAGGTGCGCGACCACGACCTCAAACGCCTCGCCCGCGGACCGAAACTGGACGGACGAAAAACCGGCGTCATCCATGTCGCGCGCCTCGGCGCAGACGGACGCGGCAACGAACGCCGCGCGAAAACCGCCAACACCTGGATCACCGTCACCCTCGCCGAAGGCAGAAACCGCGAACTGCGCCGCCTCGCCGCGCTCTGCGGATGGCAGGTCAATCGACTCGTGCGAACACACTACGCCGACCTCTCGCTCGCGCGCCTCAGACGCGGCGAACTCCGCGAAGTGCCGCCCGCGCATGTCGACAGACTCATGCGCGAACTTCAGAAGCCGAAAAAAACAGCGCGGACGAAAACAAAATGAAGCGTCCGCCGCTTCGCATCCTCGCCGGAAACTGGCGCGGACGAAAACTCGCCACGCCGTCCGCCGCGCGTCCGACCTCGGCGCGCGCGCGCGAGGCGCTGTTCTCCATTCTGCTTTCCGATGGCGCGCTCGCCGGCAAGACCGTCCTGGACGCCTGCGCCGGCTCCGGCGCCCTCGGATTTGAAGCCCTCTCGCGCGGCGCCGTCAGTGTCGCCTTTCTTGAGCGCGACTCCGGGGCGCTGCGCGAAAACATTGAAAGTCTGCGGTGCGCCGGGCAGGTCGTCCTCGTCGGACGCGACGCCCTCAGGCCGCCGCCCGCGTCCGCCGCCGTTGATCTCGCCTTTTTTGATCCGCCGTGGAAGTCGGACCCGCTCCCCGCCCTTGTCGCCTGCGCCGACACCGGATGGCTCAACTCCGAAACGCGGATTGTCGCCGTCGTCCGCGCCGCGCCGGATCAGGACTCCCGCCCCTGGCGCCCCTTCACGCTCGTTTCACAGCGCGCGAGCGGAGACACGCGGCTCCTCTTTCTGCGTCTCGCCGACCCCGCGCCGAAGCCGGACGACTTTGACCGCGACGCCGCCAAAGTGCTACATAAAAACTCGTGACCATTTCTGTCGCCTTCGCTGTCGCCTTCACCGTCGCCGCCTCGCGCGCGATTTGTCTCGTCAGCCTTGACCGCGACACTGCCGGAATGTCGGACAAAAACTCGTGACCGTCTCTGTCTCCGCTGACGCTGACGCCGCCGCGCGCCGGATCTGTCTTGTTGACCTTGAGAGCGGCAATCTTCATTCGGTGTCGCGCGCGCTTGACGCGGTCGCCGCCGGCGCGTCCGTCGCGCGCGGACGCGACCCCGGCGAAGTCGCGCGCGCCACGCACATTGTCATTCCCGGAGTCGGCGCGTTTCCGGCGCTCGCCTCGCGTCTCCGCGCCGCCGACGGACTGGAAGACGCCCTCGCCGACGCCCGCGCGCGCGGCGTTCCGATTCTGGGGATCTGCGTCGGAATGCAACTTCTCGCCTCCGTCGGACGCGAGCACGGCGACACGCCCGGACTCGACTGGATCCAGGGCGAGGTCGCGCCGCTGCCCGCGCCGGCGGCGGGACTCAAAGTGCCGCACATGGGATGGAGCGAGACGCGTCCCGCCGGCGATGACGCGGGCGGGATGCTCGCGAAGTCCGAGTGGTTTTACTTCGCGCACAGTTTTCACTTTGACGCCCGCGACAGAAGCGCCGTCGCCGCGACCTTCGCCTGGCGCGGACAAGACGCCGACAGCGAAACGCCGCTCGTCGCCGCCGTGGCGGACGGCGCGGTCTGGGGGGTGCAGTTTCATCCTGAGAAGAGCGCCCGCGCCGGGCTGGAGTTTCTGGCGCGGTTTCTGGCGCTGCCGTCGCCGTCTTTGTCGCCGTCGCCGTGACTGACGCCGTCGCCGCGATTTCCGATGACGGCGCCCGCCTCGCGACCGAGGAGGTGCGCGACCTCTCCGACCTCGACATGGACGACCTCATTTCCGCCGCGCATGACGCGATCGCGCTGGACGGCGGTTTCGGCTGGCTGCGTCCGCCGGCGCACAGCATCATGCGGCAGTACTGGCGCGGCGTTCTGCTGATTCCGGAGCGCCGTCTTTTTGTGGCGCGGCTTGACGACACGATCTGCGGTTCGGTGCAGTTGCATTTTTCTTCGGCGCAGAACGAGGCGCAGCGTCTGGTCGGACGGCTCTCCACTTTTTTCATCGCGCCGTGGGCGCGCGGGCGGGGTTTAGGGTCGCGCCTGCTGGTTCATGCCGAGGCGACGGCGCGCGAGAGCGGACTTCTTGCTCTGGAACTTAATCTTCGCGCCACGCAGGAGCGCGCGCGGCAGACATTTGAGGCGCGCGGGTACAAGAACTGGGGGATTAATCCGCATTATGCGCGGATAGAGGGACGCTGGGTTTCGGGCTATTCGTATTCGCTTTCTCTTATTGACGGCGAGGGCGAGGACGGCGGTGACGGTGACGGCGGCGGTGACAGTCACGGTGACGGCGACGGTGACGACGAAGGCGGCGGGGAGAGATGAGGCTTTATCCCGCCATAGATTTGCGCGGCGGACGGGTTGTGCGTCTGGTGCAGGGTGATCCCGGACGCGAGACGCGGTTCGGGGATGATCCGCTTGCGATGGCGGAGCGGTTCGCGGGCGACGGATTTCGGTCGGTGCATGTTGTTAATCTTGACGCGGCGTTCGGCGAGGATGACGCGGCGAATGTTCGCGCGATCGGGGACATCGCCGGTTTTTGCGACGGCGCCGGTCTGGAGATGCAGTTGGGCGGCGGGATACGCGACGGCGAGGCTGCGGCGCGGTGGCTTGGTCTGGGGGTGACTTTTCTGGTTGTTTCCACGCTTGCGTTGCGGTCGCCCGGGGAGTTTGCGCGGGTCTGCGGGCTGCATTCCGGGGCGGTGCGGGTTTCTGTGGATTTGCGCGGCGAGCGTTTATCGGACGGCGGCTGGCTTGAGGATTCGGAGATGTCGTGGCGTGATCTGGTGAAGCGTTCCGAGGATGCGGGGGCGGCCGGTTTTATTCGCACTGAGATTTTGCGTGACGGCACTGTGGCGGGGATGGATGTTGATCGTATCGGCGAGTTTGCGCGGGCGACGGATTTGCCTGTGATTGCGGCGGGGGGTCTGGCGTCGGTTGCTGACCTGGAGGCTTTGCGCGCGGACGGGAAAATTTACGGCGCCGTTCTGGGGCGCGCCTTGTATGACGGGGCGATTGACCCTGCCGCCGCGGTCGCGTTTGAGCGAGCCTCAATTGATTAATTAAAGAGACAACGAAGCACGGCCCCTGGCATTAGTGGGAGTTAAATTCAGACTAGCCACGATAGCGGCTCAAGCGAACCGCGCCCGCTGATGCCTGCGGGCGCCGCCCGCAAAAAAATTAAAATTGTCCCTTTAATACGGAGCGGGGCAACGGAATTGTCGCAAATATCCGCCGAATTGCCCCCCTTGCATTAAATTCAGAGGGGGCGTATTCTCGCCCTTGGTATCTCTCAACTCAGCAACTGGCTCAAGTCGGGCCTTCTGCTGAATATAACACCCTTACGGGGAATAGGTAGGATCGACCCAGTTGCTTTGGGAGATACCAGGACCCGGCATATTTTGCCTTGCCGGAGTCCTTGTTGAAACCAAAGAACAGGGGGCTCTTGGCCATGAAAATTCCGTTCTCATTCATCAGTTCAGTTGCAGTCATTCTTGCGGTCGCGATTGGTTCAGGTCTCGGTGGTGCGCGTACGGAGGCTAACGCCCAATCTCAACACAATGTGTATCTTGGGACTGGCGTTGCTACAGTTCCCGGCGGTTCAGTTTCTGGAACCAGCAACGGCAACACAGTTTCTTGCCCCATTGACTACAGCGGAGTTCCGCCCATTATCCTGGGTTTTCGTTCCGCCGAGTTCGGTGTTGAAGCGACATACGCTCAAACAGATGTCGACTACAAAAGTCCGTGCCGTGGTTCTGACGAAGCCAGATTCTTCGCTCTTGATGCGGTCTTCTTCAGACCCCTTGGGGAGGGAAACGTTGATCTTCTCATCGCCCCAGGTTCTTACAGCGCTTCTTCCAGAGTCGTCAGCGGCCCATTCTCTGCAACATACTCTGAGACTGATTTTCGCCTTGGCGCGGGATTGCAGTTTAATCTGTCAGAGCGTTTTGCTATCAGAGGACTTGGACGCTACTACCTCGGGGACGCTTTAGACGGGCTTTCCTACGAGATGGGGTTTCTTGTCAAGTTCTAAAGGCGCAACGGGAGCAATCTCCCATCGCCCCTCCTCCATCTGCATGTCTGTCCTTGTATGCAGACGGAATTCAACCGAAGGACAAATGAACGGTGGATTACGGTCATGCGGGGAAGTCTTTTCCCCACATGTCCGCCACCTCAAACCGGTCGATGCCTCCTTCCAGACTGACCCTGACATTCCGCCCCGCCATTTCACTCCGGCGGCCCAGCCCGACAGGTGTCCCCGAAAAAACGGACAAGCATTTTGGAAGCCCGCTTCGCTTCCTCCTTGATAAAGGAGTAAGACTCATCCCCGAATTCCACATTAATGAACCTTTTCCCCATCTCCCCCGTTCGCGTTGCCGCAAAGATCCCCTCGGCGGTCGCCAAGAGCTTGAGAAACGTCGCGAATTCCTCCGGATAGAATGTGAACTTGCCCTTGCCGTCGCCCTCAGAGAAGGGCAAAGGAGAGTGTTGAATCTCCTCTCCAAGAGAAAGCACAGAAATGGAAAGCTCATCGGCCGCCTCTATGACGATGCCGGTTCGATGACCAATCGCAGATTTCGCCGAGGTCTCGTATAATCCCACTTGCGTGTGGAATATATTGGAGAAATTGTTGACTTCCTCCAACGGAATTTTGATTTCAAAAGACATTGCTCTGCTCCTTCATTGCTTTGGTGACAAGAAACCTGATCCAAGCGCAAAGGCGATGATCAGGGCTGGATCTCTCACGATGACCAATATAGCAAAAAGCACAAATCAATTCAACTCCCCCGATTCCCGCCCCCGGCGCTCACAGAAGATGGGCGTGCTTCTCCAGCGCGGAGGCCGTTCCCGCAAGACCCCCCTTCCTGAGATCCGAGAGATATCGCTCAACGCTGTAAGGAGGATTCCTCAAAAAATTCCGGACTTTCCTGATCGTTTCACAAAAAAGATCAGCATCCCGGCGCATCTGGTTCATCAGAAATGTGTCGGGGGTCTGAGCCCCGATCTGATACCGCGCCAGATACTCATCGGGAAAATCTTTCAGGTTTTGCGTGACGATTGTGTCGCACCGCCCGACAATGGCGGCGGCGAGCACATGTCTGTCGTCGGGATCCGGCAGAGTTAATTTCGCGATGAGGCTCTTGTATCCGACTATCAGACCGTCGGGCGACGACTCGTTGATTCTGGCCCGGATTCGCTCCAGTTTTTCGGGCGTTGTGAGCGGATCGTTTCTGCGAAGCGCGCGCATCCATTCCTGATGGATTTCGTCCGTCCACCTTCCGTAAAAGGCGCCGGTGGACGCGAGACCCGTGAAGATGTCTCGCGTGAAGGAAGAATACAGGACATTCGCGTCAAGCAGGGCGATGCTTCTGGTCATTTCCTGGAGTAGAGACCCATTTCCTCTGACAAACGGATCATATCCTCCACGGCTTCCCAGCGCTTTTTGTACTCCATGAGGTCTTCGGTGCGGATGCGCCGCTCGCCGCCCGCCTCGTAGGACGGAAGAGCCTCGTTCTCCAGGATCTTGAGAAGGTAAGAGTGAGACATGCCGAGAATCTCGGCGGCCTGGACGGTTGAAAATCCAGTGTCTTTCGGAGCAGGTGACAGCATCGCGGAATCCTCTCTTCAAGCAGACTGCGAGCATACTATACGAAACAGACGTACTTTGTCAATTTATTTTTTTGCGGGCGGCGCCCGCAGGCATCAGTTGGTGCTGTTCGCTTGAGCCAGCATCGTGAATGTCTTAGTCAAACGCCCGCTAATGCCACGGACCGCTCTTCGTTGTCTTCTGATTAAAGTATCAACTAATGCCAGGGGCCGGCACTCCGGTTTAATTGACACTTCGGCGGGCGTCTGCCATTGTCGCTGCGCAATGAACCTCTACCTCACCCTCAAAGCACTCCACATCATCGCCGCCATCTTCTGGATGGCCGCCCTCCTCTATCTCCCGAGGCTCTTCGTCTACCACGCCGAAACACTCGCCCAGAACAACAACACCGACCAGCACGAAACCTTCGCCACAATGGAACGAAAACTCCTCCGGCAAATCGCCACCCCCGCCATGCTCGCAACCCTCATCCTCGGACTCGCCCTCCTCGCCACCGCCACCCCCGCCGGCGCCTGGTTCCCCCTCAAACTCCTCGCCCTCCTCCCCCTCTTCGCACTCCACGGCCTCTGCGCCCGCTGGCGCCGCACGCTCGCAACCGGAACCGCACCCCATACCCCGCGCTTCTTCCGCCTCGCCAACGAAATTCCCGCCGTCCTCATCGCCGTCATCGTCATCCTCGCCGTCACAAAACCCCTCTGAAAAAGGGTATTGACCCCGTCCCCGAAATCCCCTAGTATCATCCCGCGGCGGCAGAGCAACTGCATCCCCGCCGGTCGTCCATAACCAGAAAACGGACGACACCCCCGGCGGCAAACCCGCCGCCGCAAACCCAAAATCCCCCAGATCCCGAAAACCACATACCCATACCAAACGACAACAGGCGCGCCCGCGCCTCCAAAATACGGAACATCAGAAACCATGAGCGTCAACCTCCAGGAACTCAAAACCAAAAGCCCCGGCGAACTGCTCCAGTACGCCGAAGAGATCGGTCTCGAAAATGTCGGCTCCTTCCGCACCCAGGAACTCGTCTACGCCATCTCGCGCCAGCTCGCCGAACGCGAGGAAACCATCCGCGGCTTCGGCTCCATCGAAGTCCTCCAGGACGGCTTCGGATACCTGCGCTCGGCGCAGTCCAACTACCTGCCGGGGCCCGACGATGTCTATGTCTCGCAGAAACAGGTGCGGCAGTGGTCGCTGCGCTCCGGCGACGCCGTGGAAGGCGAAATCCGCGCGCCCGGCACCGGCGAAAAATACTTCTCGCTCGTCTCCGTCGACAAAATCAACTTTGAAGACCCCGAAAACGCCAGACACCGCGTCAACTTTGACGACCTCAAACCCCTCTACCCCGACGAAAAACTCACCCTCGAATCCGCGAGTCCCGAACTCAAAGACCTCACCACCCGCGTCATTGAGATCACCGCCCCCGTCGGCAAAGGACAGCGCGCCCTCGTCGTCGCTCCGCCGCGCACCGGCAAGACCGTCATCCTCCAGGCGCTCGCCCGCGCCCTGGAAGAAAATCACCCCGAAGCCTATCTCATCGTCCTGCTCGTTGACGAGCGTCCCGAAGAAGTCACCGACATGGAGCGCTCCGTCAAGGGCGAGGTCATTTCCTCCACTTTTGACGAACCCGCCGCGCGGCATGTCCGCATCGCCGAGATGGTCATCGCCAAGGCGAAACGCCTCGTGGAGCACAAGCGCGATGTCGTCATTCTCCTGGATTCCATCACCCGCCTCGGACGCGCCTACAACACCGTCGTGCCGTCATCGGGCAAGGTGCTGACCGGCGGCGTCGACGCCAACGCGCTGCAGAAGCCGAAGCGTTTCTTCGGCGCCGCGCGCAACATTGAAGGCGGCGGCTCGCTCACCATCATCGCCACCGCCCTCATCGACACCGGCTCGCGCATGGACGAGGTGATCTTTGAAGAATTCAAAGGCACCGGCAACTCGGAAATCATCCTTGACCGCAAACTCGCCGAGAAGCGCGTCTTCCCCGCGATAGACATCCCGAAGAGCGGCACACGCAAGGAAGACCTCCTCGTCGAGAACGAGACCCTGAAAAAAATGTGGGTGCTGCGGCGCATTCTGATGCCGATGGGCGTCGCCGACTCCGCCGACTTCCTGCTCACCAAACTCCGGCAGACCAAGAACAACGCCGAATTCTTCGACTCCATGAACTCCTGACGGACACGACCATGCCGAAAGCCGAAACTCCCCAGACCCTCGCCCTCCACGCGCAGTATCTCCGCGACTTCTCGTTCGAGTCGCCGGGCGCGCCGACCAGTTTCACGCGCGCGCGCAAGTCCTCGCCGAAGATCGAGATCCACCTGGAGCCGCGCTGCCAGAAAATAGAGGACAATGTCTACGAGGTCGTCCTGCGTCTGCGCCTGACCGCGAAACTCGCCGCCGATGACGGCGCGAACGACACCGCCGGCGCCGAAGACGAGCCGCTCTTTGTCGTTGAGATAGAGTACGCCGGCGTCTTTTCGCCGCCTCCCGACATCAGCGAAGAGACCAGCCGCCGCGTTCTTCTGATTGACGGCGCGCAGCTGCTTTTTCCTTTTCTGCGGCGCATTCTCGCCGAGGTCACGCAGGAGGGCGGTTTCCTGCCTGTTCTGCTGAATCCGATTGATTTTCTGGCGCTGTATAATCTCCGCGAGCAGGCGGAGGCTCAGCGCGCCGAGGCTCAGCGCGCCGCTGTCGCCGAGGCGCCCGAGCCGCGCCATCGCAACGGCGCCGCCCGCCCCGCCGACCCCGCCGGTGTCCCGCCGGAAGACGAGTGAAACGCGCCGTTTCGCCGATTTGCTTTCTTTTCGGGGAGGGTGTAGGGTGTGTCTGTTCGCGGGCGGGCCGGCGCGGCCCGCGCTTTTCGCGGGCGGTCTGACGCAATGACTTTGCTTGACATCCTTATCCTCATCGTGGCGGCGGCGCTGGTTTTTGAACTGCGCCGCGCGCTCGGACGCCGCCGGCGTGATGACGCCGCGGATCGCAAGCCGTCGTCGCTTGACCAGTATATTCGTCATGCGCAGGAGCGCGAGCGGCGGCGTTCGGCGTCCAAGACGGGCGGGCGGACTGACGGCGACGGGGCGCGTCCGGCGTCTGACAATTCGCGCGACATTGGTTTCGCGGAGGCGGTGCGTGACGCGCTTGCGGGCGAGCCGACGGTGCATCCGCTCGGCGATGATGACGCCGCCGCGGACAGCGCGGACGGCGCGCGCGGCAAGGCGGCTCATGCGGTGTCGCGCGAGAGCGCCGAGTTGCTCGCGGATTTTCTGAAGCATGAGCCGGGTTTCCGCGAGGCGGAGTTTCTGAGCGGCGCGCGGTATGCGTATGAGCAGATTCTGGAGGCGTGGGCGGTCAACGACTATGAGTCGCTTGACACTTTGCTGGGTGATCCGGCGCGCGCGAAATTTTTTGAGTCTATGCGGGGTCGCGGCGGCAAGAAGGAGTGGCGCGCGACGAATCTGGTTTCCATTTTGTCGGCGAAGATTATTCGCGCGGTGGTGGCGGAGTCTCATGCGGATCTGGAGGTTGAGTTTCATTCGGAGCAGTTTGAGTCTTTACGGGGCCCGCGGCGCGGGGGTTCGTCCGGGGCGGAGGGCGGTTCGCCGCGTGATGCTGGTCCTTTGGGTTCGGTGCGGGAGGTCTGGCGGTTTCGGCGGATGCTGGGCGCGGGTGATCCGAACTGGCTTTTGGTGGAGACGCGCCCGCTTGCCGAGCCGGCGGCTTCCTGAAAAAGACGAAGAACGGCCTTTGGCATTAGCGGGCGTTGGACTAAGACATTCACGATGCTGGCTCAAGCGAGCGATGCCAGCAGATGGGTGCGG
>JALCBB010000003.1 GCA_028066985.1 Alphaproteobacteria bacterium
TGCGGGCTAGCCCGCACCCATTAGTTGGCATCGCTCGCTTGAGCCAACATCGTGACTGTCTTAGTCAAACGCCCACTAATGCCAGGTGCTGACCTTCGTTGTCTCTTAATTAAAAACTCCCACTAATGCCAGGGGCGGTTCGTCGTTGTCTCTTTAATTAGAGGTTCTGACGCTCGCGATCAGCAATGTCGCGCAGCACCACCTCCCGCGCCTCCAAAACCTTCAGCAAAACAAGGTTTTTCGCATTGTCATCACCGTGCCGCCACTCCCTCCGCTCCGGATGCGCCGACGCCCGCAACAACTCCTCCGCACGCGAACGAACCTCATCCGCCGTCGCCGTCGCACCCAGTCCTAAAACTCGGCGCGCCTCCCGCAACGACATCACCGTCGCATCCGCCCGTCGCGCCGCGCTCCGCGCCCGCCCCCCAGGACTCAAACGATAACGCAACAAATGAAAAATCTGGTACGCCACCACCCAAAACAAATTCCGCGGCGACAACCGAACCACTAAATGAAATAAACGCGCCAAAAACGGCAGCGAAAGCAAACTCCACAACTTCTGCCCCGCCAGCAACAACACCAAACCCGCCACCACACCCAAAACAGGCACCACCCACGGCGACATCCGCACTCCCGCCGCGTGTCGTCGAGCAATCCCGCGCGACAACAACGCAAGTCCGATAATTAAGACCACCGCCGAAAACGCGATCACAAAAGCCATGCCTCAGTCCCCCCTAATCCCTCAATGAATCATGAATCTGTCGCGCCAGACCCGCGCTGATCCCGCCAACCCGCGTCAAGTCCTTCACCGACGCCCGCGAAATCGCCCGCACATCCCCGAAATGATGCAGCAAAGCATGACGCCGCTTCACACCAACACCAGGAATGTCGTCAAGACGCGAACGCAACTGCGCCTTCGCGCGTCCGCGGCGATGCGAACTCACCGCGAAACGATGCGCCTCGTCACGCAAACGCTGAATGTAATGCAGCACCGGCACATTCTCAGACAAGTCCAGAGGCGCGTCGCGTCCGACAACAAAAACACGGTCAAACTTCGGATCGCGGCCAGGTCCCTTCGCAATCGCCAGCAACGCGGGACCTTCAATGTCGCCGCCGCCGTCACCGTCGCTGTCGCCGTCACCGCCGCCGAGAACCTCGCGCGCAACCGCAAGTTGATTCCTGCCGCCGTCAATCACCCAGAGATCGGGACGGTCACTGTCTCCGTCGCGAATGTGCGCCAGCCGCCGCGTCAAAACCTCGCGCATCATCGCAAGATCATCCTCCGAACTCGCCGCCGACTGAATGCGAAACTTGCGATAGTCGCGGCGCCGAAAGCCGTCGGCGGTCGCCACCACCATCGCGCCATACGGAAAACTGCCGCGCAGATGACTGTTGTCAAACACCTCAACACGCTCAATCGCGCCGTCAAGCCCGAGAATGTCGGCGAGCGCGCGCAGAAACTCCTCGCTGTTCTCGCCCGCAAGACGCCGCGTCAGCGCCGCCGCAGCGTTGTGAACCGCATGCTCCATCGCGCGCCGCTTCGCCCCGCGCTCGGGAACACGCACGCGCACCGCATGTCCCGCGCGTTGCGACAGCGCCTCGGCAAGCAGCGCGGCATCGTCAGGCTCGGCGTTCGTCAGAACCAAAGGCGGAGGCGGCGCCTTCGCGTAAAATAACGCGACAAAATCAGCGAGAATGCGTCCCTCGGACAACTCGTCGCAGCCGCTCGGAAAAAACGCGCGGTTGCCGTAGTTACGTCCGCCGCGAAAGAAAAAAACCTGAATGCAGGTGCGCGTCCCGTTCTGCGCGCACGCGAACAAGTCAGCGTCATCGCCCTGACTCAAATTCACCGCCTGATCCGCCGTGATCGCCGCAAGCGCGCGCAATCTGTCGCGCAGACGCGCCGCCGTCTCAAAATCCTGCGCGTCGCTCGCGCGTCGCATGTCGCGCGTCAACCGCTCGCGGATAAGCGCGTCGCTGCCGGCAAGCGTCTGACGAGTCTGGCGCACAAGTCCGTCGTAATCTTCGCGCGTAATCTTGCCGACGCACGGCGCCGAACAACGCTTGAGGTCATACAAAAGACACGGACGCGAGCGCGCGCTGAAAACACTGTCCGAGCAACTGCGAAGCAAAAACGCGCGCTCAAGCGCCGCGAGCGAATTGCGCACCGCGCCGACTCCCGCGAACGGGCCGAAGTAATGGCCGGGCGCCGTATGCGCTCCGCGGTGCCGCATCAGGCGCGGAAAGTCATGCCCCGTCGCTATCAAAATGTACGGATACGACTTGTCATCGCGCAGCAGAACATTGAACTTCGGCTCAAGACGCTTGATGAGATTCGTCTCAAGAAGCAGCGCGTGGATCTCGGTCTCGGTCTCAATGATCTCAACATAGCGCACGAGCGAAATCATCCGCGCGATGCGGTTGGTCTGCTTGTCAGGACGCGCATACGCCGCCACACGCTTGCGTAAATTCTTCGCCATGCCGATGTAAATGGCGTTTTCGCCGGCGTCAAGCATACGATAGCAGCCGGGGGCGTCGGGCAGATTTTTCAGCGTCTGCAAAATCACATTGACGCCGTTCTTGAGAGAGGGCGCGGCGGAGTCGCGGGGCGTCCCGGCGGCGAGCGCGTTGGCGCGCGCCTCTCTGAGTTCGCCGCCGTCGCCGGGCAGGCGGATGTCAAGCGCCGCGCCGTACGAGGCGAGTTCGCTCTTCGGGCGGGGCGCGCGCTTTCCGCCGAGACTGGGTTCGGTTTTGCGACTGGTCATGGTGTGGTAGGATGCCTCCATTGTAGCACGACAGGAGCCGACACAGGAGCCGACAATGGCGAAGCAAAAACGCGTGACGCAGTGTCCGGAGTGTCATGCGCCGGTGGCGCATCGGCGCGCGCTGACCTGCGGCAAGTGCGCGGCGCAGTTGTATTATCCGAAGCGCAGTTTGGTGGGCTGGGTGTTCGTGTGGCTGTTCTTCGCGTTCAACGGCTACATGCTGGTGCGGCTCTACTTCACGGGACTGGGTTTGTTTCGGACATACTCGACGGTGGCGTCTCCGACGGGCGCGGCGGGGACGGCGGGCGCGGGCTTCACGGTTTCAACGACGGCGGCGACGGTGGTGAGTCTGTTTTTTGAGTGGTTCATCGGATTTTTCTTCATCGGAATCCTGGTATTGATGACGAAGCCGCGTGTGCGGCTGTGATTATGTTTCGCGTTGCGGCTGACGGCGATGCCTGACCTGTTGCTGCTGCTGCTTTGCGTTCCGATTTTTTTGTTGAGCGGACTCGTCAAAGGCACGGTCGGCATGGGACAGCCCGCGACGGCGATCGGTCTGCTGACATTTTTTGTTCCGCTGGACGAGGCGGTGGTGATTGTGCTGGTTCCCGGACTGATTACGAACGCGATTCAGACCTTTAAAGGTCCGCCTGTGTGGGGGATGCTGCGACGGCTGCGGATTTTTTTCGTGATGAATGTTGTGTTCGCGTGGATTGGCGTGAAGATTCTGGCGACGGGGGAGATCATGGCGTTGACGGCGGTGCTGGGGGTGCTGTTGATATTGCATGCGGGCGGGATGTGGGTGACGAACTGGCGGGTGATATCGCGGCGAGCGGAGCGGATTTTGCAGGTTCCGGTCGGATCGTTGAACGGACTTTTTGTGGGGATGACGGGCGCGACGCCGTTTCCGGGGGTTCCGTATTTGCAGTCGCTGGGGATGGAGCGCGAGGAGTTGATTCAGGCGATGGGGGCGATGTTTTTGATTGCGGCGATCACGCTTGCGTTTGGTTATGTGAGCGAGGGTTTGCTGACGCGGGAGGGGGTGACGGCGTCTGTGTTTGCGGTGGTTCCTTCTACGATTGGTTTGTACCTGGGGCAGCGGATACGGCATCGGCTGTCGCAGGAGGCGTTTCGGAAGACCTTTCTGGTGGTGTTGTTTGCGCTGGGTGTGTATATCACCGCGACAAACATTTAAGAGACAAGCGAAGCGCGATAAATTAAAATTAAAAAGAAAACAATTTATTTAATTGACACCATTAATTGTCTACTATTAAATTAAGAAAACAATTTATTTAATTTGACCTCTTAAATAGTCCAATTGCTTTTTAATTTTTTTTGCGGGCTAGCCCGCACCCATTAGTTGGCGTTGTTCGCTTGAGCGGCTATTGTGAATGTCTTAGTCAAACGCCCACTAATGCCAAGGGCTGTTCTTCGTCTATCTCTATTAATGTGCTACAATAATTAAATGAAAAGATTGACCCTCGCCATCACTATCGCCTTCGTCGTCACCATCACCGACGCCGGCGCCCAGGACAACGAACTCCAGGAAGCCCTCAATCACATCAAAAACCAAAACTTCCACACCGCCCTCCAGCAACTCACACCACTCGCGCAAAACGGAAACCCCGCAGCACAATACCACCTCGGCCGCATCCACCAACTCGGCTGGTCCGTCACCCCAAACATCACCACCGCCAAAATGTGGTTCCAACTCGCCGCCGAACAAAATCACCCCCTCGCCCAAATCGCCCTCGGCACCCTCCACGAAGGACTCTTCAATCACCCCCGGAACTACAGCGCCGCCGCCAACTGGTACCGCAAAGCCGCCGAACAGGGAAACCCCGAAGCACAAGCCAACCTCGCCGCGCTCTATAACCTCGGACGCGGCGTCCCCAAAAATAAAACCTACGCCTTCATGTGGTTCCACCTCGCCGCCCAGAAAAACAACGACCCGTTCTTCCGCGCCGAAAGAGATTCCGTCGCCAGAAGAATGTCGGTCGCCGCGATCTTCAGGGCGCGCAGACTCGCCGTCCGCTGCCGCGAACAAAACTACAAACAATGCTAAAATAACAGGCGCAAACTCGGCGCCGTCAATGAAGCCCCCTGAACAAGCCTAGCCCCGACAAAACCATGTGCGGAATCATCGCAATCTCGTCCGACAAACAGGTCGCCGCCGCGCTCCTCGCCGCGCTCAAGCAACTTGAATACCGCGGCTACGACTCCGCCGGACTCGCCACCCTGGAAAAAAATAAAATCCACACCGCGCGCGCACAGGGCAAACTCGCCGCGCTCGAACAAAAACTCAAAACCCGCGCGCCGCCCGGCAGCACCGGCATCGGACACACCCGATGGGCGACGCACGGACGGCCCTCCGAACAGAACGCGCACCCCGTCATCGCCGAGGTCGGCGGCAAAAGCGAAAACGCCGTCGCCGTCGTCCACAACGGCATCATTGAAAATCACGCGAAACTCAAACAGGAACTCGCGCGACAGAACCTCGCCTTTCACACCGACACCGACACCGAAGTCATCGCGCAACTCACGAGCCTCAACCTCGCCGCCGGACTGCCTCCGCTTGAAGCCGTCACCGAGACGCTCAAACGCCTTGAGGGCGCCTTCGCGCTCGCCTTTCTGTTTTCGCGCGACGACACTGTTATCGGCGCGCGGCGCGGCAGTCCGCTCGCCGTCGGACAGTCCGACAACACCCTCGCCCTCGGCTCCGATGTGCTTGCGCTCGCTCCGATAGCGCGGCAGATCGCGTATCTCGAGGAGGGCGATATCGTCGTTCTCTCCGGCGACACTCCGCGACTTTTCAACGCCGCCGGCGAGAACATTCAGCCGCAGTGGAAGGCGATTTCGCCGTCCAGTCTGCAGATCGGCAAGGGGCAGTATCAGCATTTTATGCAGAAGGAAATCTACGAGCAGCCCGCCGTCGTCGGCGAGACGCTTGACAGTTTTCTGGATCCGGCGCGATTGCGGGCTTCGTTTCCGGAGTTTCCGTTTGACACGGGTTCGCTGCGGAAGGTTCTTTTGTCCGCCTGCGGCACTGCTTACTATGCGACGGTCGCGGCGCAGTACTGGATAGAGGGTGTCGCCGGTCTTCCGTGTTCTGCGGAGATTGCGAGCGAGTTGCGTTATCGTGATCCGGCGCTTGGCGGCACTGACCTTGCGGTTTTCGTTTCGCAGTCCGGCGAGACGATGGACACTCTTGAGGCGGCGCGAATGGTCGCGCGCGCGGGCGTGTCGCGTCTTGCGGTGGTGAATCAGGGTGAAAGCACGCTGGCGCGGGAGTGCGAGATGTCGCTGCTGACGCGGGCGGGCGCCGAGATCGGCGTCGCATCTACGAAGGCGTTTACGACGCAACTTGCGCTGCTTGGCTGTTTCGCGCTGGAACTTGCGCGGGCGGGCGGCGTGTCGGACGAGCGGTTGCGCGCGTATGGTTCGGCGCTGATGGAGTTGCCGTCGCGTTTATACGAGGCGTTGACGCTTGACGAGCGTGTGTCGGCGATCGCGGCGGACATTTCGCGCGCGCGTCATGCGTTGTATCTCGGACGCGGTGCGATGTATCCGCTTGCTTTGGAGGGCGCGTTGAAGTTGAAGGAGATCAGTTACATTCATGCCGAGGGGTATCCTGGCGGCGAGATGAAGCATGGTCCGCTTGCGCTTGTGGATGACGAGATGCCTGTGATTGTGCTGGCGCCGTCTGGCCCGTTGTTCGGGAAGATTGCTTCTAACGCGGAGGAGGTGATGGCGCGCGGCGGGCGCGTGCTGTTAATTTCGGACGCGGAGGGACTGGCGAGTTTCGGCGGCGAGCCGGAGTGGGTTTTGGAGATGCCGTCTTGTGATGTATTTGTGCAGCCGATTTTGTATGCGTTGCCGGTGCAGTTGCTGGCGTACTACGCGGCGTGCCATCGCGGGACGGATGTGGATCAGCCTCGCAATCTGGCGAAATCCGTGACTGTAGAGTAGCGAAGCACCACCCTTGGCATTAGTGAGAGTTAAATTTAGACATTAACAATAGCCGCTCAAGCGAAACACACCCACTGATGCCCGCAGGCGCTGCCTGCAAAAAATTAAATTAAAAAGAAAATAATTTATTTAATTGACACCATTAATTGTCTATTAATGAAAAGGCAATTGATTTAATTGACCCCTTAAATGGTCAAATTAATTTTTTAATTTTTTTTGCGGGCTAGCCCGCACCCATTAGTTGGTGCTGTTCGCTTGAGCCAACATTGTTAATGTCTAAATTTAACTCCCACTAATGCCAAATACCGCACTTCGTTTGTCTCTTAATTAAAGTGTCTACTAATGCTAGGGGCGGTTCGTCGTTACTTTTTTTTGCGGGAGCGGCGGGCCGCGGCGCCGTTTTCGGTCATTGAGGTCTCTGCGCGGGCGACAGCAAGCGCATCATCAGGAACATCATCCGTAATTACACTCCCGGCGCCGATAAGCGCCCCTGCGCCAACACTCACCGGCGCAATCAATGCACTGTTAGAACCAATGAACGAACCCGCCCCTATATGCGTCTGATGTTTGCTGAAGCCGTCATAGTTGCAGGTCACCACTCCCGCGCCAATGTTCACATCGTCGCCGACAACACTGTCGCCAATATACGAAAAATGTCCCGCCCGAACTCCATCACCCAAACGCGACGCCTTCACCTCCGCAAAATTACCAACACGCACACCCTCGCCAAGCACCGTACCAGGACGCAAACGCGCAAAGGGTCCCACAGAAGCACCCCGCCCGACACGCACTCCCTCTAAATGCGAAAAACTCCGAATGACCGCGCCGCCCTCAACCTCAACCCCAGCCCCAAACCACACCCAAGGCTCAATACGACAATCCTCCCCCAGACAAGTGTCATGCGACAAAAACACAAACCCCGGCGCCACCAATCCAGCACCGCCCGCCATCGCCGCCGCCCGAAGCCGGCACTGAATGATCTCCTCCGCCACAGCATGATCCGCGCGCGTGTTCACACCCTGTCCGTCTTCGGCATCACACTCAACAATGCGGGCGCGGCCGCCGTCGCGCGCCGCGTGAATAATGATGTCCGTCAGAAGAAACTCGCCCTGCCGATTGTCGTCTTTCAGCATAGGGAGATAGCGCGAAAGGTGTCCGACGGTCGTCACCATCACTCCGCTCCACACAAGCGGAGAAACCGCGTCGCCGTCACGGAGATTCTTTAACTCAACAATGCGCGCGGCATACTCGGAGTCGCTCCCGTCAAGAACAAAACGGCCATACGCGGCAGGGTCGTCAGGTCTGAAGGCAAGCCACGCCGAGTCCGCATCGCCCCGCATCTCGCGCAACTTCACAAGCGTCTCGCCGCGGACACACGGAGCATCGCCCACAATCAGAAAAACATCGTCGCCAGGCGCGAGAGTATTCTCAAGTTCAGAAAGCGCGCGGCGGGCGGCGTGTCCCGTGCCAAGCGGCTCGTCCTGCACGACACTGTTAAAGGTGTCGGCGTCAACAACATCAGAAAGGGCGGCGGCGACACCTTCGCCTTCTCCGTCGGGTGAAATCACGGCGAGAACACGCGCCGGCTCAAGAGCAAGCGCGGCGCGGGCAGTCCAGGCGACGACAGGAAGTCCGGCGATGTCAAGCAGAAGTTTGGAGCGGGACGCGCGGATGCGCCGGCTGCGTCCCGCCGCAAGCAGGACAACACCGGCGCGCGGCAGTGACTCGGCAGAAGAAACAGACATGGCGACTCGCAAAATGGCTACACACACAGAGTAGACCGAGCCGTCCGCGGGCGCAAGTGAGAAGCGCGGCGATGGGGTATAATCATGACACAGCGCAAACAGCCAAGATGCCGAAGTTTCCAAACCCTTTCAGAAGGCGGCGCGTCCGCGAAGACGCCGCGCCCGGACGCGTCCGCGGAGGCGTCCGCGGGCGCGGGCGCGCGCGCGGGCGGGCGCGGAGTTCGGTCTATGTGCTGCGCGCGGCGCTTGAGGTGGTCGCGGTGCTGGCGGTGATCGCGGGCGTGCTGCTCGGCGCGCTCGTGTGGTGGCTTTACGAAAACCCGCAGGAGTTCACGCTGCTCGGCGGCGGCGTTGAGCGCGCGCTCGGCGCCGCGCTCGGCGGACAGGAGGCGAGCGTTGAGTCGGTGAGCGTGTCGTGGCGGCGCACGCCGAGTCCGACTTTGTATATTTTCGCGAGCGGCGTTTCGCTGTCGGACGCGGACGGCGCGCTCATCGGGCGGCTTGACGGCGTTGACGGCGTGCTGTCGCTGCAGGATTTGTTTCGCGGACGCGTTTATGTGTCGGAACTCGGGTTGCGCGGACTGGTTTTGCCGGTGCGTGTCGGACGCGGCACGCTCGGTTTCGGCGGCGCGGAGAATGATAATGCTTTGACCGGCACGGCAACAGAAACGGCGCCCGAATTTTCTGCCGAAACGGAGACGGAAACGGCGCCTTCATTGTCTACCGAGACGACAACAGGCACGACACCTTCATTGTCGTCTGAATCGTCAACGACAACGGAAACGGCGGCGCCTTCATTGTCGTCCGAGACGACACCTTCATCGTCTACAAGCACGACGACAGAAACGGCGCCTTCATTGTCGTCTGAATCGTCAACAACAACGGAGACGGAAACGGCGGCGCCTTCATTGTCGTCCGAATTATCGTCGGAAACGGCGGCGCCTTCATTGTCCCCTTCGCCGTCGCCTGAATCAGTGTCCGAAAATGTGTGGCGCGACAGGTTGCTGTCGCTGTTCCTGTCGCCGCTCGCCGAAAGCGACCGCGTGGAGGCTTTGCCCGCCCGCGTGTCGCTGCAGGAAATGCGCCTCCTCTTCCTGGACGAGTCCGGCGCCCGCCTCGGCGCGCCCCTCAACGGCGACATCCTCCTCACCCGCGCAATGGACGACCTCGCCCTGGAAGCAGTCTTCCAGAATCCGGTGGTGTCAGACGACCTGTCATCATCCGTGTCGCTGTCCGCGGCCTATCGCCTCGGCGGCGATCCGACAAAAACACTGAAATTTAATTTTTCGGGATTCCGTCCCGATGTGTGGCACGACCTCGCCGCGTCTCTCTGGACAGCATACTCCGGCAACGCCGGCGCCCTCAACTTCGCGTCAGATGTCGCGCTTCCCCTCGCCGGCGCCGTTGACCTGGAACTGGAAGCAGGCGCGGCGCGGCAAGTGTCGCTGTCGCTGTCGGGCAGTCCGGGCGAAGTGCGGCTCGGCGCGCTCTACAACGAGCCGCTGCCCGTGCTCGCCTTCGGAATGTCGCTCAACCTCGCGCGCGAAAACAAAACATGGCAGGGACAACTCGCCGTCACCGACCTCTTCCTCGGCGGCGCGGACGACACCGGCGAACTGCCCGTCATCGGACTCAACGCGGAACTCTCGGCAAGACCAGGAACATCACTCTCGTTCGCGGGAACACTGAGCGGCGAAGACATGTCCGTGGAATGGCTGACACGACTCTGGCCGCGCGCGTATCTGTCGCCGCCGCGCACATGGATTGAAGAACGCGTCTCGCGCGGCACGCTCTCCGACATTAAAAGCGAAATGGCGCTGTCGTGGTTCGCGCGGTCGCCGTCAACAGGATCGTCTTACGCGACGCTGGACAATCTTGAAGTGGATTTCTCCTTCGCCGATATGGATGTCCTCTACCTTGACGACTTTCCGGCGGCGACAAACGCCCGCGGACGCGCGCGCTGGCGGCAGTCAGGAATGGAGTTCCTCATTGACGAAGCGACAAGCGCCGACCTCGCCCTCGCAGGGTCGGTGCGCCTGGAGCCGAACAACGGCAACTGGCGCGAAACCTGGCTCGCGATTGAAACAAAAACCGAGTCGACACTCGCGGCAGGGCTGGCGTTCCTGGACATTGACGCGCTCGGCTTTCTGTCGCGCTACGGATTCAACAGCGCCGGCGTCACCGGAACCGCGGACGGCGCGCTGCAAGTGCGTCTGCCGATCCGCGGCGATGTCGTCGCCGACGATGTTGAACTCTCGGGCGACTTCGTCCTGCGCGACTACCGATGGCCCGGCATCGTCTCGGGAATGGACCTGAGCGGCGGCGAGGCGCGCGTCTCGTACGGCGGCGGCTCTCTGCGCGCCGAGGGCGACGCCCTGCTCGGCGCCGACACCGAAGTGCGCTTCCTCTGGAACCGCGAACTGCGCGCGGACGGCGCGACACACCTGGAAGCCGAAACGCCCGCGCTGCGAGTCTCAGACCTGCGGCGGTTCGGACTGCCGCCGTCCGACAGAATCGCGGGAAGCATCGGCGGCGCGATTGACCTCGTCTCGCGCGGCGACACCGTGGAGGCCGCGCTTGACCTCGACCTGCGCGATGTGTCGCTGTCGCTGCCCGAAATCGCATGGAGCAAACCGCGCGGCGCGATGGCGAGCGCGCGGCTGCGTACCGAGTCGCGCGGCAGCGTGATGCGAAGTCTGCGCGTGGAGTCGTTCGGCGGCATCAGCGTCCTTGAGGAGGAAGAGGCGGGGTCGGCGCGGAAATTTCTGATTGACGGCGGCGAGATGGCGTTCACGGCGGCGGGCGAGTTGTCGTCCGCGAACTTCGCCGCGATTGACCTCGGACGCACGAAGGTCGTCGGGCTGTCGCTCGCGCGCGACGACGACGGCGTCTACGGCGTGCGCGCCGAACGCGTGGAAGAATTACGCATCGGACGCGGCGACTCGGGCGCGCGGCTGTCGCTGGCGTCGGGCGGCAACGGCGACGACAGCGAGACGGCGGAAACAGAAACAGAAACGGCGCCGGCTTCGGAAGAGCCGGAAACGGCGACGGAGACAGCGCCGGAGGAGGCGACGGAAAAGACCGCGTTTCGCGTGTCGTTCACGGAGATCGGTCGCTTGTATTTCGGCGAGGACGCCTGGCTGGAGGGCGTGACCCTGGATATTCACCGTGATCGCGACGGCGGCTTTCGGCGCATCTATCTGGAGGGCAGTTTCGCGGAGTCGGAACTGGACGAGGGCGGCGGTTTCGGCGGCGAGGGGATTCCGAGTTACGGGACGGTGCGTTTGTCGTACGGCGAGGACGAGGGCGGCGCGTGGGTCGCGTATGTCGGGGTGAATCCGCTGGGCGCGGGGTTGCGGGCGTTCGGGCTGACGGGCGGCGTGTCGGGCGGATATCTGGTGGGGGAGGGCGCGAGCGAGGCGGCGTGGCCCTTGTCGCCGTTGCTGCTGCGTTTTGAGGGCGGGGATTTTGTGTTGAGCGAGGTGAATTTTTTCGTTCAGTTGTTGTCGCTGGTTTCGGTGACGGGGGCGATTGAGTCGCTGGTGGGGCAGGGCGTGAGTTTCGGAAATTTGACGGCCGAGTTTTCGCTGGACTCGGACGAGATTGTGGTGCGCGACTTTTTCATGTCGGGCGAGCGACTGGGGGTGAGCGCGTCGGGGCGGACGGGGTTGCGCGGCGAGGGGACGGAGATTCAGGGGGCGGTGGTGCCGGCGTATATATTTAATGCGTTACTGGCGCGGATTCCGCTGATCGGGACATTGTTGTCGGGGGGCGAGGAGCGGGAGGGTTTGTTCGCGGTTAATTATGAGGCGCGGGGGAGGCTGTCGGATCCGGAGGTATCGGTTAATCCGCTGTCGGTGATATCGCCGGGTTTCGTGCGGCGGTTGTTTGGCGGGGGCGCCCGTCCGCCGGAGGATGTGGAGGAGGAGCCGATTCAGTTGCCCGCCCCCCCCGAATAGGGACACTTTAATTAAAAGACAAACGAAGCACTGCCCTTGGCATTAGTGAGAGTTAAATTCAGACATTCACGATGTTGGCTCAAGCGAACCGCACCCACTGCCGCCCGCAGGCGCTGCCTGCAAAAAAAATTAAATTAAGAAGAAAACAATTTATTTAATTAACACCATTAATTGTCTATGTTAACAAGAGAAGAATTTATTTAATTGACCCCTTAAATAGTCAATAAATTATTATTTATTTTTTTTGCGGGCTAGCCCGCACCCATCTGCTGGCATCGTTCGCTTGAGCCGGCATCGTGAATGTCTTAGTCAAACTCCCGCTAATGCCAGAAGCCGCCCTTTGTTGTCTCTTTTTTAATTATCTCCCCGCCGCTTGCGTCCGGCAACGGCGCGTAGTATTCTCAATGCCAGCATCTACTCAGTTTATTTGTGGGAAAGGTCCGTCGGGCCTTCCACCAAATAAAACACCCTAACGGGGAATAAGTGGAATCTTTCCCACTTCTGGGTAGATGCTAAAGACCCGGCATCTCATATGTCGGCGTCTCCATCAGACCGGAAGTGGAGGAGGTTCCGCCGTGAATATTCCAGTCCTGAAAACAGTTTTTGTCCTCGCCATCGCCCTGCTGTCGTCCTGCGCCGCGCCCTCCGCCGACTTCGAAAAAGCGAAAAACGCCCTCGCCGAAAAAGACTACGCAACCGCCGCCCGCGAACTTCAGTCCCTCGCCGATCAGGGAAACGCCGAAGCCCGGTCACTTCTGGGAACGCTGTATCATGACGGAACGGGCGTTTCCCAAAATTACGAAATCGCCGCGCAACTGCACCGCAGCGCCGCCGAACAGGGAATCGTCGAAGCCATCTACAACCTCGGCAACGCCTACGAATACGGACTGGGCGTCCCGCAAAACTGGGAAGAAGCGCTGAGGCTGTACCGGCGCGCCGCCGAGCAGGGGTTCCCCGCCGCGCAATTCAATCTGGGAACAGCATACGCGAAAGGAGAGGGTGTCCCCTGGAACCCCGAAACGGCGGCGGAATGGTATCGTCGCGCCGCAGAACAGGGACACGCCAAGGCTCAGCAAAATCTGGGACTGGCATACGCGACAGGAGAAGGCGTTCCTCAAGATCGCGAAATGGCGGCGGAGTGGTTTCGTCGCGCCGCAGAGCAGGGACTTGTCGAAGCCCAGGCAAGTCTGGGGGGCGCGTATTGTTTCGGCGAGGGCGTCATTCAGAATTACATCTACGCGCATATGTGGCTGAATCTTGCCGCGTCAAGAGGAAGCGAGGCGGCGGCCGAAAAAAGAGACATCATCACGGACTTGATGACTCCCGAACAGATCGCGGAGGCGCAGAGACTCGCCGCCGAGTGTCTGAAAAACGACTACAAGGGGTGTTCGCTCCCATAATTAAGGCTTCGCCTCTGGACTTGCCATGGCACGATCTTTGGCATTAGTGGGAGTTTGATTTAGACATTCACGATGCTGGCTCAAGCGAGCGGCACCAACTGATGGGTGCGGGCTAGCCCGCAAAAAATTAAATTAAAAAGAAATTAATTTAATTTTAATTGACCCCATTAATTGTCTAATTAATAATTAACAGAATAAATTTCTTTTTAACACATTAATTGTCTATTAATGAAAGGGCAATTGATTTAATTGGCCTCTTAAATGGTCAAATTAATTTTTTATTTTTTTTTGCAGGCAGCGCCTGCGGGCATCAGTGGGTGCTGCTCGCTTGAGCGGCTACATTAAGAGTCTAAAATTAAGTCTCACTAATGCCAAAGATCGCACTTCGTCTGTCTTTAGAATTGGTTAATTAATTTTTAACAAGACATGCTTCTTGCGTCCCAGAGAAACCTGCGCCACACCATCATCACCGAAAATTTCGCGCGACAACACATACCCAATATCAGAAATTTTCTCGCCGTTAACACGCACTCCCCCCCCGCGCACCGCACGCCGCGCCTCGCTGTTAGAAATCGCCAAATCCGCCTCAACTAACGCCGCCACCAGCGTCAAACCCTCCCCAACCTCATAAACCGCAAGACCAGCATCCACCCCTCCCTCAACAAAAATTCGCTCCGCCACCTCGCGCGCACCCCGCGCCGCATCTCCCCCATGACACAACGCCGTCACATTGTCCGCAAGCACAATCTTCGCATGATTGCGCTCCCGCCCCCTCAACGCCGCAAGCGACTCAACCTCGCTCATCGGCAACTCCGTAAACAAACTCAAAAAACGCCCCAAATCCTCATCACTCACATTGCGCCAATACTGCCAAAAATCATTCGGCGACACCTTCCCGCCATCAAGCCACACCGCGCCCGCAGCCGTCTTGCCCATCTTCGCGCCGCCCGATGTCGTCACAAGCGGCACCGTCAAACCATGCAAACGCGCGCCCCCCAGACGCCGCGACAACTCCACTCCGCAAACAATGTTGCCCCACTGATCCGATCCCCCAACCTGCAGACGACAACCCTCGCGCACAGACAACTGCACAAAATCCCACGCCTGCAACACCATGTAATTAAACTCAAGAAATGTCAGCGGCTGCTCGCGCTCCAGACGCGAACGCACCGAGTCAAACGTCAGCATCCGATTAATCGTGAAATGACCGCCAACCTCGCGCAAAAACGGAATGTACGAAAGCGAATCCAGCCAGTCCGCATTGTTGCACATCACCGCAGACGCGGCGCCGTCGCCGTCAAAGTCCAGATAACGCGAAAAAATCGCGCCGAGCGAGGCGGCATTGCGCGCAATGTCTCCCTCGGAAAGAATCCGGCGAACCTCGTCCTTGCCCGACGGATCGCCAATCTTAGAAGTGCCGCCGCCCAGCAAAACAATCGGACGATGTCCGCCCCTCTGAATCCACCGCAACGCCATGATCGTTATCAATGAACCCGCATGAAGCGAGTCCGCCGTCGCGTCATAACCGATGTAAGTGGAAAAAACCTCGTCGTCAAACAAACGCCGCAACGCCTCGCGGTCGGTGCACTGATGGATGAACCCGCGCTCCGCAAGCACATCAACCGGATTAAATCCGCCCATGACAACTCACGACGCCCGCGAACGCGACGAAGTCTTCTTCCTGCGCGAAGAACGCGCCGGCGGCTTCTTCTTCTTCGGCTCGGCCGGCGCATGCACAGAACGCACATAACGCTCCACGGCGCGAATCATCTTGTCCGTGTGATTCGTGAAGAAGTGATCCGCGCCCGGAATGATCTTGTAGACAATTTCAATGTCCTTCGCCTGGACATCCGTCTGCATGTTGAGTTCCCTGACCCAGTTCCCCACCGAAACAGGATTGGAAAAACGATCCTTGTCGCCCTGCACAACCAGTCCCGACGCCGGACACGGCTGCAAAAACGAAAAGTCAAACTTGTTCGCAAGCGGCGCAAGAACAATAAAACGATCCACCTCGGGACGCCGCATCAGCAACTGCATCGCCACCCACGCCCCGAACGAAAATCCGGCGACCCAGATCGCGGAAGCCTCGGGCGACTGCATCTGCACCCAGTCAAGAACAGCGGCCGCGTCGGAAACCTCGCCGTCGCCGGCGCCCTTCTGTCCCTCGGAACGCCCGACGCCGCGGAAGTTAAAGCGCAGAACACTGAAGTCATGCTCCGACAACTTCTCGTAAAGACCGTCAACAATAGGACTCTTCATCGTGAAATCAAGCAGCGGACTCGGATGCATCACAAGCGCGACAGGCGCGCGCGCGACCTGGGCGGGTCTGTATCGCGCCTCAAGGCGTCCGGCGGGACCTGGAATGATGACTTCCGGCATAAGAGCAACAGGGAGCAACAGGGTTCGGGTTTGACCCGCGCGCAAAGCAGGTCTAGAATTCAAAAGCACAACCGAAATTAGCGCAGAACGGCGCGGCACGCAACAAGGCTCCCACAAAAGGACGCGGAATGACAGCAGGCGGGCACGAAGGCGGGGTTCGTCCCCGAAACATATACCTGGACTACAACGCGACAGCGCCCCTCCTGCCCTCGGCGCGCGCCGCGATGGAACAGACGCTGGACGAACTCGGCAACCCCTCGTCGGCGCACCGCCTCGGACGCCGCGCCCGCGAACGCGTGGAAACCGCCCGCGAAACCGTCGCGCGGCTGGCACGGGCGCGGACAGACGAGGTCATCTTCACATCGGGCGGCACCGAGGCGAACAATCTCGCGCTGAGCGCGAGTCTCGCTGACGGCGGCGAAGTCTGGGCGTCGGCGGGCGAGCATAGTTCGGTGCTGGGCGTCCTGGAGGCGTCCGGCGCGAACTGGCGCGCGCTGGCTCTCACCGCCGACGGCGAAATCTGCACGGACGCGCTGTCGGAATGTTTGTCGCGGGCGGAGCGTCCGCCGGTTTTGCTGTCGGTGCAGGCGGCGAACAACGAGACGGGCGTGCTGCAGCCGCTTGAGCCGGTGCTGGAGTTGTCGCGCCGCTACTCGGTGCCGCTGCATGTGGACGCGGCGCAGTACCTCGGACGCATCGCCGCCAATAACGCGCTCGCCGAAGCCGAAATGGTGACGCTCTCGGCGCACAAGTTCGGCGGTCCGCAGGGCGCGGGCGCGCTGGTGGCGCGCGACGCTTCTTTGTTGTCGCCGGTGCTGCGCGGCGGCGGACAGGAAAACTCGCGGCGCGCCGGCACGGAGAATGTCCTCGCGATCGCGGGGTTCGGCGCGGCGGCGGAGTCGGTGACGGACAGCGACTCGTTCCTGCGTCTTGAGCCTTTGCGCGAGCGGCTGGAGCACGACCTGCGCGCGTCGGCGACGGAGGCGGGCGTGGAGTTGCGGATCGCGGGCGCGGGCGTCGCGCGTTTGTCAAACACATCGTGCTTCGCGCTGGCGGGCGGCCGCGCCGACATGCATCTCGCCGCGCTGGACATGGAAGGCGTGGCGTTGTCGTCGGGGTCGGCGTGTTCGTCGGGGAAGATAGAGCCGTCGCATGTGCTGCTGGCGATGGGCTGGAGCCGCGACGACGCGCGCGGCGCGCTGCGGCTGAGCATGGGCTGGGCGACGACATCGGCGTCGTTGTCGCGCTTCGTGGAGTTGTGGGAGCGCCTGTGTCTCGGACCTGTGGCGCGGCGGCGGGGCGCGCGCGTGGCGGCGGCGCACTGAGTCTTCGCGGCGGAAACATTGACAATGACCTTGACGACGACAACGGCGACACCTTCATCGTCAACTTCGACAGCGACGGTGACGACAAATTCACCGTCAATGGCAACGACAGCGACGGCACCTTCACTGTCAATGTCAACGGCGACGGTGACGACAACGACGGCACCTTCACCGTCAACGGCGACAACAACGGCGCCTTCGTTGTCTACGGCGACAGAAACGGCGGCGCCTTCACTGTCAATGGCGACAACAACGGCGGCGCCTTCACTGTCAATGGCGACAACAACGGCGCCTTCGTTGTCTACGGCGACGGCGGCGCCTTCACTGTCAATGCCGACAACAACGGCGCCTTCGTTGTCTACGGCGACGGCGGCACCTTCACTGTCAATGGCGACAACAACGGCGGCAAATTCAACGGCAATGTCGGCGCCGTTTTCGTCAATAACTCCGACGGCAACCGCGGCGCCGTTTTCGTCGACAATGACGAAGGCGTCGGCAACTCCAACAGCAACACGCGGCAGAGTGGTCGTGGCAATGAGCGGCGGCGTAGACTCCTCGGTGAGCGCGGCGCTGCTGCACAAAGCAGGCTGCGAAGTCATCGGAATCACGCTGGAACTGTACGGCGCTCCGCTGAAGGCAGGCGCGCGAACCTGCTGCGCCGGCACAGACCGGCACGACGCACGCCGCGTCGCCGAACAACTCGGAATACCGCACTACGTGTTTGATCTCTCCGACAGATTCCGCGAAACCGTCATTGACAACTTCGCCGACAGCTACCTGCGCGGCGAGACGCCGGTTCCGTGCGTGCAGTGCAACGCAGGCGTGAAGTTCTCAGACCTCCTGGACTACGCCCGCGACCTGGACGCATCCGCGCTCGCGACCGGACACTACGTGCGGCGCATCGCAGGCGCGGCAGGGGCGGAGTTGCATTGTCCGGCGGACGGCGCGCGCGATCAGACATGGTTCATGTTCGCGACAACACGCGAGCAACTGGAGTTCCTGCGGTTTCCGGTCGGCGACCTGCGCAAAGACGAAGTGCGCCGCCTCGCGCGCGACCTGGACCTCGCGGTCGCCGACAAGGCCGACAGTCAGGATATTTGTTTTGTGGGCGGCGACGGTTATGCGTCGCTGGTGGAGCGGCTGCGGCCCGGGGCGTGCGCGGCGGGCGAGATTGTGGATGTGTCCGGTCGCGTGCTTGGGAGGCATGACGGCGTGATCCACTACACGGTCGGGCAGCGGCGCGGACTGGGGCTGTCGGGCGGGCCGTACTATGTGGTGCGGCTGGACGCCGCGCGCGCGCGCGTGGTCGTCGGAAGTCGGGAGGATTTGCGGGTGCGACGCGTGAGTTTGCGCGGAGTGAACTGGCTCGGGGAGCGGTTCTGGGGCGACGGCGCCGTTTCTGGTCGAGATTTACGGGTGCGGTTTCGTTCGTCTATGGAGCCGGTGGGGGGGTGTTTGAGTTATGGCGGCGGTGGTGGCGGAGCGCTGGAGTTTACGGAGCCGGTGTACGGTGTTTCCGCCGGACAGGCGGCGGTTTTTTACGAGGGCACTCGTATGCTTGGCGGCGGCTGGATTTCCGACATTTCTTAATTGGGGCGGGGCGGAGATGGGCGGTTTCTGCGGACTTGAGGGGGGTTGCAAAGGAACGGCAAGGGTGGCGAGCGTATTTAGTTCCCTGCCCCTGCTTTTGTTCCGCGGGACGCATTGACGGCGCCGCGTTTTTTGTCGGGCGCGCGGACGCAGAAATACAACTTTAGGTTGTATTGCCCGAATTGATCTGTCGCGGAGGCGGCAGGCGTCCGCCGCCGCACGCCGCCCGGATCACTGCTTGCAAAGGTCCACCTTGGACAGGCTCGTCACCACATCATAGTCGACATTAATCGCCTTGAAGTGCTTCGCGCCGCAGTCGGTCTTCTGCTTCTCGGCCTTCCGCTGCTTGTCGCTGTTCGTGGTGCTTTTGGTCTCGCGGACAAAATACAGCCGCTCGTCACACTCGGTCATGAAAGCCCAGTCGGGATTGTACGGGCCGATCGGAGTGTCAACCTTGAACCAGCGAGGCAGTTTGACAAAAAGACGGACATGCTCGTTGTTGTCCAGGTCTCTGGCGAACTCCCTCTCAATCCTGGAGTCAACCTCGATCGCGTCATAGATGCACTTCCGCGCGTTCTGCACCCGGTGCAGTCTGTTCAGATAATGCGTGATGTCGCGCTCCGCATCGGCCTCGATGCGGCTCATCTCCCAGAATCTGTCGATCTTCTCGTACTGAATCCCCTTCAGCATCAGGCCCTGCAGCGCGCGCAGTATCTCCCGCGCGACCCGCGCCATGAACTGCTGAGGATTCACAGGAAACTCCCCCAGTCTGCGGGATCGCCTCAGAATCTCGACGAGCGTATGACGGGTTAACTCCGTCTCTCCCTGCAGATATGCCAGCAGGTCGGGCAGCGCCGCGCCGCTTTCCACTTCCTGGCTCTTGTCCTCCAGCACGCGCTCGGCCGCCACTCCCGCGGCAAGCACATCAATGCCGACCCGCTTCACGGAAACCCGCGGCGCGCGGATCTTCTCCATCGCCATGATGCCTTTGACAGCGCTCGCGATCAGTTCGCCCGTGTCAAATTTCACCGAATAGCGGGTGCGGTGCCTGATTTTCTCCCACAGCGCCGCGAATTCAGGAGTCAGGAAAACCTCCTTGTTGAATTTGACGGACACTTTCTTCCTCGCGTCGGCGACGCGATTCTTGAAGATGTAATTCCGCACCACATCCATGATTTCGGATTCAATGTCCCTGTGCTGCGCGTCGATCTTGAATTCAAAGTGCAGGCTGTCGGGATCAAATTTATCCTGTATCGCGCCGTCGGCGTCGATGTATCCCTCGACGAACAGATTGTTCCATATCGCCCGCGACTCCTCCTGGCCGATCGGAACATCCTCGCCGTCCGCCTCGCGGGTGATTCCGGCGAAACTGATCTGTTCAATGTGTCCGAATCTGATGCCGAAATCTTCCTCAAATTCGCTCTGCAGGGTCGCGGCGAAATTCTCGTAGGATTCGTTGGCGATCACCGTCAGACGGTTGATGTTCTCGTCATAGACGCGCTCGCCGTCCGCGTTGACGCAGAGGCGGAGCCCGCGGCCGATTTCCTGCCGCTTCTTCTGAGCGCTGGCGGTCTCGTTGAGCGTGCATATCTGGAAGACATTCGGGTTGTCCCATCCCTCTCGCAGGGCGCTGTGCGAAAAGATGAAGCGCAGAGGCTCCTTCGGGTCCAGCAGGCGCTCCTTGTCGCGCATGATGAGGTTGTAGGCGTCCTCGTCGTCCTTGCTGCCGCGTTCCGTGGAGTCCTTCAGGTGTCCTTTTTTGTCCCGCGAGAAGTAGCCGTCGTGCATTCCGGAGATTTCATGGCCGAGGGCGTCAGGCGACAGATCCCTGTAAAGGGGTCTTGCCGTCAGGTCTCTGTAGGCGTCTTCAAACCATTCGGCGATTCTGCCGGGCGAGGGGGAGTCGTCCCGGCTGTATCTGCGGTAGTTGGCGACCCTGTCGATGAAGAACAGCGAAAGCACCTTGATGTTTCTGCCGCGGAGGGCGAGTTCTTTTTTCAGGTGCTGCTCGACCGTTTCACGGACCTGGATCTTCATGACATCCTCGGTCTGGCTGCCGATCTCCTCGCCGTGTCTGAGGAATCTTCCGCCGGTGAATTCGATGTACTCCGCGCCCGGCGTGCAGTCAATGTTGTGGACAATGCAGCCCTGGCGGTAAATTTCGCGCCTTCCGGACTTTTCAAACAGGTCGTCGCCCTGTTTAACCCACATCCTGGCGGGTTTCACCGCCTCGTTTTTCTTCCTGTGGATTTCAATCTGAGCCCGGATGGCGGGCTTGTTGTCGGTCTTCAGGAGCCGCACATAGGCCTCGTTAAAGCTGTCTTCGGACACGACGGAATCAACCTCGATGCGCTTGACGAGCCCCAGGTCGTAGGCTTTCACGGGGTCCAGTCTGTAGAGCAGGTTGTAGGGAGTGCGGTGGGTCGCGGAGTAGCGCAGTGTGACGGCGGGATTCAGTCTGTCAATGGCGTTTCTCGCCTTGTCCGTGTTGTCCACGCTCTGCGGCTCGTCGATGATGACGATGGGGTTCGTCGCCTGGACGAATTCAATCGGTTTGCGTCCCGACATTCTGTCGTTTTCGCGATTGATGACATTGAGCCTCTTCAGCTCGTCTTCCGTCATCGCCGATATTTCCTTGTCGGAGATGTCTCGCTGAAAGGACTGGATGTTGATGATCATGATCTGAATCTGATTGCCCATGGCGAACTGCCGGACCTTCCCCAGTTTTCTGGAGTCGTAGATGAAGGAGCAGAACGGCTCGTTGTCATAGAGCGCGTTGAAGTGCTCTCTGGTCATCTCAATGCTTTTCAGAACGCCCTCGCGCACGGCGACGCTCGGCACGACGATGATGAACTTTTTCAGCCCGTATTTTCTGGACAGTTCAAAGATGGTGCGGAGGTAGACATAGGTTTTGCCCGTGCCCGTCTCCATTTCAACGGAGAACTGGCGTCCCTGCAGGGCGCCGGTTTTTTCGATGTTGTTTTCCTCCTGGATTCTCCGGACATTTTCCAGAATCTGCTCGTCCGTGAGGGTGATGTTGTTGGCGGTGCCGAGTTCCGTGGGAGTCATGCCGGCGTCTCTCGTCAGGCTTA
The DNA here is from genome assembly GCA_028066985.1 of Alphaproteobacteria bacterium. GTDB lineage: Bacteria > Pseudomonadota > Alphaproteobacteria > JALCBB01 > JALCBB01 > JALCBB01. Next base: position 22,225 of record JALCBB010000003.1, read on the forward strand.
TCTCAAATTTGGACTGCGCGAGGGGCTGGCCGTCGAACACATTGACGACGGCGTTGACGGCTTCCTCCTGGTGGGGGAGGTTGGAGGCGAATTTGATTTTCATGTTTCCGGCTTCAGACCGTCGTGAACACGATGCCGTCTTCTTCACGCGACTTGAAGGTCTGGGCGGCGTTGGTTTTGAGCTGGTCGTTGCCTTTGAAGCCCTCGTCAAGGCAGACGACCCGCCGGGGGGCGGCTTTCGCCATGGCGTCGATCACTTCCTGATTGAGTTCTTTTTCAAGGCACAGGAGCATTTCGCCGTCTTCAACGGAGAACACTTCCTTGCCCGCGAGGGCGGTTTTTTTGATCGGCGCGGTGAGCGGGAATCCGGCTTTCAGCAGGAGTTCATAGAGGATGTCTTCGGGCGTGCTTGCCGCGCGGATGTGGTCGATGTGAGCAAGGAGTTGGTCTTCCAGGTTTCCGGTTTCGTCCAGATTTCCATCCCATACTCTGAAGTTGGATGGAGCGAGCGCGAAAACTTTGAACCCAAGGTCAATTCCGGCGCCACTGGTCAAGCTGAGATGATCGTCGGACTCCTCCTTAATTTTTGCAGCCGCGCGACGGATACGATCCTTCCCGATGTCGGCGACGGTTTTGTACCCCGCCTTGTACGCTTCCGACGACTCTTCAATGTCTTCGGGAAGCTGGACCATTATGAATTTACGATTGCCGCCATCCTCCTTGTTGAGAGCAAGGACTGCATGCGCGGTTGTTCCAGAACCCGCAAAAGAGTCGAGGATAATGTCGTTCTGCTCAGAAACGGAGTCGAGAATGAGCTTGATTAACTTCACGGGTTTTGGATTCTGAAAAGCGCCGGGGCCCAAGATATGGGACAGCTCCGAGTTCGACTGCCTGGTGCTGCCAGCAAATTGATAACTCCAGAAGGTCGTCAGCTTGGTGTAGCTGCCGACATCTTTGAGGAATGTTTTCCGCTGAGGAACAGATCCCGGCTTCTCGCCGAAATAAATTCGATCGTCGCCGTCCAGCTCTTTTAGCGTCTCTTGTGAAAAGCGCGGATATGTGCCGGTAGGAGGCTCCCAGGTCACCCCGTTTGAAAAGGTGTATTTATACCGAGTTGAAGCCTTTCCTGACTTGGCATGGAGCGGTGTCAGGAGGTAGGGACCCCTTGGATCATTGTCAGGGTTTTTGTACACGCGGTCATGGTGCTGCGTTCTCTTCTGCCCTTTGATCCGGCAAAGATCCTTGTTTTTGGAGTAGCACAAAACGAATTCACAATTCGTCGAGAAGTGCTTCGCGTCGTTTTTAACAGTGTCCATTCCCTGCCATGCAATCTGGGCCAGGAAATTCTCTTCCCCGAAAATATCGTCCATGACAGAGCGCAGGCGATGGACCTCATTGTCGTCGATTGAGATGAAAATCACCCCGTCCTCGCGCAACAGATTGCGGGCGAGGTACAGGCGGGGATACATCATGCTCAGCCAATTGGAGTGGTAACGCCCGATAGTATCCGTGTTGGTCGCAAATCGGTGACCCTCTGCGTCGATTTGGCGAGTATATGCAAGATATCTGCTCAATCCACTCGCGTACTTATCAGGATAAACGAACTCTCTTCCCGTGTTATACGGCGGGTCGATGTAGATCACTTTCACCATCTCGAAGTAGGACTTCTGCAGAAGTTTCAGCACCTCGAGGTTCTCTCCCTCAATAAACAGGTTTCCCGTGCCGTCAAAATTAACGGACTCTTCGCGGACAGGCTTGAGGGTGGCGACGCTCGGCTGCTGAAGGATCCTCATGCACTCCGCCTTGCCGGGCCAATTAAGACCGAAACGCTCCACGCCCGATTCCACCTGGTCGCCCAGGACGCGTCTTAACTGCTCGAAGTCAATCTTTCCGTCGCCGAACACTTCGGGATACAGCGCCCGCAGGCGTCTGCGCTTCTCGCGCGCGATGTCCAGAGAGGCGAGGTCTTCGCCGACCGCCTCGATGCTTCCGCGCTTTGTGGTTTTTTGCTTCGTCACGATGTAAGCCTCCTCTCAGAGAGTGCCACTCGGACGCCGCGCCGTCAAGCGCAATATATAACCCCCCGCGGACGGCGGAAAAGCGAGGAAATCCGCGCATTTCCGCCATCCCCAGACAGAAAACGACACGCTTACGCCTGGCAGACGGCTGGCGCCGTCTGCGGGCTGTCTCCGCCATTCCCGGGGGGAACGGCGGAGACAGCCGAGGCGTGTCGTTTTCTCCCGTCAGCAAACTTTGTCCCCGTTAATAAGAAAACAATTTATTTAATTGACCCCTTAAATAGTCAATAAATTATTATTTATTTTTTGCGGGCTAGCCCGCACCCGTCTGCCGGCATCGCTCGCTTGAGCCAACACCGTGAATGTCTAAGTCAAACGCCCACTAATGCCAGCGGCGAGCCGCCGCAGGCATAAGTTGGCGCGATTCGCTTGAGCCAACACCGTGAATGTCTCAGTCAAACGCCCACTAATGCCAGAAGCCGCCCTTCGCTTGTCTCCTAAAGAGACGAAAAAGGCGGCGCCGTTAATCCAGCCACCGAAACAAAGCACCTCCCTCATCCACGACCATAATCGTCAGCATAACGCTCAATATCATCCTCCCCCAGATAATCGCCCAACTGCACCTCGCAGACCACGAGGTCGGCGTCTCCGTCGTTCGCCAGCCGATGCGCCTCGCCGACTCCGATTTCCACATGTTCGCCGACGCGCAGCACGCGCTCCACGCCCGCCACGAGCACGCGCGCCTCGCCCGAGACCACCACCCAGAACTCGCGCCGCCGCCGATGGCTCTGCAACGACAGCCGCGCGCCCGCACGCACGACCAGACGCTTGACCTGGTATCCGGCGCCGGCGTCGACCGTGCGCCAGTATCCCCACGGACGCTCGTCGCTCTCGCCGACCTCGGGCATGGCTCCTCCAGAAGTAGCGGGGGAGGGACTCGAACCCCCGACACGCGGATTATGATCCCGCTGCTCTAACCAGCTGAGCTACCCCGCCGTGGCTGCTCTGGAGGGATTCTTGATTAAGTTTGTCGCGGCGTCAAGTGAGGTCGGAGGGGCGCTGATTTCGCCCTGCGGGAGCCATTAACGGCGCCGCCTTCCGGGGTTGGAGACGGCGGAGGCGGCGCCGGCCCAGGGGCTTCATTGACGGCGCCGCCTTTCCGCCCCTTAAACAGACGAAGAACAGCCCCTGGCATTAGTGGGCGTTTGACTTAGACATTCACGGTGTTGGCTCAAGCGAATCGCGCCAACTTATGCCTGCGGCGGCTCGCCGCTGGCATTAGTGGGCGTTTGACTTAGACATTCACGGTGTTGGCTCAAGCGAGCGATGCCGGCAGACGGGTGCGGGCTAGCCCGCAAAAAATAAATAATAATTTATTGACTATTTAAGGGGTCAATTAAATAAATTGTTTTCTTATTAACGGGGACAAAGTTTGCTGACGGGAGAGGGCGGGAAAGGGGCGAATTTCCGCGCTTTTCCGCCGTCCGGCGGGGGGTGGCTTGACATTTTGCGTCTCCTGTGGTTTTCTGTTTGGAGCGATTCGGGCGATTCGTTTCGCGCGGCATGTGTCCAAGGAGGCAAAAGGCGCTGTGTCAGAAGAAAAGACCATTCACGACATCCTGGATGAGTTGCGCGAAGACGCGCACCACTCTACGTCCAAGGGTTTCTCGTTTGAAGACCTGACGGTCGCGTATCTGCGCAAAGAACCGCAATACGCCGAACTCTTCTCGGATGTCTGGCTCTGGGGTGAATGGCCGGATAACGGCGACAAACCCGACCGCGGAATTGACATTGTTGCTCGTGAACGGGTGAGCGGCGACTACTGGGCGATTCAGTGCAAGTTTTTTGACAGCGCAAATCTTCTTTACCAGGGGCAAGTGGATTCGTTTATAGCGACTTCAGGTGTCACATTTCCGACGAGAGAGGGGGAGTTTCGCTACGCGCAACGGCTGGTTGTCACGACGGCGCGGGGGCTGAGCGGCGGGACCCAAGATCTGTTTGAAGGGTATGACCCGCCTATCAAAACGCTCTTCACGCGAGACCTTGAGGCGAGCGCGATTGACTGGGGTCAGTTTTCAAAGCACAAGAAACTCGCTGTCAAGGAGAAAAAGGCGCTGCGTCCGCATCAGACGGAGGCGGTAGACAAGGTCGTTGCGGGATTCAAAGAACACGACCGCGGCAAACTGATCATGGCGTGCGGCACGGGGAAGACGCTTACCTCGTTGCGTCTGGCGGAACGGATGATGTCGGAGAATATGGTGGAGAAAGACGGGCAGATTCTGTTCCTGCTGCCGTCATTGTCCCTGGTGGCGCAGACCCTGCGCGAATGGACGGCGGAAGCGAAGATGAAAATGCACGCCCTCATCGTCTGCTCGGATAAAAAGATCGGGCACAAGCGAAGCAAGGACAGCGAGGATATTTTCCCGCGGGACATCGTTCATCCGGCGACGACCGACGCCGAGACCCTGGCGCGTTACGCGAAGCAGGTGGGGTCGGACAGGTGCAAGGTTGTTTTTTCCACCTATCAGTCGCTCAAAGTCGTGCGCGAAGCGCAGAAGAAGCACGGACTCGGCGAGTTTGATCTGATTGTCTGCGACGAGGCGCATCGTACGAGCGGTTTCCTCGGAGCGGAAGATGACGGGGAGGATTCGGGATTCTCCATGGTGCATGAGGACAAAAACATTCAGGGCAAAAAACGCCTTTACATGACGGCGACGCCGCGCGTCTACGGAGAGGCGTCAATCGCGCGGGCGAAGGAGAAAGAAGGGCAGCTCTTCTCAATGGATGACAAGGAGACCTTTGGTCCCGAATTTCACTATCTGGGCTTCGGCGAGTCGGTCAAGCGGGAACTGTTGTCGGAGTACAAGGTGCTGATCGTGGTGCAGGATGAGTCAACGATGTCGGGTCTTGCCGACAACTACAACTACAGGGTGAATCTGGCGAAAAACGACGAGGACGGAAAGGGGAAAAAGAGCAAGGCGAAACCCCTTAAACTCGATGACGCCGCCAAGATCATCGGCAGCTGGAAGGGTATGTCCAAATACCGGGTCCAGATGGTGGACGAGTCGGGAAGTGTCACAGGAGAGATCGCGGAAGACACGAAGCCGATGCGGCGCGTCGTCGCGTTCTCCAGGAGGATAGACAGCTCGGAGAGGATGAGAGACGCCTTCAACGATCTGACAGGCATCTACAAAGAGGATCTTCCCGAAGAAAAAGCGCAGAAGATGGTCGACTGCCAATTGAGGCATGTCGACGGCACGATGGACGCCCTGAAGCGGGCGGCGTTTCTGGACTGGCTCAGGGAAGAGCACGGCGAGAGCGAGTGCAGGGTGCTGTCCAACGCCCGGTGCCTCTCGGAGGGCGTGGATGTGCCGGCGCTGGACGGCGTGGTCTTTTTTGACACGCGCGATTCAATGGTGGACATCGTGCAGGCGGTTGGCCGGGTGATGCGCAAGGTGAAGGGGAAGGAGTTCGGCTACATCGTTCTGCCGGTCTGCATCCCCAATACTCTGGTCAGCGATTACGACGAGTACATAGACAAAGACAAGCGGTTCGGCAATGTCTGGAGGGTGCTTAAGGCGCTGCGCTCGCACGACGAGCGTCTGGTTTACAAATCGGAGTATCGTGAAAGGGTGGAGGTGATTCTGCCCGACCCGCCGCCGGACCCTCCGCCGGAACAGACCAACTTCTGGTTCAATCTCCATCAGCTCGAGGAGGCGGTCTCCACGATCATGCCGCGCAAGCTCGGGGATCAGGAGTATTGGAGCGAATGGGCGGAGGAGGTCGCGGATATCGCGGCGCGGGTCATCGGGCGCATCAAGAACCTGCTGGAAAACCCCGAAGCGAAAAAGCAGTTTGGCGTCTTCATAACGGGTCTGCGCGACAACCTAAACCCCCATGTCGGCGAGGGAGAAGCGATTGAAATGCTCGCGCAGCACATCGTCACCCGTCCGGTGTTTGACGCGCTGTTCGGGAGTTACTCGTTCGTCAAGGACAACCCCGTCTCAAAGGCGATGGAGGGGGTCGTGGAGGTTCTGGACAAACATGCGGTCGGGAGCGAGGTGGAAGGTCTGAACACCTTTTATGAAAGCGTGCGCGAGCGGGTGGGCGGCGCCACGGACCCCGAAGACAGACAGGAGGTCATCCGTCGGCTGTATGACTCTTTCTTCAAGCACGGATTCAAGAAAATGGCCAGGGGTCTCGGCATCGTCTACACGCCGGGCGAGGTTGTGGACTTCATTCTCAGAAGCGCGGACTTCGCTCTGCGAAAACATTTTAACACGAATATATCCTCTGACGCAGTGCAGGTGCTGGACCCGTTCACTGGCACGGGTACTTTTATAGCGCAGCTGCTGCGGTCTGGACTGATCAGCCGGGAAGATCTGGAGCGGAAGTATCGGAACGAGTTGCATGCCAATGAGATCGTGCTGCTCGCCTACTACATCGCCTCAATCAACATTGAGAGCGCCTTTGAACTTCAGGGCGGTTCCTCGCATCAGCCCTTCGAGGGCATTGTCTTCACCGACACTTTTCAGATGACCGAAAGCGGCGACCTTGTGGACAAGATCGTGTTTCCCGAGAACAGCGAGCAGGTCAATCGGCAAAACAGGCAGGATATCCGCGTGATTATCGGTAATCCGCCTTACAGGGGGAGACAGAAGAGCGAGGGCGAGGACAAGCCGAACCTGAAATATCCGACGCTGGATGACAACATTCGCGGCAGCTACGCGGCGAAGTCGTCTGCCACGAACACGAACAGTCTGTACGACTCCTACATCCGCGCCATTCGCTGGTCAACGGACAGGTTAAGGGCGGGGGGAGTCATCGCCTTTGTCACCAACGGCTCGTTCATTGACGGGAGCGCCGCCGATGGACTGCGCAAGTGTCTGATGGAGGATTTCAGCCACCTCTATGTGTTCAACCTCAGGGGGAATATCAGGCTGCGTGACAAGAGGGAGGGGGGCAATGTTTTCGGACAGAGCTCTCAGGCCCTGATCGCGATTACCGTCATGGTCAAAGACCCTGCACATGACGGGGGGTGCGAATTGCACTATCACGACATCGGCGACTCTCTTTCACGCGAAGACAAACTCGCCATCATTAAAAAGGCCGTCAGCATTGAAAAAATTGACTGGACGCCCATCACGCCGAACGAGCGGGGCGACTGGATCAACCAGCGCGACCCCGCCTTTGATAAATTCATCTCGCTTGGCGACAAAAGGGGGGACACAAGCGAGGTTGTGTTCAATATTTATTCGGCTGGCGTCAAAACGGGACGGGACCCCTGGTCCTGCAACGCGTCGCGTCGCGAGGTCGAGGGCAACATGCGCCGCATGATCGCGAAGTACAACGAGGAGAGGGAGCGTTATCATGGCATCTGCGGTGATGCGGGCACAAAAGAGCGGCCGAAGATCGATGATGTCATCGATCAGGATCCGAAGAAAATCAAATGGACAAGGGAACTGAAGCAGTCCGCCGGAAAAAACAAACATCTGGCATTTGACGCGAACGCCACTGTCGCGGCCATGTATCGTCCGTTTTGCAAACAGCATCTGTATTTTGACCGCGTTCTCGCGTCCATGACATATCAAACGCCCAAATTATTCCCGACACCCGAACACGGGAATATTGTGATTTCCACAGGGCGTAACCCTTCAGGACTGTTTTCTGCTCTGGTCGCAAGCTACCTGCCCGAACACCTGATGGTTTTCAACAGTCAAAATTTTCCGCTCTACTGGTATGAGAAGGTCAAGCAGGGCCAGAAGGAGCAGCTGGTCAATGTGACTCCTGACGCGCATGGCTATGTGCGGCGGGACGGCATATCGGACTGGGCGATTGCCAGATTCCGCAGTCACTACGGGAACGACTCAATCAGCAAGGAGGATCTGTTCTGGTATATCTACGGTGTCTTCCATTCCCCGGAGTATCGGACGCGGTTTGAATCCGATCTGAAAAAGGAAATTCCAAGAATTCCCCTTGCTGGGGATTTTTGGACTTTCAGCAAGGCGGGGAAGGCGCTGGGCGAACAGCATCTGAACTATGAGACGGCGGAGCCTTACCCGCTCACGGAGGACATGGGCGGTCAGATTCGGGAGCTCATGGAAGACGAGGGCTACAAGGTCCGTAAGATGCAGTTCGGCTGGACCGGCGAGAAGAAGGAGAAGGTGAAAGACAGGACAACCGTCGTCTACAACGACAAAATCACCCTGCGCGGCATTCCGCCGGAGGCATACGAGTATGTCGTCAACGGCAAATCGGCGATTGAGTGGATCATGGATCGCTATCAGGTCAGGGTGGACGAAAAGAAGGATGGCAGCGGCAGCGGCATCCGCAACGACCCCAACGACTGGGCGCCGGACAACCCGCGCTACATCCTTGATCTGCTCAAGCGGATTGTCACTGTCAGCGTGGAGTCTGTCAAAATCATCAACGCCCTCCCGCCCCTCGACGAACACAAAGACTAGCGGACAAGCCGCCTCGGGCAATACAACCTAAAGTTGTATTTCCGCGACCGCCCGCCCGTCAAAAAACGCGGCGCCGTCAATGCGTCCCGCGGAACAAAAGCAGGGGCAGGGAACTAAATACGCTCGCCACCCTCGCCAAAATAATACGCGCGCGCAGGATCAAACGATAAGCATACCTCGCCCGCAGGCGGAACCTCATGCTGTCCGAAAAGACGCAGAGTCACAGTATGGCCGGAAACCGTCAGAATCACATTCGTGTCGCCGCCCAGATGCTCAATATGCTCAACCACACCACGCAAATGTCCGTCGTCAGACAGGAAAAAATCCTCGGGACGCACTCCCAAAACACGCGGATCACCCTCGCTCAATAAACCCGCAGGCAAGAAATTCATCGCCGGCGAACCCAAGAAACCCGCCACAAACCGATTCACAGGATCATTGTACAACTCCATCGGAGTCCCGACCTGCTCGACACGACCCTCGCGCAAAACAACAATCTTGTCCGCAAGCGTCATCGCCTCCGTCTGGTCGTGCGTGACATAAATCATCGCCGTCTCCAATTGACGGTGCAAATTCGCAATCTCAAGACGCGTGTTCATCCGCAGCGCCGCGTCCAGATTGGACAACGGCTCGTCAAACAGAAAAAGACGCGGCTTGCGGACTATCGCGCGTCCGATCGCCACGCGCTGGCGCTGTCCGCCCGACAACTCGGACGGATAGCGGTCAAGATATTCGCCCAGATTCAGCATCCGGCTCGCCTCCGCCACGCGAGACGCGATCACTCCCTTCGGCTGCCGCTCCTGCTTCAGCGCCAGCGACATATTGCCCCGAACACTCAAATGCGGATACAACGCATAACTCTGAAACACCATCGCCACTCCGCGCCGCGACGGCGGCACCGAATTCACCACCTCGCCGCCGATGCGAATCTCGCCCGATGTCGCGTCCTCAAGGCCGGCGATCACGCAAAGCAATGTGGACTTGCCGCAGCCCGACGGACCCACAAAAACCACGAACTCGCCCTCGTCAATCTCAAGAGTGATGTCCGTCAGCACCTCCACAGCGCCGAAAGACTTGTACACCCCCGACAAAGACGCCGCCGCGGTCATGACAACTCCAGCGACACGACGCGCCGCGCGCGGATGCTCTCGTCCGCGGCGAGACAGATACGCAGACTCTGCACCGCGTCATGCATGTGTCTCTCAAGGTCAATGTCCTCGGCGACAGCGCGGAGAATAAAATCCTGCTCGGCGTCGCAGAGTTCCTGATGCGACGGCTCGCGCGGCGTCTCGATCAGGGTGTCGCCGCTGTTCCGATGCACGAGAATGCCGCCGACCTTCGTGTGTCCGTGAATGTCGCTGGACGCGCCCCTGCCGCCGTCGGCGATGGAAACAGCGCCGTTCGGACTCACAATGTCCTTCACAAAGAACGCCGTCTCCGAAATCATCGGGCCCCAGCCCGCCTCGTACCAGCCGACAGAACCGTCGGCGAAGACGACCTGGAATTGTCCGTAGTTGTACATGTCCTTCGGAATCTCGTCGGAAAGACGCAGGCCGACGCCATGCACGCGCACAGGCGCGGCGTCGGTTATCTGGCACATGACATCCACATAGTGAACGCCGCAGTCAACAATCGGACTCGTCGTCCGCATGAGGTTTTTATGCGTCTCCCACTCGGCGCCGTCGCTCTGCTGATTGAGGTTGAGACGGAAAACATAGGGGCCGCCGAGGTCGCGCGCCTCCTTCACAAGTCTCACCCATGACGGATGATGACGCAGAATGTAGCCGACGACAAGTTTTTTCTCCCGCGCGCGCGCGGTCTCAACGACCCTCACGGCGTCCGCGACGGTGACGGCGAGCGGTTTCTCCACGAAGACATGCGCGCCGGCGTTCATCGCCTTGATGGCGTATTCGGCGTGACTGTCGGAATAAGTGGCGACCACGACGAGTTCGGGCTTCGTGTTCAGTCCCTCGTCAAAGTTGTCAAAGAACGGACAGCCCCGCAGTTCCGCCGGCAGCGCGACCTCGGAGCGGTTGACAAGCGCGACAATCTCCGCGCGCGGGTGGTGATGGTGCGCGAGGGCGTGGGAGAGTCCCATGTTGCCGAGTCCGGCGATCATGACGCGCGTCATTTGACCGCTCCCATCGTGATGCCGCGGATCAGTTGCCGCGAGAAGATCACATAGAGCGCGAGCACCGGCAGTATCGCCATGCTGAGCGCGGCGAGGACGGCGTTCCAGTCGGTGACGAATTGTCCGATGAAGACCTGGCTGCCGAGGGTGAGGGTTTTGGTTTCGTCGGAGGGCGCGAGGATGAGCGGAAACCAGAGGTCGTTCCAGATCGGAATCATATTGAAAACCGCGACCGTCGCCAGCGCCGGACGCACGAGCGGCAGCACGAGGCGGAAGAAGATCGTGTATTCGCTGAGTCCGTCTATTCTGCCGGCGTTTTTGAGGTCGTTTGAGACCTGGCGCATGAATTCGCTGAGAATGAAGACGGCGAGCGGCAGTCCCTGGGCGGTGTAGACGAGGATGAGCGCCCAGAGGGTGTTGACGAGTCCGGTCGCGACCATCATTTCAAGGATGGCGACGGTGCCGATGCGTATCGGAATCATGATGCCGAGGGCGAGGTAGAGTCCCATGAGCGTGTTGCCGCGGAAGCGGTATTCGCTGAGCGCGAACGCCGCCATTGCTCCGAAGAGCAGAATGAAAAACAGCGAGGCGACGGTGACGATCATGCTGTTCTGAAAGTAGAGGAAGAAGTCGCCCTGTTTGAAGACGGTGTTGTATCCGACGAGCGAGAAGGTGTCGGCGTTCGGGAGATCCAGGGGGTCGCGGAAAATCGCTTTGCGCGACTTGAAACTGTTGATGACGATGACGAAGACGGGAAAGAGCGCGATGAGGGTGTAGATCACGAGCGCGCCGTGGACGAGCGCGGCGTTGAGCGGGTTGGCGCGGACTTTCTTCTGCATTTTTCGTCTGTTTTTGTCTTTGCGTTCGCGTTTGTTGTCCGGAGAGGCGGGGGAGGCGATTTGTTCAGAGGGCTGGAGCGACGGTGACGGCGACGGTGTCGGGTTTCACATCTGGTAGCGGCGGAGGCGGGTCTGGATTCCGAAGAGGTAGATGCAGACGCCGACGAGGATGATGGCGAACATCGCGCTTGCGACGGCGGAGCCCATATGCGGGTCGCCGAGTTGCAGTTGGAAGCCGAAGAAGGTGCGATACATGAAGGTGCCGAGGAGGTCGGTGGAGAAGTTTGGTCCGGCGAGGGCGCCCTGGGCGGCGTAGACGAGGTCAAAGGCGTTGAAGTTGCCGACGAAGGTGAGGATTGAGATGATGCCGATGGACGGCAGGATGAGCGGCAGTTTGATTTTCCAGAAGGCGGAGGCGCCGGTGATGCCGTCTATTTCGCCGGACTGCAGGATTTCTTCGGGGATGGAGAGCAGCGCGGCGTAGATCAGCATCATCGGAATGCCGACGAACTGCCAGACCGAGATCAGGGCGAGGGTGGTGAGGGCGTATTCTTCTTTGCCGAGCCAGGGCGCGAAGAGGAACTTGAGGCCGACGGCGTCAAGGAGCGAGGGGGTGACTCCCCAGATGGGGGAGAGGATGAGTTTCCAGGCGAAGCCGACGATGACGAAACTCAGAATCGCGGGGATGAAGATCGCCGAGCGGTAGAGGGCGGCGAAGCGCAGGCGCGGGTGGCTGAGGATGGCGGCGAGGGCGATGCCGATCGGGTTCTGGACGAGCATGTGGATGACGAAGAACCAGAAGTTGTTGGCGAGGGCGTTCCAGAACTGGTCTGCCCAGACGGGTTCGGTGAAGAGGCGGCGGTAGTTGTCTATGCCGATGAAGACGCGTTCCTGGTCAATGCGGGTGTAGAGTGCGAGGACGAGGGTGTTGAAGAGGGGGAAGATCATGACGGTTGAGTAGACGAGGACGGCGGGCGCGAGGAAGACGACGGCGTGCCATCGGATGCGCGGGGGTTTTTTCATCGGACTTGGGCGGTCTGAATTGTCATACGGACGACGGGAAGGCGCCGGCGAAGCGGGCGCTTGACCCGTCCATTGTCATTTATTAACGACAAGAGACGGCGACAAAGCACATTGCGTGATTGTCCATTGTCATCCATTAATAATGACGACAGGCGACGGCGAAGCGGGCGCTTGACCCGTCCATTGTCATCTTTAACGGCGACGGTGACGGCGACAGGGCAGGGCGCGTAATTGTCAATCGCCGTCTTAAGTCCGGCGCCGTTACCGGGGACAATGAAAGGGCGATGACGAAGCGCGGCGCGCAGTCGTCCATTGCCGGTCTTTGTTAAAAGAGTTCGCATGACAATTCAGGGAAGCACGGCGCGTAATTGTCCGTTGTTCTCTTTAATAAGAGCGTCCGCCGCCTCAACACTCAGACCGCGCGACACCATCACCGCCGCGACCTTTATATCATCCGCCGCGTCCTCTAACGCCGCCGCCGCGACAGACTCGGATACATTCCCGATCTCGCCGACAATCCGCGTCGCCCGATGTTTCAGTTTGTCATTGCCAGGACGCATGTTCACCATCATTCCGTCATATATATGACCCAGACGCAAACCCATCAAAGTAGACAGCATGTTCAGCGCGATCTTCTGCGCCGTGCCCGCGCCCATCCGCGTAGAACCGCTCACCAGTTCCGGCGGCGTCTCCAGAAGCACGGCGTGATCGCTCGCCAACAGAAGCGGCGACCCCGCATTGTTCGCAACGCCAATCACCGCCGCGCCCCGCGACCGCGACACCTCCGCCGCCGTCACCGTGAACGGAGTGCCGCCGCTCGCCGCGACCGCAATCACCGTGTCGCCCGAAGACACCCGCGAAAGTTTCGCCTCCGCCTCGTCCGTGTCGTCGTCAGACGCCGCCGAAGTCACCGGCGAAGTCGGCACGCCGCCCGCCATCACAATGCGGATGCGCTCGCTCGCGACGCCGAAAGTGCTGCCGAGTTCCATCGCGTCCATCGCCGCCAGCATTCCGGACGCGCCCGAACCGACATACCACAACACGCCGCCCGCCCGCAAAGTCGCCGCCATCGCCTCCGAGCCCGCGCAGATCGCGCGCAAAGTCTCCTCGTTGAGAAGAGACTTCGCCGCCTCTATCTGCGCGTCTCTCAGAAGCGCCGCGACCTCGGCGACCGGCAAGGCGTCAAGCCCCGCCGCCGCGTCATGCAGCCGCTCCGTGTTGCCCATAGCGGACGACAGCCCGCGCCGCCAGCGCGCTACTGCTGCGGGCCGTACCAGGACGCGAGGCCTTCCTGCAACTTCTGTCCGAGTTCCTGCGGGGACGATGTTCCCTTGATCGCCGCAACCGACGCGCCCCATGTCTCGTTCTCAAGATTAGGCGTGCCGCGCGACAGAATCTGATAGGTAGAACGAATCGTCGACTCGCACTGACCGCGCCAGCCGATAAACTCGCGCGCAAGCGGATCCTCAAGCGTGACCGGAGTCTTTGACAACGGAAAGAAACCGGGCAAAGCATTGCCGAAAATGCTCGCGAACTCCGGCGACGCCACCCACGCGAGGAATGTGCGCGCCGCGTCCGCGTTCGGAGTCGCCACATTCATTCCGATGCCGATGTCCGTGTGATCGGAAATGTAACAGGTGTCGCCCGCGTTACGCACGGGAGGCCGGAACGCTCCCATCTCAAACTCGGCCTGCGCGTTGAAACCGGAAATCTCCCAGCTGCCGGCGGGATAAATCGCCGCGCGTCCGAGCGTGAAAAGATTCTTACTGTCGGGATAGGTCTGCGCCTCGTAACCGTCGCCGAGATATTCGCCCCAGCGCGCGAGCGTCGCGTAAGGCTCCACCCACTGCGAGTCGGTCAACTTCTGCGAGCCGTCAATCAGACCAAGACGACCCTCCTCGCCGCGCCAGTAGTTGGGGCCGATGTTGTTGTAGCCCATCGTCGCGGCTTCCCACTGATCGTTGGTGCCCATCGCCATCGGAATGTACGAACCGTCAGCCTTGATCGCGTCAAGCGCGGCGAAAAACTCGGCCTCGGTCTGCGGCACCGAAATACCGAGTTCGTCAAAGGCGTCCCTGTTGTAGATGAAGCCGTGAATCACCGACGCCATCGGAACACAGAAAGTCGCGGAACCATCGTCAGTCTGCCACGCCGACTTCGCAACATCGGAGAAATTAGACATCGCCGACATGTCGTCAAGGTCGGCCAGATGTCCAGCCTCATAAAGAGCCAGAGAAACGTCAAACGGACGACAGGTTATCAGGTCGCCCGCGGCGCCCGCCTCCAGTTTCGCGTTGAGCGCGGCGTTGTACTCGGTCGGCGCGGTCGGCGAGAAGGTCACGCTGATGCCGGGATTTTCCGCCTCAAACGCCGGAATGATCTCGTTCTGCCAGAGCGCGAGGTCGTCGTTGCGCCACGACTCGATGATCAACTCCTGCGCGGACGCCGGCGCCGGCGCCGTCAGGGTCAAGGTGAAGGCGAGAGCGATCGCGCCCGCCGAAAAAATGAAGAAACTGCTCCGCATCGGAAATCCTCCCTTGCTGCGTTTGTCGCCGGACGCCCGCGCGTCCGCGATGCTTTAATATAGCGCGTCAGACACATTAACACAGCACCCTTTTTCTGTTAACCTGTCAGATAAGCGAATATCCCCTGAATTCAAGCGCTTCCGCCCGATGCCCGACACGCCGACACAGATGAAACGCGAAATTGACGAGATTCCGCGCGCGCTCCAGAACCTGCTCGCGCACGGCAGGGACGACATCACCAGCGCCGCCGCCGCCGCGAAAAATGCGCGCGGATTCGCGTCCGCGGCGCGGGGGTCGTCGGATCACGCATGCGCCGCGCTCAAATACACCGCCGAAATCCTCTCAGGACAAACAATGACATCGCTCGCGCCGTCGGTCGTCTCGCTCTACGGCAAAGAACTCAAACTCAACGGCGCGCTCTGCCTCGCCGTCTCGCAGTCAGGACAAAGCCCCGACATCGTGCAGACCGCGCAAGCCGCAGTCGCCGGCGGCGCCTTCACCGTCGCGCTCACCAATAACACGGAGTCGCCGCTCGCGGGGGCGGCGTCCGCCGTTGTCGGGATACGGGCGGGCGAGGAACACGGCGTCGCCGCGACAAAAACTTTCGTCAACTCGCTCGTCGCCGGACTCTGGCTGCTCGCCGAAATGCACGGCGACAAAAAACTGCTCGCCGCGATCCAGAACCTGCCCGACTTCCTGCACGAGGCGACACTCTGCGACTGGACAGACGCCGCCTCCTTCATCGCCGACACTGACGCGCCCTCGCTCTTCACACTCGGACGCGGCGCCTCGTACGGCATCGCTCTGGAAGCCGCGCTCAAATTCAAAGAAGTTTGCCGACTTCACGCGGAAGGATACTCGTCGGCGGAAGTGCTGCACGGCCCCGTGTCGCTCGTGGGCGACGGCTTTCCCGTGGTCGCCTTCGCGGCGGCGGACGCGGCGGAGACAGCGCTCGCGCAGGTCGCCGACAAACTCGCCGAGCGCGGCGCGCGCGTCTTCGCGACAACTTCACGGGCGCGGCGGGCGTCGGCGCTGCCGCATGTGCGGACGGCGCATCCGATGACAGATCCGGTGGCGGCGGTCGTGTCGTTCTACGGAATGGCGGAGCGCGTCGCCGTCCTGCGCGGCGTTGATCCGGACGCGCCGCGGCACCTGCAAAAGGTGACGGAAACACTGTGAGCGCGCGCACGGTCATCTACGGCGGCGGACGCATCTTTGACGGCGAGACGCTGCACGAGCAGAGCGCGGCGCGTTTTGAAAACGGAATGTTGTCGGCGATTTTGCCTGAGGGCGCGGCGGGTGTCGGTGTCGGCGACGGCGACTATGTGAATCTGCGCGGCGACATTCTGAGCGCGGGCTTTGTTGACCTTCAGGTCAACGGCGGCGGCGGAGTGATGTTCGGCGATGCTCCGAGCGTTGAGACGCTGGAGCGTGTCGCGGCGGCGCATCGCGGTCTCGGCGTGGCGAAGTTTCTGCCGACGCTGACGAGCGACATTCCCGAGAAGACGCGGCTGGCGGTGTCGGCGGTGCGCGAGGCGGTCGCGGCGGGAGTCACGGGCGTCGGCGGGCTGCATCTTGAGGGACCGCATTTGTCGGTTGAGAAGCGCGGGGCGCACGGCGCGGAGTTTATTCGTCCGATGACGGACGCGGATCTGGCGCTGCTGTTGTCGGCGGCGGCGGAGTTGCCGATGTTGATGGTGACGGTCGCGCCGGAGGGTGTTTCGCGCGAGCAGGTGGGGGCGTTGTCGGCGGCGGGGGCGGTGGTTTCGCTGGGGCATACGGCGGCGGACTTTGCGACTTGCATGTCGTATGTGGAGGCGGGCGCGCGGTGTGTGACGCATTTATTTAACGCGATGAGTTTGCTGGGGTCGCGCGAGCCTGGTTTGGTCGGGGCGGCGTTGTGTTCGGGGCGTTTGTCGGCGGGTTTGATAGGGGATGGTGTGCATGTGCATCCGGAGGTTGTGGGGGCGGCGTGGCGTGCGAAGCGGGGTCCGGGGGGAATATTTCTGGTGAGTGATGCGATGGCGGTGGCGGGGAGTGATTTGACTGAGTTTGATTTTGGGGGGCGGACGGTCAAGCGTGGCGGGGGGCGTTTGACTTTGGCGGATGGGACGCTGGCGGGTGCGGATGTGGATTTGGGGGATTCGGTGCGGTTTTTGGCGGAGGAGGTTGGGGTGGATTTGTGCGAGGCTTTACGGGCGGTGACGGTGGTGCCGGCGGCTTTTGCGCCTGATGTTCTGGGCGGACGGCTGGCTCGTTTGGACGAAGTGGCTGTATTAAAGGCGCCGAATTAGTCAACAGACAAAGAACCGCCCTTGGCATTAGTAAGACTTTGACCAAGACATTCACGATGTTGGCTCAAGCGAGCGATGCCAACTGATGCCCGCAGGCGCTGCCTGCAAAAAAATTAAATTAAAAAGGAATTAATTTATTTAATTGACCCCATTAATTGTCTTATTAATAATTAACAGAATGAATCTCTTTTTAACACATTAATTGTCTATTATTTAATTAATGAAAAACAATTTATTTAAT
>JALCBB010000065.1:0-2084 GCA_028066985.1 Alphaproteobacteria bacterium
TAGACAATTAATGGTGTCAATTAAATAAATTTGTTCTTCATTTAATTCAAAGGATAAAGGCAACGATGCAGGCGGGCCGAATCGCCGGCTAACTCAGGGGCGCGGGAAGAACAATCATCACGCCGATACGGACAACGCGGATGAAACTCACAGCCCGTCGGGCGCTCCAGCAAGCCAGGCGTTTCACCCTCAGCCACCACCCGTCCCTCGCGCTCGCCCGCGTCCAAGGTCGGATTCGCCGACAGCAAAATCCGCGTGTACGGATGCCGCGGAGAAGACAACACCGAAGCCGCGTCACCACTCTCCACAATCCGTCCCAGATACATCACCATCACACGATCCGCCACATGACGAATAATATTCAGATTGTGCGTGATCATCACAATAGACAGCCCCAGACGCTCGCGCAACTCGTTCAGCAAATTCAACACCTCGCCCTGCACCGATACATCCAGTCCGGCCGTCGGCTCGTCGGCAAGCAGCAAATCCGGCTCCGTACTCAGCGCGCGCGCCACGCCGACACGCCGCGCCTGTCCGCCCGACAACTCATGCGGATACCGCTCGCCGAAATCCGCCCCCAGTCCCACCATCTCAAGCAGACGCACCGACTCCTCGCCCAGCGCGCGGCGCGAATGTCCGCCGCGAATCCGCAGCGGCTCCGTCACAATAGACGACACCCGCATCCGCGGACTCAACGACCCCACCGGATCCTGAAAAATCATTGACACGCGCCGCCGCACCTCGCGCACTCCGGACGAAGCGCCGCTCACCACCGACCCCTCCAGTCGCACCTCGCCCGACGCCAGGTCGGCGAGTCCCTCGATCGCGCGGATCAAAGTCGTCTTGCCGGAGCCGCTCTCGCCGACGATCGCCAGCGTCTCGCCGCGCGCGACACTCAGCGACACGCCCGCGACCGCGTCAATGTATTTTTTGTCGCCGCCGACGAGTCCCGCCAGTCCCGACGGCAGACGGTAGCGAACCTGCGCGTCCTCAACCTCAAGCAGAGGAGTCGCTGTCGCCGTCGCTGTCGCCGTTTCGCTCATGATTTTTCTCCGCGGGCGACGATGCAGGCGGCGTGATGTCCGGCGTCCATTTCGTAGAGTTCGGGATGCGTCCGCGCGCACTCGTCAACCGCGACCTCGCAGCGCGGCCGAAACACGCAGCCTCCCGGCAGGTCGTACAACTTCGGCACCTCGCCCGGTATCGTCGGCAGGACGCGGCTCGGGTCGCCGATGTGCGCGGGGTCGCAGGCGATCAGCCGCCGCGTATACGGATGCCGCGGCGCGCCGAAAATCCGTTCAACGCTGCCGGTCTCCACGACCTCGCCGGCGTACATGATCGCGACGGCGTCGCAGAGTTCGGCGACGACGCCGAGGTGATGCGTGATGAACAGAATGGAGCAGCCGATTTCCTCCTGCAGCGCCTTGAGTTTTTCGATGATCTGCACTTCCAGGGTGGCGTCCAGGGCGGTGGTCGGCTCGTCGGCGATCAGCAGTGACGGCCGCGCCATCAGCGCCATCGCGATCGCGACGCGCTGTCTCATTCCGCCCGACAACTCGTGGATGTGCTGGCGCAGCCGGCGGCTCGCGTCGGGAATGCCGACTTCCGAGAGCATCGCGGCGGCGCGCTCGCGTTTTTCGGCGCGCGAAACGGACTCGCGAAACTGAATATCTTCCATCTGTCGTCCGATGGACAGCACGGGGTTGAGCGCGCTCATCGGGTTCTGAAAGACGATAGAGATGTCGCGTCCGCGCAGGCGGCGCATTTCGTTTTCGCTCAGGGAGAGCATGTCGGTGCCGCCGAGGCGTATTTCGCCGCCGGCGACGCCCGCGTTTTCGGGCAGGAGGCGCAGGATTGACGAAATCAGGCTTGACTTCCCGCAGCCGCTTTCGCCGACGAGGCCGAGGACTTCTCCGCGGTTGATGGTCAGATTAATTTTACGAAGCGCGGCCATCACGCCTTTTTCGGTGCGGTAGATGAGGTCAAAGTCCTTGATCTCAAGCAACGGCTCGCCCTCCGCCGCCGTCGCCGTTGAAGCGGACGAAGAAGACGAGGACGACAATGAAGGCGCCGCCGTTTCTGTC
>JALCBB010000065.1:2184-10712 GCA_028066985.1 Alphaproteobacteria bacterium
CAATGAAGGCGCCGTTTTTGTCGTCCCTGTCATTGTTGACGATGAAGGTGACGACAACGGCGGCGCCGTTTTTGTCGTCCCTTCCCCTGTCGCCGTCGCTGTTGTTGTCTCGGACATTTTATCCGCGCCCGCGAAGTTTCGGATCAAGAACATCGCGCAAAGCCTCGCCGAAAAATGTGAAGCCGAGAGTCGCCAGAATGACCGGAATCACTCCCGCGACCACAAGCCACGGCGTGGAACGAATCAAAGCATAACCGTCGCGCAGCAGAACCCCCCAGGACGGCGTCGGCGGCTTCACTCCCAGACCGAGAAAACTCAAGCCCGCCTCAAGCGCGATCACCGCCGGAATATCCAGCGCCGCCAGGATCGCCAGCACTCCGAAAATGTTGGGCAGCATATGCACGAAGAGAATCCGCAGAAACGACGCCTGCATCGTGCGCTCCGCGAGAATGAATTCCGAATTCACAAGCGCCAGCGTCTGCGTGCGCGCGACCCGTCCGTAGACGGGCACCGAAGTGATCATCACCACCGCCACAACCGTCGCCAGACTCGGCCCCACCAGCGCCACCACCGCCAGCGCGAACATCACCGTCGGAAACGAACGGATGGTGTCCAGAAAGAGCATGATGGCGTTGTCCAGCCATCGCGCGCCGAGGGCGGCGGTCATTCCGAGGAGCATTCCGAAGAAGAGCGCGCCGCCGACCGCGGGCAGGGCGACCAGCAGCGCGACGCGGGTGCCGACGACGGCGCGCGAGAAGGTGTCGCGTCCGAGCTGATCGGTGCCGAGGAGGTGCGCGGGCGACGGCCCCTGCATGCGGTCGCGGACATTGAGGTCGGCGTATCCGTAGGGCGCGATGAAGTCGGCGAAGATCGCGACCAGCACGAGCAGCAGGACGATGCCGAAGCCGAGCGCTCCGAGGGGGTTGCCGAGGATCAACTTGAGGTTGCGGCGGACGACGGCGAGGCGCGAGGGTTTCGTCATTTGTCAGAGCGCCGAGCGGATGCGCGGGTCCAGCATCGCGTTCACGAGGTCGGAGATCGTCGTGGAGACCACGAAGATCACGCTTGAGACGAGCACCGACCCCATCACGACGGGGTAGTTGCGCGAGTTGATCGAGGAGATGACGAGTTGTCCGATGCCCGGACGCGCGAAGACGATTTCGGTGAAGACCGCCGCCGAGAGCAGGAACGCCATTCCGACGCCGAGCAGCGTGATGACGGGCAGGATGCCGACGCGGAACGCGTACGAGAGCAGGATTTTCCGTTCGGCGACGCCGAAGGCGCGCGCGGTGCGGATGTGGTCTTCGCCGAGGACTTCCAGGAACGAGGCGCGGACGATGCGCGCGATGTATCCGACCCATGAGAGTCCGATGGCGAAACTTGGCAGGACGAGGTGGTAGAGTCTGTCGGGGATGTTTCCGCTTTCGCCGGCGCCGATGGCGGGCAGCCACTGGAGGTGTACGGAGAACAGGAGCAGCGAGAGCAGCGCGACGACGAATGCGGGCGCGGCGACGAATGCGGTTGAGAGGATGGCGAGGGCTTTATCCAGCCGTGTATTCGGACGCGCGGCGGCGAGGAGTCCGAGCGCGAGTCCGAGGAGGGCAGACCAGAGAATGGCGGCGAAGATTAATTCCAGGGTGAAGGGGAGTTGTTCGAAGACGATGGCGGTGACGGAGCGATTTGAGAAGACGTCGAGGCCGAGGTCTCCGTGGAGGAGGTCTCGGTAGAAGATGAAGAGTTGTGTGTAGAGGGGTTTATCGAGGGCGAGGCGTTCAATGAGGGCGGCTTTGAGTTCTGGTGTGGCGCGCGGCCCGAGGAGGATGCTTACGGGGTCGCCGGGGATGGCGCGGATCATGATGAACATGAGTGTGACGGCGAGGAATATGGTGAGGAGCGCGAGCAGGATGCGCTTGGCGGCGTATGCGGGCATTTTGTCTGGTTCCTCCCTTGGTTTATTGAGTATGCGGTGTCTGGGGGTGGGAGTCAAGGCTTGAGTCGGGGGAGGCCGCACCCTTCCCGCCGAAAATTTATTAAGGGGCTTGCTATGGGGGTTTTTTTGTGTAATTATGTAGTTATGACCAGCAGCATATCAGACACTGGCTCCAGCGAGGTTGAGACGCTTGCTTTGAGACTTGACGGCCACGAGACCATCTGGCGCGAGCGTCATGAGTTTATCAACCATCGTTTTGACGAGATAGCGCGCACTCTTGGCGATTTGAGTCGTGCTCTTGAGCGTCATGACCGTGAGTTTGAGCGTGTGGATCGTGATTTTGAGAAGGTGTACCGCGAGTTTTGGTTTCAGCGGCGCATTCTTGTGGTGATCGGGGCATTGGTTGTCGCGGACTTTTTCGGTATTGACTGGGCGATGATTGTTGAGTTTTTGAAGATTGTGACCTGACCCTTAATCCGGGGAACAGGCGGAGTACGGCATCTGGCATTAGTGGGAGTTTGACTAAGACATTCACGATGCTGGCTCAAGCGAACTGTACCAACTAATGGGTGCGGGCTAGCCCGCAAAAAAATTAAAAAATTAATTGATTATTAATAGACAGACGACAATCACGGGGGCAATTAAATAAATTGTTTTCTTAATTACCATTAGACAAATAATGGTGTCAAAAATAATTGTTATTCATTAATAATTACTGATAGACAATTAATGTGTTAAAAAGAGATTTATTCTGTTACTAGTTAGACAATTAATGGGGTCAATTAAATAAATTGTTTTCTTAATTACTATTAGACAATTAATGGTGTCAGAAAATTAATTGTTATTCATTAATTAACGCCACGCGCCGCTCCTCACAAATTCATAAATCACACTCACATCCACAGGCTCCTCACCCTCCGCCATCACCTCAATCCACTCCGCCGCCACATCCTCCCCAACACGCCGGCGCAAATCCTCCAAAACAAACGGAGCATACGACACCTCCTCAATCCCCTCGCCCTCCAGCAACTCACCCCACTCCTCCAGAATCTCCGCATCGCGCGCCGCCGCCACACCATACGCCGCCTCAATCGCGTCCTCCAGAATCGCCAGATGCTCGCCGGACAACGCCCCGTACGCCCCCTCCTCAACCAACACAGGACAATCCAGATTCCCGACATTGAAATTCGTCGCCCACCACTCGCCGCCACGATAACTCTCAAGAAGCCGATGCGCCGACGGCATCAGCGCCACAGCATTCGCGCGTCCGTCCAGCAGGGCGTCGCCCGACTCCTGCAGACTCGGAAGCCGCACGCGATCAATGCCGAGACGCGTCACCAGCGACTCCCCCAGATGTCCGGGAATCACCATCGGATACTCCGCGAACTCCGGCGCCGACGCCGGAAACGCGCCGCGTCCCATCAGACTCAACGACGGACGCGCCGAGGTCAGCAAAACCCGCGCGCCGTACTCCGCGAACTCCGCCGCGACCTCCGGATGCGCATACACCGCCCGCGCCAGCGCCAGCCGCTCGGCGCGCGACTCCACCGGCAAGAACGGCAGGTGCAGCACCATCGCGCGCGGATGCAACGAAGGGTTGTCCAGCAGACAGATCATCGCCGCCTCGGCGACGCGCAACTCTATCATCTGCAAATTCTGCGAGCGCGGAATCGCCGGCGTTCCCATCAGCAGGTTGAAAGTGAAGACGCCGCCGCTGCGCCGCTCAACCTCCTCGGCGAGCGCCTCGATGATCGTCGTGTCGTAGCGCGACTCGCCCCACAGGAAAACATCCCAGATGACGCGCTTCTGCGTCGTCTGTTCTGTCTGCGCGCGCGCCGCGTCCGCCGCCGTCATCAGCAGGGACAGCGACACCGCCGCCAGGAAAGACAACGACACCGCCGCCGTCAAGGTCAAAGTTCGCAGGAGTTTCGTCGTCAGGAGAGACAGCGACACCGCCGCCGTCAAAGTCAAAGTTCGCGGGAGTTTCACCGTCAGGAGAGACAGCGACACCGCCGCCAGGAAAGACAACGACACCGCCGCCGCCGAAAGAGACAGCGACACCGCCGCCGTCAGGGTCAGGGTCAAAGCCGCCGCCAGGGTCAGGGTCAAAGCCGCCGCCAGGGTCAGGGTCAAAGCCGCCGCCAGGGTCAGAGTCAGTGCCAGGGTTCGCAGGAGTTTCGCCGTCATTCTTCACGCCTCGGAACAGAGTTTTCGCGCCGCCGATGCCGCGCATTCATACCATATTGTAGCGCGAAACGCCGCGCTTGACACCCGTCTCCGCCGATTTTACACTGGCGGGAATGTCTGACAACGAACGGCAACGCCCTGTCTCGCCGCATCTCGGCTGGTATCGCTGGCAGCTCACCTCGCTGCTTTCCATCAGCCACCGCGTCACGGGAGCGGCGCTCATTCTCGGCCTTCTCCTCCTCTCGCTCTGGACGCTCGCCGCGGGCCTCGGTCCTGGCGCGTATAATTTCATGTCTGTCGTGCTCGGCTCGTGGCTCGGCAAACTCGTTCTCTTCGGTTTCACGCTCGCATTTTTCTTTCACCTTCTTAACGGCGCGCGGCATCTTTGCTGGGATCTTGTCCGCGGCATGGAACTTCCGCAGGTTTACCGTTCCGGCTATCTTGTCCTCGCGCTTACGGTGATTTTCACGCTTGCGGCGTGGTTTCTCGCTTATGCGCTGCGTCCGGAGATTGTCCGTCTTTGAGATGACGAAGCCCGCGCCGCATCTCGCCGGACTCGCCGCCTTCTTCGCGCGTCATCGCGGAACTTCGCGCAACTGGGCGATTCAGCGCGCGACGGCGATCCTCGCGCTGATTCTCGGCGTATGGTTTATTTTTTCGGTCATCTTTCTCGCCGGCGCGACGCACGACACCTGGAAGGTCTGGGCGGCGAAGCCGCTTAACATTGTTCTCTTCATTATTTTTCTCGGCGCGGCGTACTGGCATGCGGCGATCGGATGTCATGAGATTGTCACCGACTACATCGGCGATTCCGAGAAGCGCGAGAAGATCGCGCGCGCGAGTCGTTTTATGCTCGCCGCTTTTTTCGCGCTCGGAGTCCTCGGCATGCTCCTTCTGGCTTTCGGCAACTAGGACGACGACAATGCCCCGCGCCCGCGACACCGTTATTGTCTCCGTTGACAATGGACGGACGACAATCCCGCCCCGCAATCGCGGCGCCGTCATTGTCTCCGTTGACAATGGACGGACGACAATCCCGCCGCGCAATCACGGCGCCGTCATTGTCTCCGTTGACAATGGTCGGACGACAATCCCGCCCCGCAACTGCGACACCGTCATTGTCCCCGTCGACAACAGTCGGACGACAACGCCGCGCAGCCGCGACACCGTTATCGTCCCCGTCGACAACAGTCGGACGACAATCCCGCCCCGCAATCGCGACACCGTTATCGTCTCCGCCGGCAGTTAGACAACGACTATGCCGCGCGCCTACAGCATCACCGACCACGAAGCCGATGTCGTCGTCGTCGGCGCGGGAGGCGCCGGCCTGCGCGCCACCCTTGAACTCTCCGCCGCCGGACTGAAGGTGATCTGCGTCACCAAACTCTTCCCGACCCGCTCGCACACCGTCGCCGCACAGGGAGGCATCTCAGCCGCCCTCGGCAACATGGGGCCCGACGACTGGCGCTGGCATATGTACGACACCGTCAAAGGCTCCGACTGGCTCGGCGACCAGGACGCCATCGCCTACATGACCCACGAAGCCCCGCGCGCCGTCATTGAACTGGAACACTACGGCGTGCCGTTCTCGCGCACGGACAAAGGCAGGATCTATCAGCGTCCGTTCGGCGGCATGACGACCGAGTTCGGCAAAGGCACCGCGCAGCGCACCTGCGCCGCCGCCGACCGCACAGGACACGCGATCCTGCACACCTTGTATCAGCAATGCCTCGCGCACGGCACGAATTTTTTCGTGGAATACTTCGCGACGGATCTGCTCCGCGCGACGGACGGCTCGGTCTGCGGCGTCCTCGCCTGGAATCTTGACGACGGCGCCCTGCATCGGTTTCGCGCGCGCCGCGTGATACTGGCGACCGGCGGCTACGGACGCGTCTACTTCGCCTGCACTTCGGCGCACTCCTGCACCGGCGACGGCGCGGGCATGGCGCAGCGCCTCGGCGCGCCCCTCCAGGACATGGAGTTCGTGCAGTTCCACCCGACCGGCATTTACGGCGTCGGCTGCCTGATAACCGAGGGCGCGCGCGGCGAGGGCGGCTATCTGACGAACTCCGAGGGACACCGCTTCATGCCCGACTATGCTCCGAGCGCGAAGGACCTGGCGTCGCGCGATGTGGTGAGCCGTTCCATCACGCTCGAGGTCCGCGCCGGACGCGGCACCGGCCCCGGCGGCGAGTGCGCCGACCTGCATCTGGAACATCTTGACGCGGCGGTGATTCACGAGCGTCTCCCGGGCATTTCGGAGACGGCGAAGATTTTCGCGAATGTTGATGTGACGAAGGAGCCGATACCGGTGATTCCGACCTGTCATTACAACATGGGCGGCCTGCCGACGAATGTTCACGGCGAGGTTCTGTCTGACGAGTCCGGCGCGGTGGTGGAGGGCTTGATGTCGGTGGGCGAGGCGGCGTGCGTGTCGGTGCATGGCGCGAATCGTCTGGGTTCTAATTCTTTGCTTGACCTTGTTGTCTTCGGACGCGCGGCGGGCAAGCGATGCGCGGGAGTGCTGGGGGCTTCGGCGACGGCGCCGGATGTGGATGTTGCGAGCGAGGAGTTTGCTTTGTCGCGCTTTGACGATGTGCGTCATTCGGGGGGCGGCACTCCGACGGCGGAGTTGCGGCTTTTGATGCAGCGGACGATGCAGACGCACGCGGCGGTGTTTCGTACGGGCGAGGTTCTGGAGGCGGGCTGCGCGGAGGTTTTGCGGCAGGCGCGGGAGGGTTTGGCGGACTTGCGGGTTTCGGATCGTTCTTTGGTTTGGAATTCGGATTTGATGGAGACATTTGAACTCCACAATCTGATGGGACAGGCTTTGGCGACGATTGGCTCGGCGTTGTGGCGGACGGAGTCTCGGGGCGCGCACAGCCGCGAGGACTATGCGGAGCGCGATGACAAGGACTGGCTGGCGCATACGATGTGCTGGGTGGATGGCGAGTGGGGTTTGCGTTATGCGCGGCGTCCTGTGGAGTTGGAGCCGATGAGCGAGTCGGTGCGCGGCTTGCTGACGGACGAGGTTGAGTCAATTCCTCCGAAGGCGCGCGTCTATTAAATCCCCCCGACGAACTCCCCTTGGCATTAGTAAGACTTAAATTCAGACTAGTCACGCTGCTGGCTCAAGCGAGCGATGCCAACGAACGGGTGCGGGCTAGCCCGCAAAATTAAAAAATAATAATTGACTAATTATAGAGACAATTAAAGGCGATATTTCAATAAAAGCCCTGTTAAATAGACAATTGACACTGTTTGACAACTGATTTAGTATTGTGGCTATGGCTGAATTGCGTTTGCCTCCGATGAGTCGTCCCGAGGGCGGGAAGGCCTGGCCCTCCGAAGAGAAGGGCGACCTGCGGACATTCTCCGTTTATCGCTGGACACCGCCTGAAGACGGTGAAGAGGCGGCGCGTCCGCGGCTGGACACATTCACGATTGATGTTTCCAGTCTCGGCGCGATGGTGCTTGACGCTCTCATTCACATCAAGGACAACATTGACTCAAGTCTGACCTTCCGCCGTTCGTGCCGCGAGGGAGTTTGCGGTTCGTGCGCGATGAACATCAACGGCACGAACACGCTTGCCTGCACGCAGCGCATGGAGGACTTGCGCGGCGACATTCGCGTTTTGCCGTTGCCGCATATGAAGGTTGTGAAGGATCTGGTTTCTGATTTGCGCGCGGCGTATGCGCAGTATGAGTCGGTTGGTCCGTGGTTAAAGGCTGGCGGCGAGCCTGGCGAGCGCGAGCGTTTGCAGACGCCGGAGGAGCGCGAGCGTCTTGACGGTTTGTGGGAGTGCATTCTGTGTTTTTCGTGTTCTACTTCGTGTCCGAGTTACTGGTGGAACAGCGAGAAGTATCTGGGTCCCGCGACTTTGCTGCAGGTGTCGCGGTGGGTTGAGGACTCGCGTGACGGCGGCGATGACGAGCGGCTTGCGGATTTGGATGATGAGTTTCGTTTGTATCGTTGTCATACGATAATGAACTGCACGAAGACTTGTCCGAAGGGTTTGAATCCTGCGAAGGCGATCGCGGGACTTAAACGGCGTGTGATGGAGCGGGGTCGTGTGCGGACTTGAGTGTTGAGTTTGATTTTCGGGGTTTGCGTTGTCCGCTGCCTGTTTTGCGGGCGCGGCGTGTTTTGGGGGGGATGGAGTCTGGTTCGGAGGCGGTATTTTTGGTTGATGATCCGAAGGCGCGGGCGGATTTCGGGGAGTTTTGTCGTTTGAGCGGCTGGCGGATAGTAGACGATAAAGACGATGCTGGCGGCGGCTATCGTCTGCGCCTGAAATTAGATTAAGGGACAACGAAGCACTGCCCTTGGCATTAGTGGGCGATTGACTAAGACATTCACGATGCTGGCTCAAGCGAGCGATGCCAGCAGATGGGTGCGGGCTAGCCCGCA
>JALCBB010000066.1 GCA_028066985.1 Alphaproteobacteria bacterium
CTCGCTTGAGCCAACATCGTGAATGTCTTAGTCAAACGCCCACTAATGCCAAAGATCGCGCTTCGTTTGTCTCCTAGTTACTGGGTGCCGGGGTTGGAAATGCGGATCGTCAGAATCTCAGGATCGGTGAACTGCGCGTCCTTAAGTCCGGAGCCGGAGTCATAAGCGCCGTCAGCAATCACAGGCCGGCTGAACCGCAACAAATAAGTCCCGGCGCCGTTAACACTGTACGAATGTGTCGCACCCGCCGCATCCTCAACAAAGGTCGTCATCTCATCACCCCGAATGAAACCGTCGCCGTCGCCGTCCCTGAATTTAAACGCCCGCTGCTTGCCGCCCCCCTCATAAAAAATAAGCGGCGCCGAACCCGAATACTGCACCGGCGCCGTCAGCGTCGCCGAAACAGTAAACGGACTCCCCGCAACCGGCGCCGCCGGATTCACAACAAAATTTCCGACAGTCACAGTGTCATCGTCCGCGACATTAACCGTGGCGACACCGCGCCCGCCAATGCTGTAAGGCGCGTCATCAACCGCGACAAGCGCGACAGTGAAAGTCTTGTCCGGCTCAACACTGTCATTGCCCCTGAACAAAAACGAAAACCTGAACCGCGTCCCGACAGGAGTCACAGTCACCCTGTCAGAGCCGATGCGTCCGCCCGCGCCGCTGATAACAGCAACGATTTCGGTCGCGACTCCGACATCCTTGTCAGCCTCTATAAAAAGCCGCAGCGATCCCTGCGGATTGTCGCCCTCAATAATTGATTTCGTCTCGTCCGCGGCGACAAACTGCAGAACAGGCTTCGGAACAACAGCGATATCAAAAGTTCCGCCGGAAAATTTGTCCGCGCGCAGTCCGTGCTGAGGAACGAAGTCATAGTCAAGGCTGACAACTCCGGCGTCATCATGCGTATGATTGACCGAGACGGAAAGTTCGCCGCCGCTGATAAGCGCGTCGCTGTTTCTATCTATGAAAACAAGGTCGGGCGCGCCGCCGCCGTCAGTAAAAGTGAGACTCCCGCCGAACGGCACGCGCACGCTGCGGCTGAGCGTTGCCGCGACAGTGAAATCCCTCCCCGCGACCGGACTTTCAGGAAGAGTGACAAGCGAAAGCGCGGCAGTGTCGTCATCGGCGATGGTGACGCGCGCGACCTTGCGCGCGCCAAGCACATAAGGCGCGTCGTCAAGCGGAAAAAGCGTGATGTTGTACACCTTGTCCGGCTCAACAATGGTGTCGCCGACAACGGCAATGCTGAAAGGATGCCGCGTGCCCGTCGGCGCGATGTCGGCGACAGTATCGCCTATCCTTCTTGAGGTCGCGGCGTTGCTGACGGCGGCCGGCACAAGCGTATTCACACCGAGCGCCCGGTCAGACTCAACCGTGAGGCTGATGACGCCGCGGCTGTCGCTCTCCGGCACGGATTTAACAGCATCGCCCGCGACAAACTGCACGACGGCTGGCGCGAGAATATCAACCGACAGCGCGCCGCCGGTGAATTTGTCGCTCGTGAGTCCGTATTTCGGCGTGAGCGCGTAGTCAAGGCTGAGAGTCTCGGCGGTTTTGTGCGTGTGTCGGACGGAGACAGTGCGCTCGGCGCCGGAGATGCGTCCGTTCGCGTTGAGATCAACGAAAACGAGCGGCGGCGCGCCCGCGGTGTTCGTAAAAACAAGACTGCCCTTGCGCGCGACCTGCACACTCTTGCCAAGCGTCGCGGTGAGGGTGAATTCTCTGTCTGTTATCGGATTCGCGGGAGCAACGGCGAGCGCAAGTTCGGCGGTGTCGTCGTCGGTGATGGTGATAAGAGCGTTCGCGTGGCGCGTGTCGCCGATGCTGTTCGGGGCAACGATATAGGGCGCGCCCGGCGAGGCGACGAGCCTGACCTGCATTGTCTCGTCGGCTTCAACGATGTCATCGCTGATGATCGGGATTTCAGTCGCGACAGAAGCGGCATCGGCGCTCAGTTTGACATTGAAACTGAAGCGCGAATAATCCTCGCGCGGCGAGGCGTCAACAGTGCCGGCGTCGCTGTCGTTTTTAATGACGAGACTCGCGGCGGCGTTCTGTCCGAGCGCCGGATTGATCTGAATGACAACCTCGGCCGCGCCGGCGCCCTCGCCGACACTGATACGCTGACGCCCGGACGGAATGGACAGCGCGGTCTTGTCGGTGATGTTCCTGGAGAAGGTCGCGTTCTTGAACTGGCTGTCGCTGTATCCGGTGTTTCTGACCGAGTGTCCCGTGGTCGCGGAGAAGGCGACGGAGAATTTGCCCGGCGTCTTCGGCGCGACATAAAATTTGTTCTTGTAGACGAGCGTTCCCCCCGCGCGCACCGGCATGATGGAGGTCGTGGTGAGTTCGTCGCCGTGGATGTATCCGTCGTAGTCGGTGTCGGCGAAGGCGAGTCCCGCGGTATTCGGCTCAAAGAAGTAGACGGGCTGTCCGTCAGGCCCCTGGTAATACTGCAGCGGGTTGGAAAGCGACGCCGAGATCGTGAAAGTGTCGCCGACCGCCGGACGCGCCGGACTGGTCGTGAAGTCGCCGAGCGCGGTGATGTCGTTGTCGCGGACAGTGTACGCGAGCGCGGTGCGCGCGCCGAGAGTGTATCCGCGCGCGGGGCGGAGAGTGACGGTGAAAGTTTCAGGCGCCTCAACGATGTTGTCGTCAATGACAGGAACGGCAAGCGTCGGAGTGATGCCGTCGGCAGGACGAATGATGAATTCGTGGTGAATGGTGTAGTCGGCGCCCTCGTCGGCGGGAAATCTGGCGTTCGCGGGGGCGGAGGCGGAGGCGGCGACAGAAACAGCGACATCGGCGGCGACAGGCTTGTTCATAAGAAGCGCGAGTTCGGCGTTCTCGTTTTCGTCGCCGCTCGCAGTTCCGAAAAGAAACGAGATGACGGGCGGCGTGTCGTTGTCGGTGACAGTGACGGTCGCGGTGTCCTCGGCGGTGACGACGCCGGGGTGCGCGGGCTTGATTTTGATATTGAAGGTCTCGGCCGTCTCGTGAAGGTTGTCGTCAATGACGGCGACGGTGACGGCGGCGGAGGTCTGTCCCGCCTTGATGGTGAAGGGCGCGTTGACGGCGGCGGTGTAGTCGTCAGGGGCGGTCGCGGTTCTATCAGAGGTTGAAAAGACGCCGGTGATGTCAATGCCCGCGGGCGCGGCAAGCGAAAGCGCGACGCTGACGGCTCCGGCGTTCTCGGCGGCAGAGGCGTCGGCGATGGAAAGAAGCGCGGAGTCGGCCTCGGTGACAGTGACGGTCGCGGTCGCGGTCGCGGCGGGGGTCGTGACGCGCGGCGTGGTTGAAGCGATTGAAACAGTGAAGTTCTCGGACGGCTCAAGGATTCCCTCGTCAATGATGTCAACGGCGACGGCGACGGATTTCTGTCCCGCGACAATCGTGAAGGGCGCGTTGACGGCGGCGGTGTAGTCATCGGGCGCGGTCGCGGTGCCGTCGGCGGTGGAGAAAGCGCCGGTGATGTCCCTGCCGGCGACGGCGCCGAGCAGCGAGACGGTGAGCGCGGCTTTTCCGCCGAGAACATTCTCCGGCACGGTGATGTCGGAAACGGCGAGCGCGGCGGTGTCGCTGTCAATGATGGTGACAGTCTGCGGGTTGGTAAGCCACTTGCGCGCGATGCCGGTGCCGATAAGCGAAGCAAAATCCACGGTGACGGTTTCGTGGTCTTCCACCTCGTTGTCGTTGGCGACGGCGATGGTGGTTGTGCCTTCGGTCATGCCCTTCGGAATGACGGCGCTCTTGCCGAAGAGGCCGCCGACGATATCCTGCGAGACGAGGGCGCGTCCGGCGCGGAGAGCAAGCGGAACGGCAAGCGCGCGATTGACAGGCTTGGACGAAATGACGGTGACGATGAAACTTTCGCCCTCCGCGACTTCGTTGTCAGAAACAGTGAAGGTGATTTCGGGGTCGTCGTCCAGAATTGAAATGCGCGCGGTCGCGGGAGTGCCGGCGACGGTGGCGCCGCGCGCGGCGGGAATGCCGGTCGGAGTCGCGGTGATGACAACGGCGCGCGTGCCGTCGTTGCGGGTGTTGTCAATGTCGTCCGGCAGGGTGAAGGCGACCGACTTCGGACTTTTACCCTCGCCGGCGCTGAAGGAGACGCGCTGATCCGCGACGGGCGAAACTCCGGCGGGCAGCGCGACAGAAACGGCGACGACCAAAGGATCGCCGGCGGGCAGCGTCTCGCTGAGAGCGATTTCGGCGGTGATCTCTTTGCCGGGCGCGTCCGCCTCGCCGATTTCGGAGACGGCGGCGGCGCCGTCCTTGAGGGTCAATAAAGTTGAGAGCGAGTCATCATCGCGGATGTTGACGGTCGCGGTGTCGTTCACGACAGAGACAAGCGATGAATCCGATTTGACGGTGACAGTGAAGTTTTCGTTTTCCTCAAGGGCGCTGTCGTCGGTGACGGAGACGGAGAGAGTCGCGGCTGTCTGTCCCGCTTTGATGGTGAAGGGCGAGTTCACGGCGGCAGTGTAGTCGCTGCCGGCGGTCGCGGCGCCGTCTGTCGTTGAGAATGTCCCGGGGATGTCAACGGCGGCGACCGTATCAAGCGAGACGGCGACAGAAACAGCGCCGGCGTTCTCGTTGACGGTGACAGACGCGGGGACGCTCATTGACGGCGCCGCGATCGTGACCTGCGTCTGTCCGTTGATGAATTGCGAGGACTTGAGGCGGTGCGCGGGGGTGAAAGTGTAATTGAGATTCAGTTTTTCGGCGGCGGCATGAGAATAACGGACAACGGCGGCGAGTTCGCTTTCCGAAATGAGACCGTCGCCGTCGCTGTCTGTGAAGACGAGATCGGGCGCGGCGGAGTCGGTGAAAGTAATGGCCGCGCCGGCGGGAACCTGAACGGCGATATTCAATTCGCCGGAAATATCAAAAGTTTTGCCGACAACGGACGAGGGCGCGGAGACAATGAGCGTGTCGTTGTCATTGTCGGAGAGGGTGACGGCGACAGTCGCGGCGCTGCCGAGCGTGTAAAGAGAGTCGGAGACGAGGGAGACGACAAAGTGTTCGTCGGGTTCCACGATTTCATCGTCAATCAGACTGACGGAGATGACGCCTCGCGTGTCATTCGCGGGAACGACAACGGCGCCGTCCGTAAAGCCGCCGGCAATGTCGGACGACTGCGCGGTATTCGTCAAAGCGGCGGCGACATTGTATCTGATATTGACGGGGCGGGAAGACGGACGGTCAAGCGTGAATTCAATTTGCGCCGCGCCGTCTTCGGAGACATTCAAGGTCTCACGATTCACCGTCAGCACGGGCGCGGGGTCGTCTTCGTTGATCGTGACAACGGCGGTGGCGGCGGAGACGGAGACCTGCGGCGTCGTGGATGTAATCGTGACGGTGAAGGTCTCGGAAGGTTCAAACAATTCGTCATCGTTAAGGGCGACGGCGATGGCGGCGCTTGTCTGTCCCGCGGGAATGGTGAAAGGAACATTTTCGGCGGCGGTGTAGTCGTTGTCCAAGACCGTGGCGGTGCCGTCCGTTGTCGTAAATGTTCCGGCGACATCAACGGCGGCGGCAGTATCAAGGGAGACGGTAATCGTCGCCGTGCCGTCATCCTCACTGACCGAGACATCGGAGACGGAAATGCCGGCGGTGTCGTTGTCCGTGATGGTGACGGACTGCGGGAGCGCGCCAGCCTTTTTCGCGGCGCGGGAAGAAGACAGACTCGCGAAGTCCAGAATAAGAGACTCGGCGTTCTCCACAAAATTATCATCGGCGACCGCGACCGTCAGCGCGCCCTCGTTCGCGCCCTTCGGAACGACAATCACCCTGTCGGACAGTCCGCCGACAATATCAATGTCCGCGACGGGAGACGACTCGCCGCCGCCGAAAGTCATCGGCACACTCAAAGCGGAGTTAACAGGCTTGACGGTCGCGACGGTGACGGTGAAGGTGTCGCCCTCGGCAAGCGTCAAAGGGGAGACGGTGAAAGATATCACAGGGTCGTCGTCCAGAATTCTGATGGACTGCGAAGGCGCGGTTGTTAAAATTTTGTTTGACAGTGAAGGAGGAACAATCGGTGTCGCGGTGATGACAACGGCGCGTGTGTCGTCGTT
Organism: Alphaproteobacteria bacterium; assembly: GCA_028066985.1. Classification (GTDB taxonomy): domain Bacteria; phylum Pseudomonadota; class Alphaproteobacteria; order JALCBB01; family JALCBB01; genus JALCBB01. The sequence goes on from JALCBB010000066.1 coordinate 6,087, forward strand.
AAGCGAGTTGGAAATGTCAGACGGGAGTGTTAAGGTCGCGGAAATCTCATCTGTTCCTTCGGTCGCCGCGAAGGTCAAAGTCTGGCTCGCAATCGGCGAAACTCCGGCGGGAGCGGTCGCGGAAATGACGACATCAACGGGCGCGCTGCCCGCCGGGAGATTGTCGCTCAAAGAGACGGAGACCGTGAGCGGCGCGTCCGCGGCGGCGGCTTCGGACAATTCGGAAATCGCGTTGCCGTTCGCGTCCTTTACAGAAAGGCGCGCCGAAGCAGGGTCGTCGTCGGTGACGACCACCGTCGCCGTCAACGAAGAGCCGTTGACCGCGGCAACGACATCAAAACTCTCGTCCAGTTCCAGCGCGTTATCGTTGATGACGGCGACCTCCACTTTCGCCTCGGACTCGCCCGCGGCGATTGTGAATTTTTTGTCCGTGACGGCGGTGTAGTCCGCGCCCGCGACGGCGGTGTCGTTCGCCGTGGAAAAGACGCCGTTAATGTCAACGGTCGCGGCGGGACTGAGCGAGACTGTCAGCATCGCCGCGCCGTCGCTTTCGGAAACAGTCACGGGAGAAGAGACGCTTAACAAAATCGCGTTGCTGTCAACCACATCTTTCGCGGCAGTGTCCTTAACAACGGCGGCATTGTCGTCGTTATTGTTGCCGCCGTTATTGTCACCGTTATTGTTACCATTGCCGGCGCCGTTATTGTCCCCGTTGCCGGCGCCGTTATTGTCCCCGTTGTCACCGTCATTGTCGTCTATCGCGGAAATGTCGCCGGCGCGCGCGGTCGGCGTCACGACATCGGCGACCGACAAGCCTCCGCCCGTGAACTTCGCGGGCGCGAGACCATGCGCCGAGTCCTCGTCAAGCGCGTAGGCAAGACGAAAGCCGCCCGCCGAGTCAAGAATATAACGCGCAGACGCCTCAAGTTCGCGGTCGGCAAGAACGCCGTCGCCGTTTCTGTCTTCAAAGATGAGCGCGGGCGCGGCCGGCGTGTCCGCGTCAGAAAAGGCGAGGGTCGCGCCGTCGCCGCGCGGAATCTGCACGCTCTTGTTCAAACGACCCGTTATCATAAAACTGCGACCGTCACTGCCGCCGCCGCCGCCCGTCTCCAGCGTCGCCTGCGGATCCTCGGCGGGAGCAAGCGGCGTCGCCGTCACCGTGAGCGCGGCGGTGTCGTCGTCCTGAATGGTGACGGTCGTGGTCGTGCGCTCGCCGAGAACATAATTCGCATCGCCGACCGGATAGACCACGACCTCAAAAGTCTCCTGCGGCTCAACAATGTCATCGCCCTTGACCTGCTTGCTGAAAAAGTGCGTCAAGCCCTCCGCCGCAAGAGACGCGCTCGTCACCGCGGCGAAGTCAGCGCCCGCAGAAGCGTCAAAGTCGGCAGAGTCCGAAGTCGGACGCACCGCGACATTCACACTGGACGCGTCGCCGAAGTGCTTCGTGGACTCCAGCATCAAAGGCATGTCAGCATCGGCGTCAGTCTCAACAAAAGTCTTCGCGGGCGAGTCGGACGCCGCGAACTGAACCGTCGGCGTGTCATCATCAGCAATCGTGACAACCGCATCGCCGCCGGCAACCAATACGCCCGGCGTGCGCGAAACAATCGTGACCGTAAAAGTCTCGCGCGGCTCAAACCAGTGATCCTCCGCGAGCGGAACAGTGATGGTCGTCTCGGTCGCGCCCGCCGGAATCACAAAAGACTCGTCGCGCGCCGGAGTATAGTCAGCATGCGGAGCCGCGCCCGCAGACTTCGCCGTGCCGTCAGTCGTGGAAAAAACGCCGGAGACCGGCGCGTCCGTCGGCGCGCTCAGACGCACGGTCAGGGTCGCGTCGCCGCCCTCGGTCGCCGAAACGCCGGCAACGCTCAAAGTCGGGGCGCCCTCGTTGTCGTCAATGGTCAGAGTGAGCGCGGCGGCAGACTGCGCGACCGCGTAGCCTCCCGCCGCGGCGAGAGTCAGGACAACCGTCTCGGCAGACTCCGCCACGGCGTCATCGGTCAGTCTCAATTCCAGATACTGCGCGCGTTCGTCATCGTCGGGCGCGAAGGTCACCGAGCCTTTGATTAAGGTGTAGTCCGCCGCCGTCGCCGTGCCGGTCGCAGTCGGCGTGAAAGTGGTCGCAACAGCAGGAAGGTGGCTGACCTCAACAGGGATGCGGATGACGCCGTCGCCCTCTCCCGCGCGGGCGGGGGCGTCAGACGCGAAACCGACAGTCGCGGGCGGCACCAGCGTCAGCCGCGCCAGCCGCCGCGCACCAGCGCCCGTGCCAGGAATAACGCCGGCGGCAGGGAGTCCCTGAACGCGCAGCATCACCGACGACGGCACCGCGCGATACAACGCGCCGTCACGCAAAGACACACTGAAATCAGCGAAGGGCGCGGACTCGGTGAGGCGTATCTCGTAACGCGCCTCGCTGTCGTCCGCCGATCGGAGCGGGGCGGCGGCTGTGGTTTCCACGCGGTAGGCATCGCCGAATTTGTCGGCAGGGTCGGCATCGCTGCGGAAGGTCACCGCCGCCGCGACTGTCTGTCCCGACAGCGCGGGGGGCCAAGACGGAAGCGACGCGCCGCTCGCGTCGGTCGTGTCCGTTCCCGACACATAGACGCGATAGACCGCCGCCGCCGTCGCAGTCAATCTTCTGTCGTTCGCCGAAGACGCGAGAAAACGCGCGCCGTCCCAGCCCTGCAGCGCGACATAAGCGGCAAAGTCATCGGCGGCGTCGCCGCTTCTGTCCAGAGTGAGCGAGAAGGAAAAAGCGCCGCGGCGCGGGTCGTCAACACGCGCAAGCGCGGCAGAAACGCCGCCGGAAGCCGCCGCCGCGCAGGACGCGCCGCTCTCCACGGGCGTCAGCACGACGCGAATGTCTCTCACAGGCGCCGGCGACAGCGCAACAATGTCAAAGCCGACCGCGAACTCCGCCGCGCCCGCAGGCACCAACGCGCAGCCGTCATCGTCAAGGAGGCCGGCGCCGTTCGCGTCAATGACGGCGATATTGTTGAAGTCCAGGTTGTCGCGGGCGGCGCCGGCGTTCCAGTCAATGGCGTAGCGGACGGCGGGCGGATTGTCGCCGGGAATGAAAATCTGCGCCAGCGCGCGCTTCACTCCAGACGCGGGACGCGCCACAGGTCCGAAAACTTCGGCGCCGTCAACGGTGAGACGCACCCGCGGGAGCGCGGGCGCGACACCGCGAAAATGCGCCGAGGGCCACGCCTCGGTCGCGCGCGCGACAAGAATGCGCGCCTCGCGGCGCACCGGAGTCCAGGGGTCGGCAGTGAAAGCGCGGGAGTTTTCAGAGTCGGCGGGGAATTTGAAATCTATGCCGAAGTTGTAGCCGTCATCGGTGTTGATGTCGTCGTCGCTCCACTCGTAGCCGCCGCGCAGACTCACAGCGTCGCTGAGGCGGTAGCGGATGTCGCTCTTAAGAGTGTTTCGCGCGTCGCCGAGACGCTCGGCGCCGGCGCCGCTTGTCTCCCAGATGCCGGCGGCAAGAGACGCCGTGAAGCCGGCGGCGATGCCCTGCTCCACCGACAGATCAAAACCGCGCAGAGCATGCTCGCGGCGGCCGGCAAAGCCAGACTCCGAGGCGCTCAACGGATGGTAGTAGTTGCCCGCGAGTTTCGTGTGAAACATCTGATAGTCAATGCCCGCGCCGAGACGGCGGTGGCCGTAGCGTCCGCCGTCAAGGAAGAAGGAGGCGCCGATGACGGCGTCGTTCGTAATGCGTCCGCGATGCACCACGCCCAGCGACCAGTCCAGGCGGGAGTCGGCGCGGCCGGCAATGTCGGCGCCGTTCCACGCGATGACGGCAGGCTGCAGGAAAGTGATGTGTCCAACACCGTCATGCTCGCGCAACGGAACAACCGCAGTCGCGGCGCCCTGGAAGTCGTTGTTCTCGGTCCACAGCAGCGAGGAGTAGATGCGGAAGTTGTCGCTGATGCGGCGCTGTCCGGCGTTTTCCAGCCGCAGGAGGGTTCTGTTTATCAGATACCTGCGCGAATTCTCATCAACGAAACGACGGAGTTTGTCGGCCTCGCTCGCGGCAGGGGTGATGGTCGGAGTGATGTTGTATCGCGCGCCGGTCTCGGACGGCTTGAGATCATCGGCGGGAGCGGCGTTGCCGAAAAGAATAAGCGATATCGCGAGGGCGAGGGTCGCGGGCAGGAGTCTGCGGGAGAGGGAAGGCATCGGCTGTCGCTCCTTGGGCGTGCCTTCCCGAAGGCGGAATTCTACTCATTTTTTCGGCGGTGTGAAATGTTTTTATGTTAATTATTGTTAATCAGTGTTAATGTTTTTGTCTAAATGTTAATGTTTCGCGCGAAACATTAGGACCCTCCGGAGAGCGATTTTTGGCATTAGTGGGAGTTAACTTTGTATTATTAACAATAGACGCTCAAGCGAGCAGCACCCACAGAAGCCTGCGGGCGCCGCCCGCAAAAAAATAAAATTAAAAAGAAATTAATTTATTTAATTGACCCTATTAATTGTCAAACTAGTAACAGAACAAATCACTTTTTAACACATTAATTGTCTATTATTTAATTAATGAAAAACAATTTATTTAATTGACCCCTTAAATAGTCAATAAATTATTATTTATTTT
>JALCBB010000067.1 GCA_028066985.1 Alphaproteobacteria bacterium
ATCGCTCGCTTGAGCCAACATCGTGAATGTCTTAGTCAAACTCCCACTAATGCCAAAGACCGCTCTTCGCCTGTTTTAACCCTTGGCCTTTGACCCCTCACGGGACGCGCGAATCCGCTGGCGCAAAACATCCAGAACAACAGGAGCCGCCGCGCCGTCACCGCGTCCGTTGCGCGGCGCCACACACCAGAAATTCCAGCCGTTACATGCTCCCACACCCTGAACCGCCGCCCCAACCTGATGAATAGAACCGCAAACATCCCCATGCACACCCCGCGCGACCAGAGTGCCGTCAGCACGCACCCGCGCATGAATGCGTCCGCTCGGATCGCTGAGCATGTCGCCCGCGCGCAGCAAACCATGCTCAAGCAGAAGCCCGAACGGAACCCGCGGCGCGTCACGCTTCTCAACAGGCGCGACAAGATCAATCTCATCGCCCGCCACAGGACGCGTCGCCGCCAGCCGCTCCCGGGCCGCGGCAACATAACCGGAGTCGCTCTCAATGCCGAGCCAGTCGCGTCCGAGACGCCGCGCCACCACCGCCGTCGTGCCGGAACCCAGAAACGGATCCAGAACCAACTGCCCGGGACGGCTGCAGCCCAGAATAATCCGATACAACAGCGACTCGGGCTTCTGCGTCGGATGAACCCGCACGCCGTCCTCGTCGCGGAGACGCTCGTGTCCGTTGCAGATCGGAAGATACCAGTCGCTGCGCATCTGCAGGTCGTCGTTGAGCGCCTTGAGCGAACCGTAGTTAAACACATAGCGCGACCCCTTCGCGCGACACGCCCAGATCAGAGTCTCGTGCGCGTTGGTGAAACGGCGTCCGCGGAAATTGGGCATCGGGTTGGACTTGCGCCAGACAACATCGTTGAGGATCCAGAAATCAAGTTCCTGAAGAATCGCGCCGATGCGGAAAATGTTGTGATAAGAGCCGATCACCCAGAGCGCGCCGTCCGGCGACAGAACGCGGCGCACGGCGCGGAGCCAGTCGCGGGTGAAGCGGTCGTAGTCGGCGAGGGAGGCGAATTTGTCCCAGTCTTCGTCAACGCTTCTGACCTCGGACTGGTTCGGACGCCGCAAGGTCTGCTGCAACTGGAGATTGTAGGGAGGGTCGGCGAAGACGAGGTCAACGCATTCCGGAGGGAGTTTCGCCATGTGTTCCAGGCAGTCGCCGTGCAGGATTGTGTTGCGCGGCGGTGATTTTGTATTTGCGCGGGTTTTATTTTTGGTCATTGGGGGTGTATGGGGGCGGGGCGGTTTTGTCGCCTTGTTGTTTAATTTGAGATGTCGGGGGGAGTTGGAATCTTCGCTGAAGCGGACTCTTGCGTCAAGGGATCGGGGGAATCTATCTAGTGTTTTATTAATTTTCCGACACAAGATAGGGTAATTGGAAAATTATCTGACATTCGTTGACGCTTTAATCAGGAGACAAGCGAAGCACAGCCCTTGGCATTAGTGGGAGTTAAATTCAGACTAGCCACGACAGCGGCTCAAGCGAACAGCACCAACTGATGGGTGCGGGCTAGCCCGCAGAAAAATTAAAATTAAAAAGAATTAAATTTAATAATTATCACCCCGTTATTTGTCTATTAATTAATAAGAAGTCAATTTATTTAATTGACCTCTTAAATAGTCAATATAATTTTAATTTAATTTTTTTGCGGGCTAGCCCGCACCCGTCTGCCGGCATCGTTCGCTTGAGCCGACACCGTGAATGTCTTAGTCAAACTCCCACTAATGCCAGAAGCCGCCCGCCGATTTAATTGACACCGTTATTGTCGTCCGTCCATTAATAGTCAATTAATTCTTATTTAATTTTTTGCAGGCAGCACCTGCGGGCATTAGTTGGTGCTGTTCGCTTGAGCGGCTATCGTGAATGTCTTAGTCAAAGTCTTACTAATGCCAGGGGCTGCTCTTCGTTTGTCCCTTATTAATTAGACAGAGCGCGCACAGGCCGATAACTCATGCGATGAACCCGCGAAGGCCCGAAACGACGCAAAGCCTCCCGATGCATCGCCGTCCCGTAACCCCGATGCCGCGCGAAACCATACTCCGGATAATCGCCGTCCAGTTCCTCCATCAGCGCGTCACGCGCAACCTTCGCCACAACCGACGCCGCCGCAATCGCCCGCACACACCCGTCGCCGCGAACCACTCCCAGAACAGGAACCGATACACCCGCAGGCAGACGATCACCGTCAATCAGCGCGCCGTCCGCGTCGCCGAGCCCCTCCAGCGCGCGCGCCATCGCCCGCAAAGTCGCGCCGAGAACATTATGCTCCTCAATCGCCTCAAGCGAACCCCACTCAACCACAACCCGCGCCTCCTCGCGGACAGCCGCCGCAACCTCGGCACGCGCCGCAGGACGCAGACGCTTGGAGTCGTCAATGTTCGCCGCCAGCCAGGGAGACAAAACACGCGGCAGCACCACCGCCGCCACGCTCAAAGGACCCGCCCAGGCGCCGCGTCCGGCCTCGTCTATTCCGGCGATCCGCGCCGCCGCGCCGAGTCCGCCGCTCGCGCGCAGTCGCTCCTCATGCTCGTTGCTCCACTCGCGAATGCGGCGCGCCATTTCCTCCTCCGTTTTGTGTCGCGGATGCCGGGCTAGGTCGCGTCGCGCGGCGACGATCCGTCCGCCGTCTCCCCCGCCGCGCCCTCGGCGGTGTCGCGCCGCCTCCGCCGCAGCAGAGACTGCACCCGATGCATCGGAACCTCGTACAGCGCGAGATGATTGGAACGCAGTCCGAGATAAAGATACAGCGGCGCCACCGCCAGCGACAGCACCGTCACGGCGATGACGAGTTTGCCGCTTTCGCTGTCGGCGAGTCCGAGCGAGATGCTGACCGTCGCCAGAAGGAAGGAGAACTCTCCGATGTTGGACAGCACCGTGCTTGTCAGAAACGCGTTGTGCGCCGTCTCGCCGAGGCGGTGCAGCACGAGAAAGTTGATGAGCGTCTTGACGATCATCACGAAGGAAAGCGCGGCGACGACAAGCCATCGGTTTTCAAAGATGTATTCAAGGTCAAGGAGAAGGCCGATGGAGAAGAAGAAGATCATGACCAGGACCGACTGCACGGGTTCCATCTGCCGCAGGATGAGGGTTCGTCCCGCGGAGTTGCCGACGAGCATTCCGGCGAGGAAGGCGCCGTACGCGGCGGAGAAGCCGAGCCATCCGGCGACGGTCGCGGCGCCGAAGCAGAGGAAGAGTCCGGCGACGGGCGCGAGTTGTTCGTTTTTGCGGAGCGCGGCGAAGAAGCGGCGCAGGATGGTTTCGGGCGCGCGTCTTGCGAGGAGCCAGATGAAGACGGCGAGCAGCGCGACCGCGGCGACGAGGCGCGCGAAGGAGAGCGCGAGTCCGCCGCCGCCTTCTTCCAGGGTGGCGGCGGTGGAGATGATCTGGATCATGGGCGCGACGGCGAGGTCCTGGGCGATGAGGATGGCGATGGCGACCTGTCCGCAGCGTTTGGAGTTTTCCAGCGACGGCAGCATCTGCACGGCGGCGGCGGTGGACGAGAGCGCGAGGGCGAAGGCGAAGAAGAGCGCGAGTCCGAGCGACCAGTTGAAGATGAGCGAGAGGATTCCGGCGATGGCGACGGCGCCGGTGATTTCTATGATGGTGGTGATGGTGGCGAGTTTCCAGAGTTTTTTGAATTCGGCGAGGTTGAGTTTCATGCCGACGACGAAGAGGAGCATGAGCACTCCGAATTCGGCGAGGATTTCTATGGCGGCGCCGGAGTGGATCTGGTTTGTGACGGGTCCGAGGATGACGCCGGCGAGGATGTATGCGACGAGGGGCGGTTGTTTGAGTCTGGCGAAGACGAGTCCGGCGACCAGGACGACGAGGGCGATGGTGGCGACGGTGGTGAGGCTGGAGGCGATGTGGAGTTCTTGCATGTGTGTGAGTATAGCGCGTGTATTTTTGTTTGTCTTGGTCGGGTGCTGACTTTGGCGAGGCGGAGGCGGTGACGGCGCCGAAATTTCCGCATTAATTTAATCAGGAGACAAACGAAGGGCGGCCCTTGGCATTAGTAAGACTTTGACTAAGACATTCACGATAGCCGCTCAAGCGAGCGATGCCGGCAGATGCCCGCAGGCGCTGCCTGCAAAAAATAAATTAAAGATTAATTGACTATTAATGGACAGACGACCATCACGGTGTCAATTAAATCGGCGTTCAGCATTTGGCATTAGTGGGAGTTTGACTGAGACATTCACGACAGCCGCTCAAGCGAGCGATGCCGGCAGACGGGTGCGGGCTAGCCCGCAAAAAAAATTAAAAAATTAATTGGACTATTTAAGGGGTTAATTAAATCAATCGCCTTTTCATTAATAGACAATTAATGGTGTCAATTAAATAAATTAATTTCTTTTTAATTTAATTTTTTTTGCAGGCAGCGCCTGCGGGCATCAGTGGGTGCAGTTCGCTTGAGCCGACACCGTGAATGTCTTAGTCCAACGCCCACTAATGCCCAATATCGCGCTTCGTTGTCTCTATTAACTTGATCGTAAGGCGCGGGAGGGCGACGGCGCGCGTCTCCGCATGCAAATCCCCGCGCGACAGCCACACAACCTCGCCCCTCGCCTCCATCGGATCCAAAATATCCGACAGCCACCGCGGCAGCCCACGCGAAGAACTCAACCGCAAGCCATAAACACGCGCCCGAAAATCCACATGCGTGAAAATGTGACGCGCCTCCCCGGCCTCAACACAACTCCGCGAAGAAATCCGCGCCGACAACGCCTCAATCAACAACGCCCGCTCGCCGTCACCGCCGTCACTGTCACCGTCACCGTCCAGACCCTCAAGCGGCGGCAAAAACATCCCGCCAAGCAAACCACGCCGCCCCCGCGCCACCAGTAAAACCCTCCCCCCATGCTCCACAACCCACGCCCGCCCCTCACGCACATCACGCCGCGCACGCTCCGCGCGAACCGGAAACTCCGCGACCCGTCCAGCCGAATACGCCGCGCAAAATCCCGAAACCGGACACTCCCCGCAAAGCGGCGAGCGCGGACGGCACACCAACGCCCCCAACTCCATCAAAGCCTGCGCGAAATCTCCATGACGACCGGCATCCCGCAAAACCAGTCCCTGAACAGCACTGTCAAGACGCCGCGCATCACCGCCGCCGTCACCGCCGCCGAAAGCACCATTGCCGAAGGCAAAAAGACGCGAGGCGACACGGCGCACATTGCCGTCCACCGCGACCACAGGCTCGTCAAACGCCAGCGCCGCCAGCGCGCTCGCCGTATACTCTCCCACGCCCGGCAGTCGCCGCAGAGCGCGAAGGTCGCGCGGAAAGCGTCCGCCGTGACGCGACACGACCTCACACACGGCGCGATGCAGATTGCGCGCCCGCGCGTAATAACCGAGACCCGACCACGCCGCAAGCACCTCGTCCTCGGACGCCGCCGCCAGCGACCGCGCCCCCGGCCAGCGCCGCACAAAATCACGATAACGACCGGCGACAACCGCGACCCGCGTCTGCTGCAGCATCATCTCGGAAACAAGCACGCGATACGCGCTCGCGCGCCGTCCGCCGCGCGCGCGCCAGGGAAGCGTCCGCGCCTCGCGGTCATACCAGGCAAGAAGCCGCCGCCGAAACATGCGCAGATCGCGCGCCGTCAAAGTCGCGGGAGTCGCGGACACCGAAGAAGCCGAAGAAGTCGCGGAAGCCATCCGCGCCATACTACCCGCAGTCGCGCTCTGATTCCGATTCGCGCGCCTGATTAAATTCCAGTATTCTGGGGATGTGCCGCGCCGTCCGTCTTCTCTGTCCGCCGCCGGCGCCGTCCGCAGAAGGCGGCGCGGACGCATGGAATCCGTCGCCGCCGCCCTTCCCGACGCCCTCGCGCCCCTGCTCGCCCGCTACGGCGCGAACGGCGCGCATGTCGCCGCCCTCGTCGTCGCCTGGGACGCCATCGCCGGGCCCGACCTCGCCGCGCGCACGCGTCCGCGCCGTCTCGCGCTGCCGAAGAGCGGCGGCATCCTCACCCTGGAGACCGACCCCGGCTTCGCGCCCGAAGTCCAGCACCGCGAGCCTGAGATTGTCGCGCGAATCAACGCGCATATGGGCTACGAGTGCGTGGCGCGGCTGCGAATCCTGCAGGTGTCGGCGGAATCGGCGAAATCCCCCCAGAGGTTGTGAAATGACGCGGATTCAACTACTATATCTGGACTGAATCCGAACCGAAGCCGAAAACGGACACCAAAATGACGAAAACAGCCCTCTCTCCCCGCACGGCGACCCGTCCGCGGCGGCGGCGGTTTCTGCGCGCGCTGACGGCGCTCGCCCTTCTGCCGCCGCTCGCCGGAGTCGCGGGAGTCGCGCCGCGCCGGGCGTCGGCGCAGGAAAGCGCCCTCTTTGACGAGGAAGACCTTCTCCAGCATGTGCGCGGAGACGCCGCCGCGCCCAACACGCTGATAGAGTATGCGTCGCTGACCTGTCCGCACTGCGCGACTTTTCACGGCGAGGTCTATCCGCGTCTGGAGCGCGAGTGGATAGACAGCGGGCGTCTGCGTTTCATCTATCGTCATTTTCCGCTTGACGGCGTGGCGGTGCGCGCCGCGCTTCTCGCCGAGTGTCTTCCCGCGGACGACGCCTTCTTCGCCTTCATTGACATTCTTTACCGCTCGCAGAGCGACTGGGCGCGCGCCGAGGATCCGGTCGCCGCCCTGGTCGGACGCGCCGCCCTCGCCGGCATGGACGAAGAAACCGCCCGCGCCTGCATGGAAGACGAACATCTCATTGAGCGGATGGGCGCCGAGTATTCGCGCGCGGCGCGCGAACTTGAGGTGCGCGGAACGCCGGCGCTGTTTTTCAACCGCGAGCGTATTCGTCTCGGCGGCGACCCTGACGAATTTTTTGTCCGTCTCGCCGAACTTGCCGCCGACGCCTGAAAAGCCGCCTGAGATAGCGAGACGCTTATGCTTTCTTTCGCGAAGATGACTCTGGTCGGCTTCAAGAGTTTTGTGGACGCGACCGAACTGCCGATTGAGGGCGGACTGACGGGCATTGTCGGCCCCAACGGCTGCGGCAAGTCCAACCTGGTGGAGGGCTTGCGCTGGGCGATGGGCGAGACCTCGGCGAAGCGCATGCGCGGCGAGGGCATGGACGACATCATCTTCGCGGGTTCGGGCGCGCGTCCGCGCCGCGAGCGCGCGGAGGTCTCGCTCATTCTTGACAACCGCGAGGGCGACGCGCCGGCGCCGTTCAACCACTACGATCAACTGGTGGTGTCGCGGAGCATTGAGCGCGAGAGCGGCACGCGTTATCGGGTGAACGGCACCGATGTCCGCGCGCGCGATGTGCAGACGCTTTTCGCGGACGCGGCGACGGGGGCGCAGTCGCCGTCCATTGTGCGGCAGGGACGGATCGCGCAGATGATCAGCGCCAAGCCGATAGAGCGGCGCCGTTTTCTTGAGGAGGCGGCGGGCATCGCCGGCCTTCACGCGCGCCGCCGCGACGCCGAGAGCAAACTGCGCGCGGCGAACAACAACATTTCGCGTCTTGAGGAGATTCTCCGCACGCACGAGGGACAGCGCCGCTCCCTGCATCATCAGGCGAAGGAGGCGGCGCGCTATCACGAACTCGCGCGCGAACTGCGCTGCACGGAGGCGATGGTTCTGCATCTTGAGTGGCTCGCGGGCGAGGCGGCGGTGCGCGCGGCGGAGGGCGCGTTGTCGGCGAGCGCGGACGAGGTGCAGGCGGCGGCGCAGTCCAGCGACGAGGCGGCGACGGCGCAGGCGCAGGCGGCGACGCAGTTGCCTCCGCTGCGGCAGGCGGCGACCGAGACGGCGGCGGCGCTTGAGGGACTTGAGGGCGAGCGGCGCGCGCTCAACCGCGAGGTGGAACAGGCGGAGAGCAATCTGGCGGCGGCGGAGCGGCGGCGCGAGCAGTTGAAGGCGGATCAGGAGCGCACGGCGGCGCAGCGCGAGGACGCGGCGGCGGCGTTGTCGCGGCTCGCCGAGGAGGCGGGATTGTCCGCGGACGAATCGGAGTCGGCGGACGACACGAAAGGCGCGGGCGAGCGATTGGCATCCGCGCTTGAGGAGGCGGCGCGTCTCGCCGGCGAGGCGGAGGCGACACTGGCGGCGCGCGAGTCGGAGCATAGCGAGCGCGAGAACGCGCATACGCGGGCGCGGACATTGAGCGAGAGTTTGTCGGCGCAGTGCGCGGAACTGGAGTCGCGCCGCGCGGAGACGGCGACGGCGGCAGGGTCGTTGTCGTCCGAGGGTAAAAAGGACGGGGACGATGATGGTCGTCACGGTGAATTAAAAACAGGGGAGACAGAGACGGCGGCAGGGTCGCTGTCGTCATCGGAAACAATGACAAGGACGGTGACGGCGGCGGTGTCATCGTCATCGTTGTCGTCATCGGAGACAATGACGGCGGCAGGGTCGTTGTCGTCCGAAAATCAAAAGGACTTTGACCCCGAACAGGCGCTGGAAACAGCCCGCGAAGAAGAGGCGCGCGCCCGCGCCGCCCTGGAAGAAGCGCAGCGCGCCGACACCTCCGCCGCCCGCAAACACGGCGCATGCGAACACAAACTCGCAGCCGCCCGCGCCGAATGCGACGCTCTGTCACGAACACTGGCGACATCGCAGGGCGAACTCTGGCCGAGCCTCTTTGACGAAATCAAAACACCCCCCGAAATGGAACGCGCCCTCGCCGCCGCCCTCGGCGACGACCTCCTCGCGAGCCGCCGTCCGGGCGCGCCGCTCTTCTGGCGCGAAGACGACAAAAACACCGCCGCTCTCCCCCCCCTGCCCGGCGCGGCGGAGCCGATGAGCGGACTGATTGACGCGCCCGCCGCCCTGACACGCCGCCTCTCGCAGATCGGAGTCGTCAATGAAGCCGCCGAGGGCGAGCGTCTTCAGCCTTCGCTGGCGGCGGGTCAGCGGCTGGTGTCGCGGGCGGGCGGACTGTGGCGGTGGGACGGCTTCTCCGCGAGCGACGCGAGCGCCCTTCCCGCGATTCGCCGTCTGCGTCAGGGACAGGTCCTGCGCGCGCGCCGTCTTGAGATTGAAGGACTTGAAGAATCTCTCACAGAAGCCGCGCGCGAGGCGGAGACGGCGCGAACTCTTTTAAGCGAGCGCGCCCGCGAGGCGGAACGGACGCGTCTCCTGCTTGAGAGCGCGTGGCGGCGGCTTCAGACTCACGCGGCGCGCGCCGAGAACGCGCGGCGGCTCGCCGAAATTTCCGCGCAACTTGACGACCTTGCCGCGCGGCGCGACGAGGCGCGGACAGCCGAAACAGCGACAGCGGACGCCGCCCGCGACTCGCGGACATCCCTGGAAACAGCGCGAACGGCGGCGGGCGAGGCGCGGCGGCGTCATTCGGAGGCGGACTCGGAGCGTCGCGCCTGGCTGCGCGCCGAGGACGAGCGTCGCGCGCGCGCGGCGGAGCGCGAGCGCGAGACGGAAGAGTGGCGGCGCCGGCACGAGGAGGCCGAGCGTCATGCGGCGACATTGAGCGAGCGTCTTGAGGAGAGTCTGCGCGAGCGCGAGCGGCTGGCGGCGGCTCCGCTGGCTTTGGAGCGTCGCGCGGCGTCGCTCGGCGAGCAGATCGGCGAAGCCGAGGGGCGGCGCGCGCAGGCGGAAGAGCGTCTGCAGATCGCGGAGGAGCGGCATCGCGAAAGCGGCGAGGCTTTGCGGACGGCGGAGTCGGCGCGCAACACGAAGCGCGAGGAGCAGATTCGCGCCGAGGGTCGTTTGTCGCAGGAGCGCGAGCGTCTGACGGCGCTGGCGGCGCGCGCCGACGAGCGGCTGGCGTGCGCTCCCGGGGATTTGTTCAGGGAGAGCGGCTGGGGCGCGGACGAGCCGCTGCCCGAACTGGAGGCGACCCGCGCGCGTCTGCAGAAGTTGCAGACGGAGCGCGAGCGGATGGGTCCGGTGAACATGCGCGCCGAGCATGAGATCCGCGACCTGGAGAGCAAACTGGACGAGATGCGCGGCGAGCGTGACGAACTTGTGGCGGGGATTGAGCGTTTACAGCGCGGCATTCAGACATTGAATCGCGAGGGACGGCGGCGGTTGCTTGAGGCGTTCGGGGAGGTGAACGAGAATTTCTCGTCATTGTTCGGACGGCTGTTCGGAGGCGGCGAGGCGGCTCTGGAGATGGTTGAGTCGGACGATCCTCTGGAGGCCGGTCTTGAGATTATGGCGAGTCCGCCTGGGAAGCGTTTGCGTTCTTTGGGGTTGTTGTCGGGGGGCGAGCAGTCATTGACGGCTTTGGCGTTGTTGTTCGCGGTGTTTCTGACGAATCCGGCGCCGATCTGTGTTTTGGACGAGGTTGACGCGGCTTTGGACGACATTAATGTGCATCGTTTCTGTGATTTGCTTGAGGAGTTGAGCGGTCGTGCGCGGACGCGTTTTATGGTGATCACGCATCATCGTCATACGATGGCGCGGATGGATCGTTTATTTGGTGTGACGATGCCGGAGCGCGGGGTTTCGCGTCTGGTGTCTGTGGATCTGGCGCGTGCGGAGGCTTTACGCGAAACCGCCTGAATAATTAAGAGACAACGAAGGCCAGCCTTTGGCATTAGTGGGAGTTAATTTTTAATTAGGAGACAGACGAAGTGCTGTCTTTGGCATTAGTGGGAGTTTGACTAAGACATTCACAATAGCGGCTCAAGCGAGCGATGCCAGCAGATGGGTGCGGGCTAGCCCGCAAAAAAATAA
>JALCBB010000068.1 GCA_028066985.1 Alphaproteobacteria bacterium
TATTTTCTTTTTAATTTAATTTTTTTTGCAGGCAGCGCCTGCGGGCATTAGTTGGCGCCGCTCGCTTGAGCGGCTATCGTGAATGTCTTAGTCAAACTCCCACTAATGCCAAAGACCGCACTTCGTTTGTCTCTATAATTATTAAAAGCATCGCTAGTGCCAGGGGGCGCGCTTCGTCTGTCTCCTGATTGACCCCTTAAGCCGTTCCTGCTACCTTTAACACAAGGAGAAACAAAACCATGAACACCAATCCCGCACAACTCCAGAACGACGCGCGCAAAACCCTCGCCGTCAGCCAGAAACAATACCAGTACTTCAGCCTCAATGCCGCCGCCAAAACCCTCGGCAGCAACGCCGAAAAATCACTCGCCCGAATGCCCCTCGCCATCCGTATCCTCGCCGAAAATCGCCTCCGCAACGCCCACCGCGAACCCGAATCCGCGCTCCCCCAGATCACAAACCTCTTCAACTGGAACTCACACGCGGAAAATCCCGCCGCCGACCTCGTCTGGTTTCCGGCGCGCGTCCTCCTCCAGGACTTCACAGGCGTTCCCGTCGTCGCCGACCTCGCCGCGCTGCGCGAAGCCGTCGCCGAACTCGGCGGCAAAGCCGAAAATGTCAAACCCGCCATTCCGTGCGACCTCGTCGTCGATCACTCCCTCATCATAGAAGACGCCCTCGGCCCCGACGCCGTGAACCGCAACCGCGAAATAGAATACCGCCGCAACAAAGAACGATACCGCTTCCTCAAATGGGGACAAAGCGCCTTCACAGGATTCCGCGTCGTGCCGCCGGGCACCGGCATCGTCCACCAGGTCAACCTGGAAACGCTCGCCGAAGTCGTGCGCCGCGAAAACGACACCCTCCTCCCCGACACCCTCGTCGGCGCCGACAGCCACACCACAATGATCAACGCCCTCGGCGTCCTCGGATGGGGCGTCGGCGGCATAGAAGCCGAAGCCGCACTCCTCGGACAAAGCCTCTCGCTCGCCCTGCCCAAAGTCGTCGGCGTCAGACTGACAGGAAAACTGCCCCCCGTCTCGGGCGCCACCGACCTCGTCCTCGCCGTCACCGAACGGCTCCGCGAACACGGCGTCGTCGGCAAGATCGTGGAATTCTGCGGGCCCGGACTCGACTCCCTCTCGCTGCCCGACCGCGCGACCATCTCCAACATGTCGCCCGAATCCGGCTCCACCGCCGCGCTCTTTCCGATAGACCGCGAAACAATCGCATACCTCGAAAGCACCGCGCGCAGCGCCGAACTCCGCGACCGCGTGGAAGCCTACGCCCGCGCCCAGGGACTCTGGCGCGACGATAACAACCCCGCGCGATACTCCGAGTCCCTCGAAATCAATCTCGGCGACATTGAACCCGCCCTCGCGGGACCGAGCCGTCCGCAGGACAGAGTGTCGCTCGCGCATCTCGGCGCGTCCGTGCGGAAAATTCTCGCCGACAGCGACAAGTCCGCCGACGACAAAGACGACGGCGGCGCGTCCGTCAGAAACGGAGATGTCGTCATCGCCGCGATCACTTCATGCACCAACACTTCAAATCCCTACGGCCTTGTCGCCGCCG
This sequence comes from Alphaproteobacteria bacterium, assembly GCA_028066985.1. Taxonomy (GTDB): domain Bacteria; phylum Pseudomonadota; class Alphaproteobacteria; order JALCBB01; family JALCBB01; genus JALCBB01. The sequence goes on from JALCBB010000068.1 coordinate 1,576, forward strand.
CGCTTCTCGCCCGCAACGCCGCCGCGCGCGGACTCAAAGCGAAGCCCTGGGTCAAGACCTCGCTCGCGCCCGGCTCGCGCACCGTGCCGCAGTATCTGGAGTCGGCCGGACTCCTCGCGCCGCTCGCCGAGGTCGGATTCAATCTTGTCGGATTCGGATGCACCACCTGCATCGGCAACTCGGGGCCGCTCGCTCCCGAAGTCGCCGACGCCGTTACCGCGAACGGACTTTCTGTCGCCGCCGTTCTTTCGGGCAACCGCAATTTTGAGGGACGCATTCATCCGCAGGTGCGTCTCAACTATCTTGCGTCGCCGATGCTTGTTGTCGCCGCCGCGCTCAGAGGCGACCTGCGCGGCGGACTGACCGAGACTCCGCTCGGCGAAGACGCGGACGGCGCGCCGGTTTTTCTCCGCGACATCGCGCCCTCGCCCGACGAGATCCGCGCTGTTGTCGCGACGCATGTGCGCGCCGAGATGTTTTCCGCCAACGCCGGCTCGCTGCTGGAGGGCGACGACGAGTGGAAGGTTCTGGAGGGCGGCGCCGGCACGCTGTACGAGTGGGAGAAGGAGTCGACTTATGTGCGGCGTCCGCCTTTTTTCGCTGATCTTGGTCTTGCGCCGCCGCCGTTCGCGCCTGTTTCGGGGGCGCGCATTCTCGCGCTGTTCGGCGATTCGGTGACGACCGATCACATATCTCCTGCGGGCGCGATTCGCCGCGAGTCGCCGGCGGGGGAGTGGCTTGAGGAGCGCGCGGTCGGTCCTGCCGAGTTCAATGCTTTCGGGGCGCGGCGCGGGAATCACGAGGTGATGATTCGCGGGACTTTCGCGTCTCCGCGTCTGCGGAACGCGCTTGCCGAGGGCGGACGCGAGGGCGGTTTCACGACGCATTTTCCGAGCGGCGAGGGAATGCGGATTTACGACGCCGCCGCGCGGTATCGTGAAGAGGGGGTGTCGCTGGTGGTTGTCGCGGGACGCGAGTATGGCACGGGGTCGTCGCGCGACTGGGCGGCGAAGGGTCCGGCGTTACTGGGGGTGCGTGCTGTGCTGGCTTTGAGTCTGGAGCGGATTCACCGCACGAATCTGGTCGGGATGGGGATTCTGCCGCTGGAGTTTGTGGAGTCTGACGCGCTTGAGCGTCTGGGTCTGACGGGTTCGGAGGCGGTGACGCTTGCGGGTCTGGAGTCTCTTGAGGTTCGGGGACGGGTTGTGGCGTGTTTTGAGGGGGATGGCGGTGTATCGGAGGCGGAGTTGTGTTTGCGGATTGACACTGAGGACGAGCTGGAGACTTTCCGGCATGGCGGCATTTTGCCTCGTGTCGCCCGTGCTTTGGCGGCTTAGCGCTTTAGTCACGAGACAAACGAAGCACAATCTCTGGCATTAGTGGGCGTTTGACTAAGACATTCACGGTGTTGGCTCAAGCGAACCGCGCCCGCTGATGCCCGCAGGCGCTGCCTGCAAAAAAATTAAATTAAAAAGAAATTAATTTATTTAATTGACACCATTAATAGTCAATTAATTAGGAAAGCAATTTATTTAATTGACCTCTTAAATAGTCCAATTATTTTTTTAATTTTTTTTTGGCGGCAGTGCCGCCAGCCATCTGTGGGTATCGCTCGCTTGAGCGGCTATTGTGAATGTCTAAGTCAAACTCCCACTAATGCCAAATATCACACCACGAGATGTCCAGAAAAGGACGGAAAACGCGGCAGGGTCAACGCATCCCGTGGAACAAATTGACGCCCGCGCCTCCAATGCCAAAATTCGCGCCAGAAATCACCCCAGGAGCGCAATTTGCCAGCCCCGGAAACCCGTGCTAGATTCGCCACACCCCCGTTCCCGCTGAAACAGCGCCGGCGTCAATACCAATGGCCTACTTCCTGCAGCAGCTCATCAACGGCGTCACCCTCGGCTCCGTCTACGGCCTCATCGCCATCGGATACACCATGGTCTACGGCATCATCGGCATGATCAACTTCGCCCACGGCGAAATCTACATGATCGGAGCCTTCGTCGCCGTCATCGCCTTCACGCTCTTCGCGGGCTTTTCGTTCTTCGCGGCGCTGCTGCTCGTGCTTGTCTTCGCCATGCTCGTCTCCGGCTTCTACGGATGGACCGTGGAACGCCTCGCCTACAGGCCGCTGCGACACTCCTTCAGACTCGCGCCGCTCATCTCCGCGATCGGAATGAGCATCTTCCTGCAGAATTTCGTGCAACTCGCGCAGGGCGCGCGCAACAAGCCCATCCCCCCGAAAGTCCAGGGAGGCTTCACCCTCCTCAACGACGGCGGCTTCGCGGTGCAGATTTCGTACCTGCAGATCGGCATCATCGTGCTGACGATTATGCTGATGGTCGGGCTCAACGGCGTCATTCACACGACCTCCCTCGGACGCCGCCAGCGCGCCTGCGAACAGGACAAGGTGATGGCGTCGCTGCTCGGCGTTGATGTCGACCGCACGGTGTCGGTGACTTTCGTGACGGGCGCCGTCCTCGCCGCGCTCGCGGGAGTGATGGTCACGCTCTACTACGGCGTTGTGGATTTTTTCATCGGTTTTCACGCCGGCATCAAGGCGTTCACGGCGGCGGTTCTCGGAGGCATCGGCTCGGTGCATGGCGCGATGCTCGGCGGACTTCTGATTGGTCTGATTGAGGCGTTCTGGGCGGGCTATTTCCTGACCGAGTGGAAGGATGTCGCCGCGTTTTCCATTCTGGTGATGGTTCTGATTTTCCGTCCGTCCGGCATTTTCGGACACCCTGAGGTTGAGAAGATCTGAGCGCGCCATGTCCGCAACAGCGACAACGACGACACCGACGGCGACAACGACACCGCCGCCGTCACCGTCAATGTCCCCGATGACAGCGACGGGGACAATAACGGCGCCGTCATCACTGTCACCGTCACCGTCGGCGCTGTTGGACGGTCACGAGTCCAAGAAAATCTGAACGCATCATGTCCGCAACTACGACAACAACACCGCCGCCGCCGTCACCGTCGGCGCAGTCGGATAAGCGCGAGATGACGCAGGACCTCCGCGCCATCCTCATTGAACTCGGAATCACCGGCCTCATCGCCGCCGCGCTCGTCTTTCCGCTCATCACGCTGCGCACCATCGACTCCTTTGAAGGACTCACCATCAACGCGCGCTGGCTGCCGTCGGTTCTGGCGGTCGCGCTGGTCGTTCTCGGCCGTTTCGGACTCATTCTCCTGCGCTACGAGCGCTCCGCGATCGCCCTCGCCGGCGGAGCCGCCGCCATGCTCGCCGCCGCCTACGCCTGGTCGTCCGACCTGCCGCTGAGCAAACTCTTTGAAGTCTTCCTCTTCGCGGGCGGACTCTTCCTCTTCGCGCGCGCCGCGATCCAGTGGCTCGTCATCGCGCGCGGCGTGGAGCGCGCCCGCATAGACACCGCCCGCGCCGACGCCGCCCTCGCCCTGCGCCGCGCCATTCCGCTCGCGGCGGCGGTGGTGGTGGTGTTCGTGGCTTTTCTGCCGTGGCTGCCGTTTTCGTCCATTTACATGCTTGATGTCGGCATTCTGATTCTCACCTATGTTCTCCTCGGCTGGGGACTCAACATCATCGTCGGATACGCCGGCCTTCTTGACCTCGGCTATGTCGCGTTTTACGCGGTCGGCGCCTACGCCTACGCGATTTTCGCCGTCAATTTCGGACTCTCGTTCTGGTGGTGTCTGCCTCTCGCCGGACTTCTCGCCGGCATTTCCGGACTTATTCTCGGCTTTCCGGTTCTGCGTCTGCGCGGCGACTATTTCGCGATTGTGACGCTGGGCTTCGGCGAGATTGTCAGGCTTGTCCTCATCAACTGGAGCGCCGTCACGCGCGGTCCCGACGGCATTTCGTCTATTCCGCGTCCGAGTCTTTTCGGCGTCGCCGAGTTCAACAAGCGCGCGACGGGCGACCTGCCGCTGTTTCACGAGATGCTCGGCATTCCTTTTTCGCCGGAGCATCGGATTATCTTTCTTTACTATCTTGTCTTCACGCTTTCGGCGCTGGTGGCGATTTTCACGCTGCGGATCCGCACGCTTCCGATAGGACGCGCCTGGGAGGCTTTGCGCGAAGACGACATCGCCAGCGCCTCGCTCGGACTCAACCGCACGCGCATCAAACTTGTCGCCTTCGGAATTTCGGCGGCGTGGGGCGGCTTCGCGGGCGCCTTTTTCGCGACGCGCCAGGGTTTTATCAGTCCGGAGAGTTTCACCTTTATTGAGTCGGCGATTGTGCTTTCCATTGTCGTGCTTGGCGGGATGGGCAGTCTTGTCGGCATCGCGATCGCGGCGGCGCTGCTTATCGGCCTTCCCGAAGTTTTCCGCGAGTTGTCGGAGTTCAGGATGGTCGCGTACGGCGGCGGACTCGTTTTGATAATGGTGTGGAGGCCGCGCGGACTGCTTTCGTTCCGCGAGCCGTCGGTGCGGCTTTTTGACCGGCGCGGACGAATGAGGTTCGCCGCCGAGGGATACGCGGTCGGCGACAGTCCGCTTGCCGCGCCCGCGCCGACGACGGCGACGGCGACAGCGATGACAGCGGCGCCGGCGGCTCCGGCGACGGGCGGCGGCGCGGTCGGCGAGGGTTCTGTGGTGCGGCAGAAGCCGACGGGAAGCAAGGGATGATCTCCGGCGACGGCGAAGGGGGAAGCGTGGAAATGGAAACGGAGACAACGGCGGCGGCGTCCGCGGCGGTGAGCGCGACAGCGACAGCAGCCGCGACAGCGACAGCGACAGCAGCCGCGACAACGACAGCCCCGGACGCGCTTCTCACGGTTGAGCATCTTTCCATTCGTTTCGGCGGACTTCTCGCGGTGGACGACCTGTCGTTCAGCGCGCTGCCCGGCGAGATTACGGCGATCATCGGCCCGAACGGCGCGGGGAAGACGACTGTCTTTAATTGTCTGACGGGTTTTTACTCGCCTGATGTCGGACGGCTTCTGATGCGTCATTCCGACGGCGCGGAGGTGTATCTTGAGCGTCTGGAGTCTGATCAGATAGCGCGGCGCGGACGGCTTGCGCGGACATTTCAGAATGTGCGTCTGTTTCCGCGAATGACGGTGCTTGAGAATCTGCTTGTGGCGCAGCATGCGGAGTTGATGCGCGGTTCGTTGTACACGGTCGGCGGACTTTTTTCTCTGCCGTCGTATCGCCGCGCGCAGCAGGCGGCGGTGGAGAAGGCGTGTCGTTATCTCAACCTGGTGGGTTTGCTTTCGCGCGCGGACGAGGAGGCGGGGGCTTTGGCGCATGGAGCGCAGCGGCGTCTGGAGATTGCGCGGGCGTTGTGCAGTGATCCGGTTTTGCTGTGTCTTGACGAGCCGGCGGCGGGATTGAATCCGAGCGAGTCGAAGACTTTGCGTCATTTTCTGCGCCGCATCTGCGAGGAGGAGGGTCTGGCGATTCTGCTGATTGAGCATGACATGGGTGTGGTGATGGGGATATCGGATCACATTGTGGTTCTGGACTACGGCCGGAAGATATCGGAGGGGACGCCTGAGGAGGTTGCGGGGGATCCGCGTGTGATCGCGGCGTATCTTGGCGAGGAGGACGCTGATGACGGATCAACTTCGTCAACGGCGGCGACGGCATGACGAAAAATACACTGCCCGCGAAGAGTCCCGTGGGAGCAGACTTTCACACCAGTAAGCACGGACTTTGCACTGGCAATGACAGCCGCTCCTGCTGGCTGCACCCGCTTATGCCTGTCGGCGCTGCCGACAAAAAAATTAAATGGACAAAAACCGGGTTGCTGGTTCGTCCGTCCATTATCCGTCCATTAAAATTTAATTTTTTGCAGGCAGCGCCTGCGGGCATCAGTTGGTGCGGTTCGCTTGAGCGGCTGTCGCGGCTAGTCTTGAGTCATCTCCCACTAATGCCAGGTGTCGCACTTCGGAGAGTCCGGAGTCCTCGCTCACTAATGCCGAGTGTTGTGCTTCGGGGAGTTTTGTGATGAGCAGCCTCCAGATCGAAAACCTCGAGTCCTACTACGGCGCCATCCAGGCGCTCCACAGCGTCAACCTCCATGTAGACGCCGGCGAAATCGTCACCCTCATCGGCGCGAACGGCGCCGGCAAATCCACCCTCCTCATGACCATCTGCGGCGTCGTCCGCGCCCGCCGCGGACGCGTCACCTTCAACGGCGAAAACATCACCCGCCTCCCCACCACCCAGATCATGCGCCGCGGCCTCGCCATCTCGCCCGAAGGCAGACGCATCTTCTCAAGACTCACCGTCTACGAAAACCTCCTCATGGGCGGACTCTCCACCCCGCCCCACGAACGCGACAAACTCTTTGATCACATCTTCACCCTCTTCCCGCGCCTCGCCGAACGACGCACACAGCGCGGCGGCACCCTTTCGGGCGGCGAACAGCAGATGCTCGCCATCGGACGCGCCCTCCTCTCAAAACCGAAACTGCTGCTCCTTGACGAACCCTCCCTCGGACTCGCGCCCATCATCGTCAAACAGATCTTCGCCGCCATCCGCACCATCAACAAAAGCGAAGGCACCACGATCCTCCTCGTGGAGCAGAACGCCCACCACGCCCTGCGCCTCGCCGACCGCGGATATGTCATGGTCAGCGGACAAATGGAAATGAGCGGCACCGGCGACGAACTCCTCGCCGACGAAGGCGTGCGCCGCGCATACCTGGAAGGCGGCGCCGCGCAGTAACACAACACGCGACACACGGACGACAAACGACACACGACAAACCATGAGCGAAGAACTCCTCGTTGAAATTTTCGGCGCGCGTCCGCTGGTCTTCGTGTTTCTGACGGCGGCGCTCGCGCTCTGCGGCTGGCTCGGCGGCGCGCGTCTCGGCAACGGCTGGCGCGACATCCGCGAGACTCTCTTCTACGCGTGCCTGACGGCGGGCTTTCACCGCTTCCTCGTCTACGGACTCGCCGAGGGCGACCTTCTCAGTTTTCCCGGCGCGCTTTTGTCGCTGTTGATGTCGTGCGCGATGTTTCTTTTCGCCTGGCGCCGACGCCTTGCGCGCCGAATGGTCTCTCAGTATCCGTGGCTGTACGAGCGCGCCGGACCCCTCTCCTGGCGCCCCCGCAAATAGACAGAAGACAGGCGGAAAACCGCAAGATAAATAAACAATTCAAATTAAACAATGACTTATTCGGGCAATTGACGGCTTGCCGTCTGTTGCTGTCGGTGCTAAATTCTCCTCTGCCCGTTCCCTGAAAGCAAGACGCGAAAGTCATCGCTCCCGCTCCGCGGAGGCGAGACGGACGGGCGAACACGACTCAACGACTCCATCCCACAGACACACAGGAGGTCAAAAAAGGGATATGAAACATTTCGCAACTCTCGGCGCTGTCACACTCGCCGTCGCGCTCGGCGGCGCCGTCCAGCACGCGCGCGCCGTCGACATCGGACTCGCGGGACCGCTCTCGGGCGACCTCGCTTCTTTCGGTGATCAGCTCAAGCGCGGCGCCGAAGCCGCCGCCGCCGATCTCAACGCGGCCGGCGGTGTTCTCGGCGAACAGATCAATCTCGTCTACGGCGACGACCGCTGCGACCCCAAGGAGGCTGTTTCGGTCGCGCGCAAGATGGCGAACGAGGGCGTCTCGTTCGTGGCGGGACACTTCTGCTCGCACTCTTCCATTCCGGCGTCGGATGTGTACTGGGAGAACGACATTCTCCAGATCACTCCCGCCAGCACAAACCCGCAGCTGACCGAGAAGGGCTATGAAAATGTCTTCCGCACCTGCGGACGCGACGACCAGCAGGGCGATTTCGCGGGCGCGTGGCTCGCGAAGAATTTCGCCAGCAGCAAGGTCGCTGTCATCCATGACAAGTCCGCGTACGGCAAGGGTCTCGCCGACCTGACGCGCGCGGCGTTCGAGGACATGGGCGGCTCGGTCGCGCTCTACGAGGCGGTCAACGCCGGCGAGCAGGACTACTCGGCGCTGATCTCCAAGTTGAAGGGGCAGGGCATCGAGGCGGTCTACTACGGCGGTTATCATTCCGAGATGGGTTTGATCGCGCGTCAGTCGCGCGACCAGGGTTACAGTCCGACGTTGATTTCGGGCGACGCGCAGAACACGCAGGAGCTCTGGAGCATCACGGGTGACGCCGGCGAGGGGATCATCTTCACTTTCGGACCCGACCCGCGCAACAACGCGATGGCGAGCGACATTGTGGAGCGTTTCCGCAGCGAGGGTTATGAGCCTGAGGGTTACACGCTGTATACCTATGCGGCGATTCAGGTCTGGGCGAAGGCCGCGGAGGCCGCCGGCACTTTCGAGACCGGCGCGGTTTCGGACGCCATTCGCGCGAGCGGCGGTTTTGACACGGTGATCGGGAATTTGTCTTACAATTCCAAGGGTGATCGTGACGACATCGACTTCACATGGTATTTGTGGAGCGAGGGGAGTTACTCCGAGGTCGGCAACGACTTCAAGCCGAACTGATTTCGGCCGCTTTTTTTGGGATCCCCGCGCCGTGTTCCGGCGCGGGGATTTTTTTACGACGACAGACCTTTGGCGTTAGTAAGACTTTGACTTAGACATTCACGATGTCGGCTCAAGCGAACAGCGCCAACTTAAGCCCGCAGGCGCTGCCTGCAAAAAAGCGGGCGGCGCCCGCAGGCATAAGTTGGTGTCGCCAGCAGGAGCGTCTTTCACGGCTAGTGCAAAGTCCGCTCTCACTGGTGGAAAGGCTTGCTCCCACGGGACTCTCCGTAGTGCGGCCTCTGGCATTAGTGGGAGTTTGACTAAGACATTCACGATGTTGGCTCAAGC
>JALCBB010000069.1 GCA_028066985.1 Alphaproteobacteria bacterium
CCTGCAAAAAAATTAAATTAAAAAGAAATTAATTTATTTAATAGACACCATTAATTGTCTATTAATGAAAAGGCAATTGATTTAATTGACCCCTTAAATAGTCAAATCATTTTTTTAATTTTTTTTTGCGGGCTAGCCCGCACCCATCAGTTGGTACAGTTCGCTTGAGCCAACATCGTGAATGTCTTAGTCAAACGCCCACTAATGCCAGAGGCCGCGCTTCGTTGTCTCTCTTTAATTAAGAATGGATTTTGCGACAGAAATGTCGTGCTGAATCTGCTCCTTAAGAGCATGCACAGAATCAAATTTCCCCTCATCACGAATCTTCTTAACAAGAAATACACGCACACCCCGACCAACAAGATCACCCCACCGCCCGAACAAATGCACCTCAAGACGCGGCTCCTCAAGAGGAAACATCGGATTAACCCCAAGACTCGCAACACCCCCGAACCACCGCTCCGAATCATCACCGAAAGCAAGCCGAACAGCATAAATCCCGAAAGCAGGCCGAATTAACCACGGATGCAAATCAATGTTCGCCGTCGGACAACCCAACTCCCTCGCACCGCGACCATCACCGCGCCGAATATGTCCGGCAATATGAAACTCCCGCCCAAGCAACTCGGCGGCAGCGCCCGGCTGTCCGTCCAACAACCGCTCCCGAACCAGAGACGCCGAAATCACCTCGCCCCCCTCGCACAAACTCGGAAACACACGCACATCCAAACCCGCGCCCCGAAGCACCTCCGCATCTCCGGCACGATCCCGCCCGAACCGAAAATTCTCGCCGATAATCACCGCGGCAGGGTCAAGTTCCCCCTTGAGATTCTCACGCGCAAACTCCTCGGCGCCAATATCTGCGAAACGCCGCGAAAAACGCAGCGCCAACACGCCGTCCACGCCGAGCCGCCGCGCAACATACACCTTCTCGCCAAACGGAGTCAGCCGAAACGGCACCCCCTCAGGCGCGAAAATCCGCCTCGGATGCGGCTCAAAAGTCAATAACACCAGCGCGCGCCCGGCCTCCCGCGCCACGCCGCGCGCGTAGTCAATGGCGGCGCGGTGTCCGCGATGCAGTCCGTCGAAGTTGCCGACGGCGAACACCGCGCGCGGCAACGCACGCGCCAGCAGGCGGGATTGTCGGTGCAGAAGCATGGCTGTATCCACGGGCTAATTTGCGTTAGTCTCGCAGATTGGGCAAGGTGTCGGGGTCGGGGGACTTTCCACAGATTCACAAGGGAGGCAGGATGCTCCTGCGCTTTTCGCCGTCGGATTTCAGCGCGCCGCTCGCGGCAGACCCCGCCGACCTCGGCATGTTCGCCGGCGCCGACCTCGGACTTGAATGGGCGCTGCCCTTCGTCGGACTGCTGTTATCTATCGCGATATGGCCGCTGGTGCGTCCGGGCTTCTGGCACCGGCACTACGGCAAGATTTCGTTTGTCTGGGCGATGCTGGTGGTCGTGCCGATGGTCTGGGGCTTCGGCGCCGCCGACACCGCCCACGCCCTCGGCGAATTATTTTTTCACGAATATCTGCCCTTCGTGATCCTGCTGCTGACGCTCTTCACCCTCTCCGGCGGAGTGCGAATATACTCGCGCGCGAACGGCACACCGCTCTCAAACTTGGCGATGTTGACGGCGGGCACGGCGATGGCGAGTTTTGTCGGCACGACCGGCGCGTCAATGCTGTTGATACGGCCTTTGTTGCGGGCGAATTCGTGGCGGCGTTCGCAGAAGCATGTGGTGATATTTTTCATCTTTCTGGTCTCCAACATCGGAGGCTCATTGACGCCGCTCGGCGACCCTCCGCTCTTTCTCGGCTTCCTGCAGGGCGTGGATTTCTTCTGGCCGACGCGCTTCATGCTGCTGCCGATGCTGGTGGTGTCGCTGCCGATGCTGGCGCTGTTTTACCTGCTTGACCACTTTTACTACCGCCGCGAGGGCAGTCCGCCGGAGACCGCGCCCGGCGCGGAGGGCTTGCGTCTTGAGGGCGGCGTCAATCTGCTGCTGCTGGTCGGAGTTTTGTTGTCAATCATCTTGTCCGGCTTCTGGTCTGACTCTCCGCATCTGGTTTTGTTCGGCATTGATCTTTATGTGAACAATCTGCTTCGTGACGCGGCGATGCTGGTTTTGCTGGCGTTGTCGCTGATGCTGACGGCTGGAGGCATCCGCGAGCAGAACAATTTCACCTGGGAGCCGATTCTGGAGGTCGCCAAACTCTTCGCCGGCATTTTCACGGCGATTTTGCCTGTGATGGCGATCCTCCGCCTCGGCACGGACGGCTCGCTCGCCTTTGTGATTGAGTCGGTGAGTCGTGACGGCGCTCCGAACGAGGCGGCGTATTTCTGGGTGACGGGCATTCTCTCAAGTTTTCTGGACAACGCGCCGACCTACCTCCTGTTTTTCAATGTGGCGTCCGGCGACGCCGCCCTCCTCATGGACACCCTGTGGCGCACGCTGCTGGCGATATCGTGCGGGGCGGTGTTTATGGGTTCGCTGACTTATATCGGCAACGCGCCGAATCTGATGGTTCGGGCGGTGGCGCAGGAGTGGGGTGTGGCGATGCCGAGTTTCTTCGGGTATATGGCTTGGGCGGTGGTGTGTCTGTTTCCGATGTTTCTGGTGGTGACCTGGATATTTTTCTGACGCTTGACTTCGGCGGGCGGAGGGCTAGAATGGCGACAGGGACGCTCCCTGCGGGGGCATTTTTTTTGGAGACTTGAAGGTGCCGGAAAAGAAGACAATCCTCGGACGCGCGCGGGCGAAGAAGCCCGGCGGGAAGGGTGCGTCCGCGTCTGGCGACGCGGCGAAGGCGGCGATGGAGAAGGCGGTCGCCGTGAAGGCGAAGCCGAAGGCGGCGACAAAGACGGCGGGGAAGACGGCGACAAAAACGGCGGCGAAAAAGTCCGCGGGGAAGGCGACGGCGAAAAAGGCGACGACTAAGACCGCGGCGAAAAAGTCGGCGGGGAAGGCGTCGGCGAAGACGGCGACAAAAACGGCGCCGAAATCGGAGACGAAAACAGCGCCGAAAAAGTCCGCGACTGAAACGGCGGCAACGACGACAACGACGGCGGCGAAAGAGTCCGAGGTTAAGTCGGAAACAAAGTCGGCGACTAAGACGACGACAAAGGCGGCGCCGAAGAGGGCGAAGTCGGCGAAAACATCGTCAAGTACATCGGCAAAGCCGAAAAAGTTTCGCGGCGAACGACCTGCGGCGGGACCTTCGCGTCCGACGCGGCAGCGTTTGTATCGTCCTGGTCCTCTCGACCGCGCGCAGCAGAGCGCGACCGCGAACCTGAAGCGCGGCGATGGCGAGGGCGCGTGGGTCATCGTTGACGCCGAGGGGCTTGTCCTCGGACGCATGGCGAGCCGCATCGCGCTGCGCCTGAAGGGCAAACACCTGCCGACATACACGCCGCACGCCGACGCGGGCGACACCGTGATCGTGGTGAACGCCGAGAAGGTCGCGCTGACGGGAATGAAGGAGCGCGGCAAGGAGTATTATCGGCACACGGGTTATGTCGGCGGCATCAAGCGGACGACTCCGTTTGAGTTGCGCGCGCGTCATCCTGAGCGGCTTGTGGAACTCGCGGTGTCGCGGATGCTGGCGCGCGGTCCGCTCGGACGCCGGCAGATGCGGCGCCTGAAGGTGTACAGCGGCGGCGCGCATCCGCACGAGGCGCAGAGTCCTGTGGTGTGGGATCTGGGCGGCGAGAACGAGAAGAACCGGGTGCGCCGGTGAACGAAACGGAGACAATCTGATGAGCGAAGGATCACCCGGCTGGGACTCGAGAGAGATTCACCGTATTGCGAGAGAGCATTACGGCGGACTGGAACAGATGTTCGAGCATCATGGCTGGCCGGAGCGCGGCGAGCAGATGATGACTTCTGTTCAGACGCATGTTGCGACGCATTACGGCGATGTGAAAGAGTTTGTGCGCCGTCATTCGCCGCCGCCGGTGATGGACACAGGCGAGTCGACGGGTTCGGGCGCGACGATAGGCGAGAAGTTGCGCGAAGCGGCCGCCGAGGCGGCCGAGCGCGAGGCGGAAACGGCGTCGGCGATGGCGACTCCCGAGTCGGTGACGAGCGCGGCGTTCGCCTCGCTGTCGTCGGACGGCGCGGGTCCGGTGCTTGACGAAAAGGGACGCGCCTACGGCACCGGACGCCGCAAGGAGTCGGTGAGCCGCGTGTGGATCGGTCCGGGCAGCGGCAAGATTCAGATCAACGGACGCGCGGCGGAGCATTATTTTCCGCGCGCGGCGCAGCGCATTCACGCCCTGACTCCGTTGAAACTGACCGATCACATGAGCGACATGGATGTCTACGCGACCGTCCGCGGCGGCGGCGTGAGCGGACAGGCGGGCGCGCTGCGTCATGGCCTGGCGCGGGCGTTGCGGTCGTACAACCCTGAGTTGCGGCGGGTTCTGCGTGTGAACGGGCTCCTGACCCGCGACCCGCGCGCGGTGGAGCGCAAAAAATACGGACGCCACAAGGCGCGCCGCAGCACGCAGTATTCCAAGCGTTAGGTGGCGGGCGGACGCATCTTGTCGCTCGGCGATTTGTCGCCGCGTCTGGGGCGGGGGGTGTTTGTCGCGGAGGGCGCGGTGGTGGTCGGCGATGTTCAGGTCGGCGACAATTCGTCGGTGTGGTATGGCTGTGTTTTGCGCGGCGATGTGAATCGGATAGTGGTGGGGAGCGGCACGAACATACAGGACGGCACGGTCATTCATGTTGAGAGTGATGATGCGGCGCGGTATCGCGGGAAGCCTGCGGGTTTAACGGAGGCGGAGAAGGCGCCGGTTTTCGGCGAGGGTTTGCCGACGGTGATAGGCGACAATGTTACGGTCGGACACAAGGCGTTGTTGCATGCGTGTCGTGTGGGGGATGGTGCTTTGGTGGGGATGGGTTCTGTGGTGATGGACGGTGCTGTGGTGGAGTCCGGATCTTTATTGGCGGCGGGTTCGTTGTTGTCTCCGGGTAAGTGTGTTCCGAGCGGGGAGGTGTGGGCTGGGAGGCCTGCGCGGCGGATGCGGTCGTTGCGGGAGCGCGAGGTGGGGATGTTGCTGGAGTCTGCGGAGAGGTATGTGGAATTGGCGGCTCGTTATCTGTCCTCCGGCTTATGAGACAGACGAAGTGCGGCATTTGGCATTAGCGGGCGTTTGACTTAAGAGAGACAGACGAAGTGCCGCCTTTGGCATTAGTAAGACTTAATTTCAGACTCTTAATGTAGCCGCTCAAGCGAACTGCACCAACTAATGGGTGCGGGCTAGCCCGCAAAAAATAAAATTAATTCCTTTAATTAATGTAGACAGACGACAATCACGATGGCAAAATAAAATATGTTATTTTGATATTATCTTTTGACAAGTTAAGGAGTCGGTTGGCATGGAGCCGTTTCGCATTGGCGTTGTTGGACTTGGCACGGTTGGCGGTTCGCTGGTGCGTCTTCTGGCGGAGAGCGAGTCGCGTTTGAATCGGCGCAGTCGGCGTCCGCTGTCGTTGCGGGCGGTGTCGGCGCGTGACAGGGCGCGCGCGAACGAGCGTCTGGACATTTCGGACTATCGCTGGTTTGACTCGCCGTTTGATCTCGCGCAGGACGGCGACCTTGATGTCGTCGTTGAACTGATCGGCGGCGCGGAGGGCGCGGCGCGTGAAGTTGTGCAGACGGCGCTCTCCGCCGGCAAACATGTGGTGACGGCGAACAAAGACCTCCTTGCGCGTCACGGCGCCGAACTCGCGAAGACGGCGGAAGCGAACGGCGTGAATTTGTTTTTTGAGGCGGCGGTCGGCGGCGCCGTTCCGTGCGTTGAGGCGCTGCGCGACGGACTTGTCGCCGACAGAATTTTCAGTCTGCGCGGAATTCTGAACGGCACCTGCAACTACATCCTGACGGGAATGGAGGAGCGCGGCGTCTCGCGCGACGAGGCGCTGAAGAGCGCGCAGGAACTCGGCTACGCGGAGGCCGACCCGTCCTTTGACATCGGCGGACAGGACTCGGCGCATAAACTCGCGCTGTTGTCGGCGTTGTGTTTCGGCGAACTGCCGGCGCTGTCGGACATTCACATTGAGGGCATTGAGTCGCTGGATGCCCTGGACTTTCGCATCGCGGAGGAACTTGGCTATCGGATTCGGCTGGCGGGTGTTTCGCGTCCGGCTGAGGGGGGATTGTTGCGGTGTGTGTATCCGTGTTTGCTGCCGCGGACATCTATGCTGGCGCGGGTATTTGGCCCGATGAACGCGGTTGAGATGCGGGCGGAGTGGGCTGGCGCGATTTTGCTGCAGGGGCAGGGCGCGGGCGGTCCGCAGACGGCGTCGGCGGTGGCGTCGGATCTGGTGCGTCTGGGGCAGGGGGGTGTGCATTCGGTTTTCGGCTGGCCGCTGGAGCGTCTGGAGAAGTTGCCGTCGGTTCGGGTGTCGGAGCGTGTGGGCGGATATTATGTGCGTTTTGAGGTTCGTGACGAGGGAGGGATTCTGGCGGCGATAGGGAATGCGTTTCACGGGGCGGGTTTATCGTTTCGGAGTTTGTTGCAGCGGGGGCGCTGGCGTGATGCGGAGACGGGCTGTATTCCGGTGGTTTTGACGGTTGGCGACGCGGTTGAGTCGGCGGTGACGGGGGCGGTCGCGGAGGTGGAGAGGCACTCGTTGTGCCGGTCTTCTGTTGTTTTGCGGATAGAGGAATCTTAAGGAGGACGAAGAACAGCCCTCGGCATTAGTGAGCGCTTGACTAAGACATTCACGATAGCCGCTCAAGCGAGCGATGCCAGCAGATGGGTGCGGGCTAGCCCGCAAAAAAATTAAAAAATAATAAGAAAACAATTTATTTAATGACACCATTAATTGTCTATGTTAATAAGAGAAGAATTTATTTAATTTGACCCCTTAAATAGTCCATTTAATCTTTAATTTAATTTTTTTTGCAGGCAGCGCCTGCGGGCATCAGTTGGTACAGTTCGCTTGAGCCGCTGTCGTGAATGTCTTAGTCAAATTCTCACTAATGCCAAGTATCGTGCTTCGTCTGTCTCTTAATTAATGGCGGGGGTGGCAATTAAAAAAGATTTTGTGTATCATCACAACCATGCTCAGTCCCGCGCACATCTACGCCGCCCGCCACGCCACCGAAGCCGCCGCCATCGCCTCCGCCACCCTCGTCGGACACGGCGACAAAAACGCCGCCGATAAAGCCGCCGTCGACGCAATGCGCGCCTCCCTCAACAACGACAACATCCGATGGCGCGTCGTCATCGGCGAAGGCGAACGCGACAAGGCTCCAATGCTCTACATGGGCGAAGAACTCGGCACGGAAGGCGCCGACCCCTTAGACCTCGCCCTTGACCCCCTGGAAGGCACAACCCTCGCCGCCGAAGGCGCCCCCGGCGCGCTCTCTGTCCTCGCCGCCGCGCGCCCCGGCGCCCTGCTCAACGCGCCCGATGTCTACATGCGGAAACTCGCGGTCGGCGCCGACATCGCCCGCGACACCGTAAGCCTGGATATGCGTCCCGAAGAACTCGTTGAAAGCGTCGCGGCGCAGATCAAACTTCCCGCGCGCGAAGTGACGACCTCGGTGCTTGACCGCCCGCGTCATCGCATCCTCGTTGACGCGCTGCGTCGCACGGGCTGCCGCGTCAATCTTTTCGGCGACGGCGATGTCGCGGTCTGCCTCGGCCTCTGCCTCGGACACGGCGTTCACCTCTACCTCGGCACCGGCGGCGCGCCCGAAGGAGTGCTCTCGGCGACCGCGCTCTCATGCCTCGGCGGCTACTTTGAAGGACAACTCATCTTCCGCAACGACGACGAACGCGCCCGCGCCGACCGCGCCGGCATTCAAGACCTGCAAAAAATCTACGCAATGGACGAACTCGCGCGCGGCGAACTCGCGTTCGTCGCGACGGGCGTCACGACAGGCGCGCTGCTGGACGGCGCATGCGTCACGCCGACGGGCGCGGTGACCGAAAGCCTCGTCCTGTGGAACGACGACAACGGTGCCGCCCGCATGGAAAAAGTGCGGACCCGGAGAATGTCGCGTGGATCGCCGCCGCTTTGAAGGCCGCTCCCTGACAGGACGACTGTGGCAATGGCGGCTGTCAGATAAAACGTCGACAGCGACACCGCCGCCGTCGCAACTCTCGCCGCTCGTCTCGCGTCTGCTCGCCGGACGCGGCATCACCGCCGACGAGGCGAATCACTTTCTGAATCCGCGTCTGCGCGACACCCTGCCGCCGCCCGCGCGCTTCGCCGACATGGAAAAGGCGGCGTCGCGCATCTGCGCCGCGATTTCCGACAACGCCGCGGTCGCCCTCCTCGCCGACAGCGACGCGGACGGCTCGTCCGCGGCGGCGCTGATGTATCGCTATCTGCGCGCGCTCGGCTGTGATGTCCGTGTCTGTGTTCCCGACAGGTTTCGCGACGGCTACGGACCCAACGAGTCCTTAATTAAGGAGTTAATCACCGACGGCTGCGACCTGCTGATAACCCTGGACTGCGGCACGACCGCGCATGACCCGCTCGCCCTCGCGCAGAAGAGCGGCATAGATGTGATTGTGTGCGATCATCATTTACCGGACGCGTCCTTGCCTGATGTTCATTCGGTGGTGAATCCGTGCCGCCGCGATGACGAGAGCGGACAGCAGACGCTGACGGGCGTCGGCGTGGCGTTCATGCTTGCGCTCGCGGTCAATCTGCGACTGCGCGACACCGAGGGACGCGCTCCCGAGTCGCTGCCCGACCCGCTCAAGTTGACCGACCTTGTCGCGCTCGGCACGGTATGCGACATGGGCGAGTTGCGCGGCTTGAATCGCGCGTTTGTGTATCAGGGTTTGAGGAACCTGCGGCGCGGCGGCAATCTCGGAATGACGGCGTTGCGGCGGCGTCTCGGCGGCGATGACGGCTGGAGCGCGGAGACTCTCGGTTTTTATGTCGGTCCCTGTATTAATGCGGGCGCGCGGATGGGCGAGGGCGAACTGGCGCATCGTCTGTTAATAGAAGAGGACGAGGTGCAAGCGCGTGATCTGGCGGCGCGTCTTTACGAGCATAACTGCGAGCGTCGCGAGCGCGAGGCGATGGTTTTGCGCGCGGCGGTGTCGGCGGCGGAGGCGGGCGACTTGTCCGAGGGTGTTCTGGTGGTGAGCGGCGACGACTGGCATCGCGGGGTGCTGGGGATAGTGGCGGGACGGCTGGCGCGGCGGTTTCACTTGCCGAGTGTGGTGTTGGCGTCGGGTGATGATGGTTTGTTGCACGGGTCGGGACGCTCGGTTGCGGGGCTGGATTTGGGGTCGGCGGTTTTGGAGGCGCGGTCTGCGGGTTTGCTGGAGTCGGGCGGCGGACATGCGATGGCGGTCGGGTTAAGTTTAAAGCGTGCGATGGTGGATGAGTTCCGCGAGTTTTTGTCGTCTCGTTTTCGCGGCGAGGTTGCGGCGCTGGAGGCGGCGCGTGTTTTGGAGTTGGACGACATTTTGCTTCCGGCGGCGGTGGGTGATGGTGTGATGGGCGAGGTGGAGCGTTTGCATCCGTATGGTGTTGGCAATCCGGAGCCGTGTTTTGCGGTTGAGGGTTTGGTGGTGGAGCGGTCGTGGGAGATTCGCGGCGGCGGTTACGGTGTGAAATTTCGGGATTCTTTGGGGACGCGGTTGCGCGGGGTATCGTTTCGGAGTGCGGGGACGGATTTGGGGATGGCGTTATTGGACGAGGGCGGCCGGGCGTTGGATGTGGCTGTGAGACTGCGGCGCGAGGAGTATGGTGTGGGGCTGGTGCTGGAGGACATTCGTTGGAGCGGGGGTTGAGGAATTGTATTTTATGTTTTAGGTTAGTTGTGTTGTCCCCATCGTCTAGCGGTCCAGGACATCACTCTTTCAAGGTGAAAACACGGGTTCGATTCCCGTTGGGGACGCGCGAGCCGCAACAAAGACAGACGGCGAACAGCCTCTGGCATTAGTGGGCGAGAAATTCAGACTCTTAAAGCAGTCGCTCAAGCGAACTGTACCCACAGATGGCTGGCGGCACTGCCGCCAAAAAAATTAAAAAAATAATTTGACTATTTAAGGGGTCAATTAAATAAATTAATTTCTTTTTAATTTATTTTTTTGCAGGCAGCGCCTGCGGGCATCAGTGGGTGCGGTTCGCTTGAGCCAAC
>JALCBB010000070.1 GCA_028066985.1 Alphaproteobacteria bacterium
TAAATAAATTATTTTCTTTTTAATTTAATTTTTTTTGCAGGCAGCGCCTGCGGGCTTAAGTGGGTGCGGTTCGCTTGAGCGGCTATTGTGAATGTCTTAGTCAAAGTCCCACTAATGCCTAAGGTTGTTCTTCGTTGTCTCTGTTAAATGACGCTATAATAGGAAGTATGACAATTTCAAAACCGCCGTTCAGCGCAATCCTCGTCGCCAACCGCAGCGAGATCGCTATCCGCATCCTCCGCGCCGCCAGCGAACTCGGCATCCGCACCGTCGCCATCTACGCCGCCGAAGATAAACTCGCCCTCCACCGCTTCAAAGCCGACGAAGCCTACCAGATCGGACACAACCTCGGCCCCATACAAGCCTACCTCTCCATCCCCGAAATCATCAACGCCGCCACCCGCGCCGGCGTAGACGCAATCCACCCCGGCTACGGCCTCCTCTCCGAAAGTCCCGACTTCGCCGAAGCCGTCGCCGAAGCCGGCATGACCTTCATCGGTCCGTCGCCGCAAACAATGCGCCTCCTCGGCGACAAAGTCGCCGCCCGCCGCGCCGCGCGCGAAGCGAATGTCCCCGTCCTGGAAGCGACCGAAGTCCTCCCCGAAAACATCTCGGACGCCGAATTAAAGTCGCTCGCCGAACCCCTCGGCTACCCCCTGATGCTCAAAGCATCCTGGGGCGGCGGCGGACGCGGCATGAGACGCATCAACTCCGCCGCCGAGCTCGCCGAACGCGTCGCCGCCGGACGCCGCGAAGCCGCCGCAGCCTTCGGCGACGGCTCGGTCTACCTTGAGCGCTTCATTGAGCGCGCGCGCCATGTGGAAGTCCAGTTGCTCGGCGACAAACACGGCGCCCTGTTCCATCTGTTTGAACGCGACTGCTCCATGCAGCGTCGCAATCAGAAAATTGTTGAGCGCGCGCCGGCGCCGTATCTTTCCGATGTTTCGCGCGAAACATTGACGGCGCTCGCGCTGCGTCTTGCGCGGCACACGGGTTACGAAAACGCCGGCACCGCCGAGTTTCTTCAGGACACCGACAGCGGCGAGTTTTATTTCATTGAGGTCAATCCGCGCATTCAGGTTGAGCATACGGTCACCGAGGAGGTGACGGGCATTGACATTGTGAAGGCGCAGATAAAGATCGCGGCGGGCGGACGCCTCGGCGTTCCCGGCGAGACCGGCGTGCCGCCGCAGGACGAGATTCGTCTGAACGGTCATGCGCTGCAGTGCCGCATCACGACCGAGGACCCGCTCAACAAGTTCATTCCCGACTACGGACGCATCACGGCGTATCGCGGCGCGACGGGTTTCGGCATTCGTCTTGACGGCGGCACGGCGTATTCGGGCGCGGTGGTGACGCGGCATTATGACTCGCTTCTTGAGAAGGTGACGGCGTGGGCGCCGAGCGAGTCGGAGGGCATAGACCGGATGACTCGCGCGCTGCGCGAGTTTCGCATTCGCGGCGTGGCGACGAACCTGATTTTTCTGGAGACGCTTCTCGGACATCCGAAGTTCCGCTCGTGCGAGTACACGACTCGTTTCATTGACGAGCACGCGGAGTTGTTTGACTTCGCGGCGCGGCGTGATCGTGCGACGCGTCTTTTGAATTACATCGCGGACATCACGGTCAACGGTCATCCCGAGGTCATCGGACGCCCCCGACCTCCCGAAACGGTGACGACAACGCCGGAAACGGCGGCGGCGAAACTGACAGAGACAGTGAAGGCGCCGCCGTTGTCGTCGTCAACGATAACATTGACGGCGACGGAGACGGGGACAATAAAGGCGCCGCCGTCATCGTCCCCGTCAGCGAAGACATTGACGGCGACAGGAACAGCGACAGTGAAGGCGCCGTCGTTGTCGTCACCGTCAACAGGGACAATGAAGGCGCCGCCGTCACCGTCGCCGTCTCCCCCGACACAAGGTTCGCGCGAACTTTTAGACGAACTCGGCGCCGAAGAAATGACGCGCTGGATCCTCAATCACCCGCGCACCCTTCTCACCGACACCACTATGCGCGACGCCCACCAGTCGCTGCTCGCGACACGAATGCGCGGCTACGACATGCTCCCCGCCGCGACAGCATACGCGCGCGACCTGCCGCAGTTGTTCTCCGCAGAATGTTGGGGCGGCGCGACCTTTGATGTCGCCTTCCGCTTCCTGCAGGAAGACCCCTGGGACCGCCTCCGCGCCCTGCGCGAGCGCATGCCGACACTGCTCCTGCAAATGCTGCTGCGCGGCGCGAACGGCGTCGGATACACGAACTACCCCGACAATGTCGTGCGCGACTTCACCCTGCGCGCCGCCGACGCCGGCATTGATCTGTTTCGCATTTTTGACAGCCTCAACTGGTGCGAGAATATGCGCGTCTCCATTGACGCCGCGCTCGAGTCGGGCAGACTCTGCGAAGCCGCGATCTGCTACACCGGAAACATCCTGGACAAGTCGCGCCCGAAATACGACCTGGACTACTACATCGCCCTCGCCCGCGAACTGCGCGCGACCGGCACGCACATCCTCGGCCTCAAAGATATGGCAGGACTGCTGACGCCGGCCGCCGCGCGGATTCTGATTCCGGCGCTCAAAGAAGAAACCGGACTGCCCCTGCACTTTCACACGCACGACACCTCCGGCGGCGCGCTGGCGACGGTGCTGGCGGCGGCGGAGTCGGGCGCCGATATTGTAGACGGCGCGATGGACGCGCTCTCCGGCACGACCTCGCAGCCGTGCCTCGGCAGTATCGTGGAGGCGTTGCGTCATACTCCGCTTGACACCGGCATTGATCCCGGCAAACTGCGCGCGATTTCGCATTACTGGGAGCATGTTCGTTCGGGTTACGCGGCGTTTGAGTCCGACAACAGGTCGCCGGCGAGCGAGGTCTATCTCCACGAAATGCCCGGCGGACAATTCACAAACCTCAAAGAACAGGCGCGCGCGATGGGACTCCTGGAGCGCTGGCCCGAAGTCGCGCGCGCCTACGCCGAGGTGAACGCGATGTTCGGCGACATTCCGAAGGTCACGCCGTCGTCAAAGGTGGTGGGCGACATGGCGCTGTTCATGGTGGCGGGCGGACTCTCGCGCGCCGACATTGAAGACGACGCGCGCGAAGTGAGTTTTCCGGACTCGGTGACCGGCTTCTTTCGCGGCGACCTCGGACAGCCCCCCGGCGGCTTTCCGTCGGCGCTGCAGCGGAAGGTGTTGAAGGGCGCGGCGCCGATGACGGAGCGCGCGGGCGCGAGCCTGCCTCCGGCGGACTTTGACGCGGCGCGGTCGGAGTTGTCGGGACTGCTCGGCGGACTTCCGGTGTCGGACGCGGAACTGGCGTCGTGGCTGATGTATCCGCAGGTTTATCTGGACTACCGCGGCCGCCGCCGCGACTATGGCCCGGTGCATGTTCTGCCGACGCGCGTCTTTTTCTACGGAATGTCGGTGGGCGAGGAGATTTCCGTTGATCTTGAGCGCGGCAAGACGCTGGTGATTTCCTGCCAGGCCGTCGGCGAGACCGACGACGAGGGCATGGTCAAAGTGTTTTTTGAATTGAACGGACAGCCGCGTGTCGCGCGGGTTCCTGACAGGAGCGCGGGCGGTGTTCGTCCGGCGCGGGCGCGCGCCGAGGAGGGCAACGCGCGACATGTCGCGGCGCCGATGCCCGGCGTGGTGGCGTCGCTGGCGGTCGCCGAGGGACGCGAGGTATGCCGCGGCGACCTGCTCTTGACGCTGACGGCGATGAAAATGGAGACTTCGGTGCATTCCGAGCGCGCGGGGGTTGCGGGGCGTCTGCATGTCGCGGTCGGCGACGCGGTGGACGCCAAGGATCTGCTGATGGAGTTCGCGGAATGAGCGACAGGGTTGAGAGACTGGATCGGGCGTTTGTGTCTTCGTTGTCCTCGGAGGAGCGGACGGCTCTGGTGGCGCGGAGTGATCTGGCGGGCTTGCGTCATCTGGCGTTTCATCTGGGACTGATTGTATTGACGAGCGGTCTGATTCTGAGCGACGCGCCGTTTTTGCTGTTGTGGGTATTGTTGCAGGGGATATTTCTGATAGCGTTGTTCGCGCCGTTGCATGAGACGATTCATCGGACGGCGTTTCGGTCGTTGTGGTTGAATCTGGCGGTGTCGTATGCGGCGGGTTTTATTCTTTTCATGGTGCCTGGCTGGTTTCGTCATTTTCATCTGGCGCATCATGCGTTTACGCAGGACGCCGGACGCGATCCGGAGTTATTGTCGCCGAAGCCGCGGACGGTCGGGGAGTATTTGCGGCATTTGACGGGGATGCGGGTGTGGTATCAGCAGTTTCGGGCGTTATTCCGGCTGGTTTGGGGTGCGGAGCGTGATTCGTATATTCCGGTTTCGGGCGAGGGACGGGTTCGTGTGGAGGCGCGTATTTTTGTTGTTTTGTATGTGGTTCTTTTTGTCGGGAGTATTATTCTGGGGAACGCGACTTTATTGTGGCTTTGGTTAATTCCTGTTTTGCTGGGACAGCCGTTTTTGCGGTTGTATTTGCTGGCGGAGCATGGGGGGTGTCCTTTGGTTCTGGATATGATTCGGAACACGCGTACGACGGTGAGCAATGTTTTTGTGCGTTTTCTGATGTGGAACATGCCGTATCATACGGAACACCACATTTATCCGACGGTTCCGTTCCACCGACTGCCGAGGTTGCATCGCCTGGCGTCCGGGCATCTGGTGCATTGCGAGCGCGGCTATGCGAGTTTCCACCGTCACTTCGTCAAAGAATTAAATTGACGAATTGACGAAGAACCGGCCTTGGCATTAGTGGGAGATTGACTAAGACATTCACGATAGCCGCTCAAGCGAACCGCACCAACTAATGGGTGCGGGCTAGCCCGCAAAAAATAAATAATAATTTATTGACTATTTAAGGGGTCAATTAAATAAATTGTTTTTCATTAATTAAATAATAGACAATTAATGTGTTAAAAAGTGATGTGTTCTGTTACTAGTTAGACAATTAATGGGGTTAATAAATTATTAATTAATTCTTTTTTATTTTTTGCAGGCGGCGCCTGCGGGCATCAGCGGGCATCGCTCGCTTGAGCCAACACCTTAAGAGTCTGAAATTCTCGCCCACTAATGCCAAAGGCTGTTCTTCGTTTGTCTCTTAATTAAAGCATCCGCTAATGCCAAAGATCGTGCTTCGGCTGGCTCTATAAGCGGGATAAGGCGGCGGTCAGATCGCGGAGCAAGTCATCGCCGTCCTCAATCCCCACAGACAGCCGCACAAGGCCATCGCCTATCCCGACCTCGCGGCGCACCTCCGCCCCCAAGCCCTTGTGCGTCATCGTCGCAGGATGTTCCACCAGGCTCTCAACTCCGCCCAGACTCTCCGCCAAAGTAAACACCTCCAAGCCACCCAGAAAACGCCGCACCCCCTCCATGCCCCCGCGCAAATCAACGCTCATCATCCCGCCAAAACCCTCCATCTGCCGCCGCGCAACCTCATAACCTCCATGCGACTCCAGTCCAGGATAATACACCCGCTCCACTCCCCCATGCGACTCCAGAAAACGCGCGACACGCAAACCATTCTCCGAATGACTCCGCATCCGCACCATCAAAGTCTTCAAACTCCGCAAAAGCAGAAAACTCTCAAAAGGCCCCAGGACTCCGCCCACCGCGTAAGTCAATAACGCCAGACGCTCCAGCAAGTCTCCGCGGCCGTCCGCGACCGTCACCACTCCCGCGATCATGTCCGAGTGTCCGCCCAGATACTTCGTCGCCGAGTGCAACACAAGATCAATCCCGAAATCCAAAGGACGCAGCAAAGCCGGCGAGCAAAATGTATTGTCACACACGCTCAGCAAACCATGCGCGCGCGCAAACTCTGACACCAAGCCCAGGTCGGTCACCTTCATCAGCGGATTCGTCAGCGACTCCGTCCAGATCATCCGCGTGCGCGGACGCAGCGCCGCCGCCAGCGCCCCCGCGTCCGACACATCAACAAAACTGAACTCCAGTCCCATGGAACGCCGCCGAATAACCTCAAACAAGCGCCGCGTGCCGCCGTAGCAGTCGTCCGAGACGAGAACATGATCGCCGGTCTCCAGCAGTTCAAGCACCGTCGCCTCCGCCGCCATGCCGGACGCATACGCCCGCGAACCGGCGCCGTTCTCAAGATCGGCGAGACACTCCTCAAGCGCCGAACGAGTCGGGTTGGAAACCCGCGAATACTCATGCGCGCCAGGCTCGCCGGGACGCTCCTGCATATAAGTTGAGTTCGCGTAAATCGGCACCATCACCGCGCCCGTCAGAGCGTCGGGTTCCTGTCCCGTGTGAATCGCCCGCGTGGAAAAACCGGCGCGGTTAACCTGCTTGTCGTCCTTCGCGGCCATCGTTCAGTCTCCTTTTTTCCTGTCCGTTTCGGCGCGCACCAGATACGACAGATAGTCCGAGCGCGTCAGCAGTCCGAGGAATTCGTCGCCCGCCATCACGAGTCCGACATAACCCGACTCCAGCACCGCGCGCAAGTCGTCAAGCGAGGAATTCACGCCCAGCAGTTTCAGCGAACGCGTCATCGTCTCGCGCACCGGCGAGTCAAAGTGTCCGCCGGCGAGGACGCGCGCGAGGATGTCCTCTTCGTCAATCAGTCCGGTGATCGCGCCGCCGTCAATCACGGGCAGTTGCGAAACCTCCGACATCCGCATCCGCCGATACGCCGTCAGCAATGTGTCGTCGGGCGACACCATCACGACCTCGCCCCTGTCGGCGCGGCGATTCAGCAGACGCGCCAGCCCGCTCTCGTCGGCGCCGTGCGCGACCAGTCCCTCGTCGCGGCGCCACGCGTCGTCAAACGCGCGCGAAAGATACTTGTCGCCCGTGTCGCAGACCAGCGTCACGACGCGCTTCGTCTCTTTCTGTTCGCGGCACCAGCGCAGCGCCGCCGCCAGCAAAGTGCCGCTTGATGTTCCCGCCAGAATGCCCTCCGTGCGAAGCAAAGAATGAATCGCCGAAAACGCCTCGCCGTCGCTCACCACGACGGCCTCGTCAAGCAATGACAAGTCCAGGTTCGGCGGCACGAAGTCTTCGCCGATGCCTTCCACGAGCCACGAGCCGCCGCCGTATTCCGCATCGCCGCCGCGCACCGCGTCGGCGACGACCGAGCCTTCGGGGTCGGCGACCACCATTCGGACATCTGCTCCCGCCGCCCGAAACGCGCGCGCGCATCCTGTCAATGTGCCGCCGCTGCCGACGCCGGCGATGAAGGCGTCAAGGTCGCCGTTCATCTGCGCGAGGATTTCGGGACCGGTCGTGCGCTCGTGCGCCAGCGGATTCGCCGGATTGCCGAACTGATCCGCGAAGAAGGCGCCGGGTGTTTCGGCGGCGAGCCGCGCGGCGAGGGTCTGATAGTAGTCGGCGTGTCCGCGCGCGACATCGGAGCGCGTCAGCACGACCTCGGCGCCGAGCGCGCGCAGGTGCAGAATTTTTTCGCGCGCCATCTTGTCGGGAATGACCAGCACGACGCGGTATCCTTTCAGCGCGCCGACGAGCGCGAGTCCGAGGCCTGTGTTGCCCGCCGTCGCCTCAACGACGACGCCGCCCGGACGCAGCGCCCCGCTCGCCTCCGCCGCCTCAATCATTGACAGCGCGACCCTGTCTTTGATAGAGCCGCCGGGGTTGCGGTTTTCAAGTTTCAGGCAGAGTTCGCAGGGACCTGTGTCCATTCCGCGCACGCGGAGCATCGGCGTGTTGCCTATTAAGCCGAGCGCCGAGTTCGCTGTCGTCGTTGTCGTCATTTTTGCCGTCATTTTTTCGGCGCCGTTTTAGCCGCCCTTTCGCCGTCGCTGTTTTTGCCGCCGTTTTCGCCGCCGTGTCGGACAACTAAACGCGCCAGTCGTCGCTGTCGTCGGGATGTCCGAGCGCGCACAGAAAGCCGCCGACATGACGGATATCCGTCGCGTGCGCGTCGGGCGCGTCGGTCGTGTCAAAGACGCGGGCGCGGTGCGGCTCCACGCTTTCGCGCGGGCGGAAACCGATGTGGCCGGCGTAGCGATTGGACACCGCGTTCTCCTCGTTGTCGGAGTTGCCGTAGATGATCGTGTATCCCGCGCGCGGCACGCGCAGCGCGCACCGCACCAGGTGAATCATGTCGGCGTAGGTCAGAAACGACCACATGTGGCGGCGTCCTTCGGGCGCCTCAAAGCACGAGCAGATCCGCAGGCACACCGACTCAATGCCGAACTTGTCGTAGTACAGGCGCGCCAGGTCTTCGGTGAAACATTTTGACAAGCCGTACAGCGAGTCAGGACGATGCATCGCGCGCGTGTCAACCGAGTCCTCAACGGCGTAGTAGCCGACCGCGTGAATGGAACTCGCATAGACCACGCGCGGCACCTTGTTCTGGCGCGCGCCTTCGTAGATGTGGTACGAGCCGCGGATGCTGCTGTCCAGCACGGTCTGCCACGGGCGCTCCATCGGCGCGCCGCCGAAATGCACGATCGCGTCCACATCGCGGGTCGCCTCCAGCACCGACGCGAAGTCGGCGAGGTCGCCGCGGACGATTTCCTCGTGCGCCGCCGCCGCGCCCATGTCCTCGCGGTCGTGCAGCCGCAGCCGCCGCGCCATCGGACGCAAGCCCTCGCGCAGCCGCGAACCCAGCGCGCCCGCCGCGCCCGTTATCAAGATGCGCTCAAACTGTTCGGTCATTGTCGTTCTCCGTGCGGGTGTCTGTGGCGTTATGGTATCGCATTCGGCGCGAACTTGCCAGCGCGCGGAAATTGCTGTAGTGTCGCCGCGTGATGTCGTCAAAGGAAACGCTTGCGCGTCTTATCGCGTTTGACACGGTGAGTCGCAACTCCAACCTGTCGCTGATGGACTTCGTGTCGGCGCGGCTGCGCGATGCCGGCGTGGAGCCGCGGATGTTTCCGAGCGAGGACGGCGCCAAGGCGAACTTGTTCGCGACGGTCGGCGCGGCGGATGTGCCGGGCGTGATGTTGTCGGGGCATACGGATGTCGTGCCGATTGACGGGCAGGAATGGACGCGTCCCGCCTTTGAGATGACCGAAGAAGGCGGAAAACTTTACGGACGCGGCTCGTGCGATATGAAGGGTTTTGTCGCGTGCGCGCTGACGGCGGCGGAGCGCGCGGCGGAGTTGCATTGTAAGGGGAAGTTGAAAACTCCGTTGCATCTGGCGTTTTCGTATGACGAGGAGGTCGGCTGCATCGGCGTGCAGGGAATGATTAAGACGCTGGCGGGCGAGGGGGTGCGTCCGTTGTTTTGCATTGTGGGCGAGCCGAGCGAGATGCGGATCGCGACCGGACACAAGGGCAAGGTGACTTTCGCGGCGCGTTGTATCGGACGCGAGGCTCATTCGGCGCTGGTGACGAGCGGCGTGAACGCGATTTATCTGGCGAGCGAGTTGGTGGGCGAGGTGCGGCGTATTCAGGAGGAGATTATTCGCGGCAGTCGTCATGATGGTGATTATGCGGTGCCGTATTCCACGATGCATGTCGGGACTTTTAACGGGGGCGTGGCTCTTAATATTGTTCCGAATTTCGCGGAGGTTGTGTTTGAGTGTCGGAACATTGCGGAGGAGGACACGGACGCGGTGATTGCGAAGGTGCGGGATGCGGCGGAGCGGATTTCGGCGGGGGTGCGGGGCGAGTTTCCGGAGGCTGGTGTGGAGATTGAGGTTCGCGGGGAGGTTCCGGCTTTGGGGACGGCTGTTGATTCTGATGTTGTGGAGTTTGTGAAGCGTGTGACGGGGGCGAATGATACGACGAAGGTGTCGTATGGGACGGAGGCTGGCTTGTTTTCGCGCGATATGGGAGTGCCGACGGTGATTTGCGGGCCTGGCTGTATGGATCAGGGGCATAAGCCGGACGAGTTTGTGACTGTCGAGCAGTTGAATCTTTGCGACGCGATGATGGACTCCCTGCTGGAGCAATTACAGGTCTAATTAATAAGAGACAACGACGAACCGCCCTTGGCATTAGTGGGCGTTAGACATAGACATTCACGATGCCGGCTCAAGCGAGCGATGCCAACTAATGCCCGCAGGCGCT
>JALCBB010000071.1 GCA_028066985.1 Alphaproteobacteria bacterium
GCATCATGGCTAGTCTGAATTTAACTCCCACTAATGCCAAGGGCTGCTCTTCGTTTGTCTTCTAATTAAAGTTAAAAAACGCGGCAGGGGGGGTGCGTAGACTGGACAAAAAAGGTCGCTTTTTAACTCGCAATATCAGCCGGAAAGTCCTATAAATTAACACCGACAACAACCACGCAAAACAGAGGCACCCCATGAAAACTCACGCGCGCGCCCTCATCATCGGAGGCGGATGCGTCGGCGTCTCCACCCTCTACCACCTCGCTAAAGCCGGCTGGCACGACACCATCCTCTGCGAACGCACCGAACTCACCGCCGGCTCAACCTGGCACGCCGCCGGACTCCTCCCCCTCTTCAACATGAGTTACACCGTCGGACAGATCCACAAATACTCCGTCGACCTCTACAAAACCCTGGAAGCCGAAACCGGACAGGACGTCTCCTTCCACATCACCGGCAACCTGCGCCTCGCCCGCAACCACGAGCGCATGGACGAATACAAAAAATACTGCGGCACCGCCAACACCATCGGCGTGCCCTTTGAACTCATCACCGCCGCCGATGTCAAAGCGCTCTGGCCCCTCGCCGAAACGGACGACCTCGTCGGCGCCCTCTACCACCCCCACGACGGACACATCGCCCCCGTCGACCTCACCACCGCCCTCGCCCGCGGCGCCCGCATGAACGGCGCCGAAATCTACCAGCACACGCCCGTCACCAAAATAGAACGCGCCGGCGACGAGTGGAAGGCGACAACTCCGAAAGGCGAGATCACCTGCGAACACCTCGTCTTCGCCACCGGCAACTACGCCCGCCAGACCGGCGCCCTCGTCGGAATTGATGTGCCGTCCATTCCGGTGCAGCACCAGTACATCGTCACCGAAGAACATCCCGCCCTCGCCGAACGACACGCGGCGGGCGAACCCGAACTCGCGGTGCTGCGCGAGAGCGACGCGTCCTACTACATGCGCGAGGAGCGGCGCGGCTTCATCCTCGGCCCCTACGAGCAGGGCGCGCCGGCGGTCTTCGCCGACGGCGTTCCCGAAGGCTTTGAGAAAGACCTTTTCCCCGGCGACCTGGATCGCCTCATGCCGCATGTGGAGGCGGCGATACGGCGCGTCCCGGCGTTCGCCGAGGCGGGCATAAAAGACATCGTGAACGGCCCCATCGCCTACACGCCCGACGGCAGTCCGCTCGTCGGCCCCGCGCAGGGCTTGCGAAATGTCTGGCTCAACGAGGGACACTCCTTCGGCGTGACGGCGGCGGGCGGCTCCGGACACCTTCTCTCGCAGTGGATGACGAACGGCGAGCCGCCGATCGACATGATGGCGGTTGACCCGCGCCGCTTCGGCGAATACGCCGACAAAGACTACCTCGTCGCGAAGAACGAGGAATGTTACGCGCATGTCTTCATCATTCACTATCCTGACGAGGAACGGCCGGCGGCGCGTCCGAAGAAGAAGACGCCGCTCTACGAGCGCCATCGCGGAATGGGCGCGGTGTGGGGACAGCGTTACGGCTGGGAGCGTCCGAACTGGTTTGCGCCGGCGGGGGTCGCGGCGGAGGATGTGTGGTCGTTTCGGCGCACGAACTATTTTGAGCATGTCGGCGCGGAGGCGAAGGCGATGCGCGAGTCTGCCGGCGTGATTGATCTGTCGCCGTTCTCAAAATTTCTGATAGGCGGCGACGGCGCCGAGGACTGGATGAACGGACTTTTCGCCAATCGCGTTCCGGCGAAGGACGGCGGAATGTCGCTGTGTCACGCGCTGACGGACTCGGGCGGCGTGCGAAGCGAGTTTACGGTGACGCGTTTCGGGGAGGGTGAATTTTATGTTGTGTCGTCGGGCGCGGCGGAGCGTTTTGACTGGGACTATCTGACGAAGCGCGCGCCGGCGTCGGGCGTGACGCTGGAGAACATCACTCCGACACTCGGAACGCTTGTGATCGCGGGCCCGCGGTCGCGCGACATTCTCGGACAACTGACGGACGCTTCCCTGACGAACGACGACTTTCCGTGGCTGACGGCGCAGATGATTGATGTGGCGGGTTGTAAGGGGGTGCGGGCTTTGCGGGTGAATTTTATCGGGGAACTGGGCTGGGAGTTGCACCTTCCGTGGGACGGAGTGCTGCCGGTGTTCAACGCGTTGTGCGAGGCGGGCGGCGAACATGGACTGGCTCAGGTGGGGATGCGGGCGATGGATGTTTTGCGGATTGAGAAGTCGTATCGGATGTGGGCGCAGGATCTGACGACCGAGTATTCCATTCTGGAGGCGGGTCTGGGACGCTTCGTGCGCTTTAAGAAGTCCGAGGACTTCCGCGGACGCGGCGCCCTGGAGCGACAGCGCGAGGGGGGTATTCCGCAGGGTTTTGTGACACTGGAGGTTGATGTGGAGTCTCGCGGCGATCGTGGTTTAGCCGACTGCATCGGCAACGAGCCGATTTTCTGCGACGGAGAAATGGTCGGCCGTTTAACTTCGGGCTGTTACGGACACAATGTGGGTAAGACATTGGGCTTAGGCTATGTCCGTTCTGGTCTTGAGGACTTGGGCGTGGAGTTAGAGGTTGAGGTTTTACGCGAGCGTTTTTCTGCTCGTGTGATTGCCGAGTCTCCGTGGGATCCTGCCAACGCCCGCCTCCGTTCGTAGTTCCTCTGCTCAGACATTGAAGGCGCCGCGCTTCGGGGTCATCGGCGGGGGCCGCCTTCGGCCGGCCTCGCTGTTTAAGGGCGGGCGTTTTGACGAATCAGCATGAAATTCCGACACCGCCCGTCTCTGTTCTCAGTCCTTGCTCCTCGCCTTAAGTCCCGCCTCCGGACGGCGGATACAGGAATATCCCCTTATTTTCATTGACTTTTCCGCCCGAAAATTTTTTTTATTTTTTATATTGACAACACCCTTCCAGGAGCCTATATTCCTCCTATACCCACCCCTGGCGTTTCGGCGGCCAGGTAGCAGGGCCGTCCTCGTGGCGGCCCGCACTTTTTAAGGCGGGGAGCGCAAGACCGCCTCAGGACGATTTTCACATTTTTCTGAACCTGCTTATATCCGAATCGGAGCGAAATTGGCTATACACGGTGGTCGGGGGAGAGCAACTCAACGAAACTAAAGAATGAGGACACGATGCCGGGGCGCGCCCGTTTTTACATTGACGGCTTCAATCTGTATCGGAGATGCCTGAAGGACACTCCGTACCGCTGGCTTGACTGTCATGCGCTTTGCCGCAACATGCTCGCCGACATCAGGGGAGAGTATTCTCTCGCCGGCGTGAAGTATTTCACCGCCGATCTTCGCAAAAGCATGTTCAAGAGGCTTCCGTATTACGAGGAGAAGAGCGGCGGAAAGCGCGCGCGGCAGTCCCGCTACCTGCGCGCCCTGGAGACCCTGGAGACCCTGGAGAAGGAGAACGGAGAATTTGAAATTATACGCGGACGCTTCGAGACGAACGCGAGAACCATGCTCGCGCTGGATGAAGAGAACAAAATCAAGGGGCCGGTCAGGGTGGAGCATACGACCGAGAAGCGTTCGGATGTCAATCTGGCCGCGCATCTGGTTTATGACGCGTGCAAAAACAGGTTTAACCTGGCTGTCGTCATATCGGGAGATTCGGATCTCCAGGAAGCCGTGCGCCTCGCGGTGCGCGAGTGTCAGAAGACGGTGATGATTTTTGATCCTTCCTGCAGAGCGGACGGTTCCAGGTGCGGAAAAGAGCAGGCTCTGCTGGAGTATGCGCCTAACAGGCACAAGAGGGCGTATCCCGTGCGCGAGACATATCTCGAGGCTTCGCAGTTTCCCGCGCGCGTGCGGGACGGCGAAAAGTTCATCGCCATGCCGGACGGCTGGAACGACTGGCAGGGAGACCGCGCGAGGGAAGAGCGGATGGGAATGGCAGCGGAATGCCTGAACGGGAAGTGTTACAAAAGGCGGAGGACATGAGCGGTCGTGTTCATGGTCTCCGCCTGTTTGAGGGCGCCGCGCTTCGGGGAGGTTTTTCGGGGTTGACATGAACCTTCCGGAGGTCTACATTCGCCTTATACCCGCCCCCGGCGCTTTGGCGGCCGGGTGCAGGGCCGTCCTCGTGGCGGCCCGCGCTTTTAAAGGCGCCGCGGCGGCGGCCGAGATTCGCCTTGAAGGCGCCGCGTTCCGGGGCCGATGCGGAAAAAATTATAAATTTTCGTTGTTTTTCAGACAGTTAAATCATATAATTACCCCTTGACACCCTTCGGAGCGGCTGGTACTATGGCCCTATCATACTCGGTTGTTTATCAACCGGGTGCGGGGTCGCCCTCGGGCGGCCCTTGCTATTTAACGGCTCCTCCACACAGGTTTTTGCTGCTATGAAGGCTCGCATCTATATCGACGGACTCAACCTGTACTACGGCTGTCTGAAGGACACGCCGTATCGCTGGCTGAACTGCGAGGCTCTTTGCCGGGATCTGTTGAAGGAGGAGTATGAAATTGTCTGGATCAAGTATTTCATTTCTTCTCTTGAAGGCATTCCGAACATCGCGCGCCACAAGCCGGACAACCAGCGCGCCTACCTGCGCGCCCTGAACACTCTGGACAAGTGCGAGGTCATACTCGGCTATTTTCAGACGGAGGAAATTGGTCCCGGAAGGGAGCCTTTTCTGAAAGAGAAGGCTTCGGATGTGAATCTGGCGGTGCATCTGCTGCATGACGCTCATGAGAATCTTTTTGACGCGGCTGTGGTGGTGTCCAGGGACAATGATTTTGTCGAGGCTGTTCGTCTGGTGCAGGAGGGTGTGGGCAAGAAGGTCGGAGTTTTCAGCCCGGGGCCGTATAAGGACCGAATGGAGTTGTTTCGGCGGGCGTCGTTTATCCGTCCGATTCGCCCGAATGTTCTCCGGCGTTCTTTGTTCGCGCGCGATCTGGAGGACGCCGCGGGCGAATTCCACATGCCCGCGGGCTGGGATCAGGCGCAGTAGGCGGGGGCGGCGCAGCCGGACGGCTTTCAATTCCGTGAAAAAAGGGGCTTGATTTTAAGCGCTGTGAAGGCGCAAAATCGCCACACTGAAACCGTCGCCGTCTCCGCCGCCAACAGCAACACCGCCGCCGTCTCCAACAACAACAACAACGACACCGCCGCCGTCTCCAAGGACAACAACGACGACAACGACGGCGCCGTCAACAAAGCCACTGAATCATCGCCGGCACCGTCACTGTCACCGTCAGCAACGACACGAACCGAAGACAACGACAACAACGACAACGACAACAACGACAACAACGACGGCGCCGTCAACAAAGCCACTGAATCATCGCCGGCACCGTCACCGTCACCGTCAGCAACGACACGAACCAACGACAACAACGACGCCAGAACAGGACAACAACCATGAGCAGCACTATGAAATCTCACTACGAAGTCATCGTCATCGGCGGAGGCGCCGTCGGATGCAGCATCCTCTTCCACCTCGCCAAACTCGGCAAGAAAAATGTCGCCCTCCTCGAAAAAACCGAGCTCACCGCTGGCTCCTCATGGCACGCCGCCGGCGGATTCCACACCATCAACGCAGACCCCTACATCGCCGCCCTCCAGGCTTACACCATCAAACTCTACAAAGAACTCGAAGAAACCTCCGGACAGCCCATCGGCATCCACCGCGTCGGAGGCATCAACCTCGCCTCATCGCCCGCAAGACGCGACTACCTCAAATCCACCCTCTCGGTCGCCAAAACCCTCGGCATCGAACTCCACGCGCTCACACTGGACGAAGTCAAAAACCTCACCCCCATCATCAACCTCGACGACGCCCTCTTCGCAACCTTCGACCCCCTCGACGGATACCTGGACCCCTCCCAGGCCACCCACGCATACGCGAAAGCCGCGCGCGTCCACGGCGCCGAAGTCTTCACGCATACGCCCGCGCGCGAACTCGTCCAGCAGAGCGACGGCGCCTGGACGGTCGTCACGCCCAGGGGCAATGTCAAAGCCGAGATCATCGTCAACGCCGGCGGACTCTGGGGACGCGAAGTCGCCAGACTCGTCAGCGAAAATCACTTCATGCCCATCCAGCCCATGGAACACCACTACTTCGTCACCGAAGACATCCCCGAAGTCGCCGCGCTGGAACGCGAGGTCACGCATGTCGTGGACTTTGAAGGCGAGTCCTACATGCGACAGGAAGGCAAGGGACTGCTCCTCGGCACCTACGAGACCAACTGCGTCCCGTGGCAGCCGCGCGAAACCCCCGACGACTTCGGGCCCGAACTCCTCCCCGACAACCTGCCGCGCATCGCCGAGCGCCTGGAAGCCGCGTATCGGCGCTATCCGTGCCTCCGCGACGCCGGAATCAAGCGCGTCGTCAACGGACCCTTCGCCTTCGCCGGCGACGGCAACCCGCTCATCGGACCCGTGCCGGGCATACGCAACTACTTCGCCGCCTGCGGAGTCATGGCCGCCTTCAGTCAGGGCGGCGGCGTCGGACTCAGCGTCGCGCAGTGGATCATTGACGGCGAGCCCGACACCAACACCCTCGCCATGGATGTCTCCCGTTACGGCGACTGGGCGACACAGGCATTCACGACCGAAAAGGTCAAGGAAAACTACGGGCGGCGCTTTCAGATCACATACCCCAACGAGGAACTCATGGCGGGGCGTCCGCTGAAGGTGCAGCCGGTGCATGAGGAATTCAAGGCGGCGGGCGCGGTCTTCACGCAGGTCTTCGGGCTTGAGTGTCCGACCTGGTTCGCGGGGTCGCCCGAGAAGGCGCATGAAGAGCCGAGTTTCTATCACTCGGACGCGCACCCCTACATCGCCGCCGAGGCGCGCGCCGTGCGGACGCATCTGGGCTTGAGCGAAATCGCGATCTACGGCAAGCACTTATGGCGCGGCGCGGAGGCGGCGAACACCCTGTCGCGGCTGCTCGCCGGACGGATTCCGGCGGTCGGACGCGTCGCCCTGACGCCGATGCTGTCGCCGCGCGGGCGTTTGATAGGAGACTTCACCATCGCGCGGCTCGGCGAGGAGGAGTTTTTCATGGTCGGGTCGCGCGCGTCGCAGGACTATCACCGGCGCTGGTTTCTGGAGCATCTTCCGCCGACCGGGCTTGAGTATGCGCCGCTCGGCGACGAGGTTTCCGGCTTTCTGGTGTCGGGGCCGCGCGCGCGCGACCTGCTGCAGACATTGACGCCGCATGATCTGAGCAACGAGGCGTTTCCGTTTTTCTCGTGCGCGCATACGGAGGTCGCGGGGATCGCGGCGCGGGTGCTGCGGCTGTCGTTCACGGGCGAACTCGGCTACGAGGTCTATGTGGCGACGGCGGAGATGCCGCGGCTGATGGCGGCGCTGCGCGGGCAGGACGAGTATGACGCGCGGCTTGTCGGGGTGCGCGCGATTCTGAGTCTGCGCCTGGAGAAGGGGTTCGGCTCGTGGATGCGGGAGTATACGCCGGCGCAGACGGCATTGG
Organism: Alphaproteobacteria bacterium; assembly: GCA_028066985.1. Classification (GTDB taxonomy): domain Bacteria; phylum Pseudomonadota; class Alphaproteobacteria; order JALCBB01; family JALCBB01; genus JALCBB01. Next base: position 7,427 of record JALCBB010000071.1, read on the forward strand.
AGGCCGGGCTGGGGCGGTTTGTGTCGCGCAAGCGGAATGATTTTATCGGCCGCGACGCGTTCATGCGCGAGGAGGAGCGCGGGGCGCGGCAGAGTCTGCGGCTGTTTGAGGTGGCGAGCGACGATACGGATGCTATCGGCAACGAGCCGATCATGCGTGACGGTGTGTATGCGGGTTTTGTGACATCGGGCGACCGGGGTCATACTGTTGATAAGTCTCTGGCGCTGGGGTATGTGCTGAGCGAGGCGCTGGAGGCGGAGGCTGAGGGCGCCGGGGAGTGGATGATTGAGTTGTTGGGGGAGCCGCGCGGGGCGAAGTTGTTGACGGAGCCTCCTGTTGACCCGTCGGGCGCGCGTATGCGGAGTTAACGAACACAACCTAAAGTTGTGGACACCATTAATTGTCTACCGGCAATTAATGGAAAACAAATTTATTTAATTGACACCATTAATTGTCTATTTTTAATTTTATTTTTTTTGCGGGCTAGCCCGCACCCATTAGTTGGTGCTGCTTGCTTGAGCCGGCATTGTTAATGTCTAAATATAACTCCCACTAATGCCAGAGGCTGAACGCCGATTTAATTGACACCATTAATTGTCTATTTAATTTTAATTTTTTTTGCGGGCTAGCCCGCACCCGTTAGCCGGCATCGCTCGCTTGAGCGGACACATTAAGAGTCTAAAGTTAACTCTCACTAATGCCAGAGGCTGTTCGTCGTCTGTCTTTAAAAGGAGATGTTAAAGCCGACGGAAAGTTCGCGCAGGTCGCTGACTCCGCTGATCTGGTTAAAAGTCGGGTAGTAACGGACAAGCGCGCGCACACCCGCACGATCATTAATCCGATACTCCGCCCCCAAAGCAAAACGCAGAATCGGCGCGCTCTCGCTCACGCTCAGCCGCGTGTTGTTCGTCGTCTCAATCGCGATAATCTCATAATCGCCGTACGCGACACCCGCGCCCGCGAGACCCTCAAGGCGTCCGTCGCCGAGCGGAAAATGCGCGAAGCCGTCAAGCGCGAAAGCCGTGACCTTCTCCTCCTGAATCCGCGCCGTCGCGTTCGCCGGAATGGTGAGTTTCTGGTCAAGAATGCTCAACTGAATCGGAGCGTCCGCCGGCGCGGTCAAGGTCTGCCCGCCGCCGGTGGCGCGGAAGTAGCCCGCCTCCGCCGAAAAGCGATCGCTGATGCGCTTGCCGAAGCGGATGCCGCCGCCGTTGTACGAAGCGTCAAGGGCGGCTTTGAGTTCGGCGGAGTCAAGTCCGACGCGGATGTTGGAGTAGTCGGCGCCGATGTAGAAGCGTTTGTCGTGTCCGTCGGCGAGGGCGGCGGCGGGCGCGAGGACGAGCGCGGCGGCGATGGCGATGGTCGCTGGTTTCATTGTGATTTCTCCCGCGGTTGTTTTCTGTTATTATAGGCTTTCGCGCGGATTTTTCAAACGAGGAGAGCAGACGATGACGGCGCTTGTGGTGATTTTGTTTCTGATTGTGCTGGCTGTGAATCTGGTTCTGGCGGTGTTCGTGCTGCGGGCGCTGCGCGACGACGGCAAGAGCGAAGAGACGCTCCGCTACGAGGGAGAGATTGACGCTTCTCTCAAACAAATTCGCGCGCAGATGGACGGCGTGAATGTCGGCCTCGGCAAAATAGAAACGCTGGCGGGCGGAGTCGACAGTCTCGAGCGCGTGCTGAGCGGCGTCAAGACGCGCGGCATCTGGGCGGAAGTTCAGCTGGAACACATTCTTAAAGACATTCTGCCCGGACGCTACGAAGAGCAGGTTTCCGTCAAGGAAGGAAGTGAAAGAGGCGGCGTTGACTTCGCCGTCCGTCTGCCGCGTGAACATGGAGGCGACGAGAAAGTTCTGCTTCCGATTGATGTGAAGTTTCCCTTGACGCACTATCAGCGAGTCGTTGAAGCGAACAGCGTGAACGACGAGAAAGACGCCCGCAAATCGCTCGAGCAGGAAGTGATGAAAGCGGCGAAAAGCGTCAACAAGAAGTATATCGCGCCGCCGCGCACGACCGACTTCGCGCTGATGTATGTCCCGACCGAGGGATTGTTCGCGGAACTCGCGCAGAACTCCGAACTGATGAACGACCTGCGAAAAGAGCGGGTCGTGCTGTGCGGTCCTGTTAATGTCGAGGCGATACTCTGGACAATCCGGTCGGGCTATCAATTGGTGGCGATTGAAGAGAACGCGCAGCGCGTGAAGGACACGCTGGCGGGTGTCCGCCGCGAGTTTGAGAAATTTGATTCCGAACTGGAGTCAATTCACAACAGTTTCACCGCCGCCGGCAACAAACTGAGAAATTTAATGGAGACGCGTCAGCGTCAGATGCGCCGCGCGCTGGAAGGCGCCGACAAATTGGAGGACAATTAATTTTTTAATTGATCCCATTAATTGTCAGACTAGCAGCAGGACAGATCTCCTTTTAACACATTAATTGTTTATTAATTTAATTAGACACCTTAAATGGTCAAAATTATTTTTTATTTTTTTTGCGGGCTAGCCCGCACC
>JALCBB010000072.1 GCA_028066985.1 Alphaproteobacteria bacterium
TCAATTAATAATAAGAAAACAATTTATTTAATTGACCCCTTAAATGGTCAAATTATTTTTTTAATTTTTTTTGCGGGCTAGCCCGCACCCATTAGTTGGCATCGCTCGCTTGAGCCGGCATCGTGAATGTCTTAGTCAAACTCCCACTGATGCCGAAGGCCGCTCGCCGTCATCGTCGCAGAGTCGGCGCTGTCAATGAAACCACTGAATCAGCGCCGACTCCGTCGTCAAACTACTGAAGCAAATTCGTCCAGATCCGATCATACAGACGAGTCACCTCCTGCGAACACGGCCGCGCAAACTCCCCGTTGTCCGCAGCCTCCGCGGGCGGATTCAACTCATGCGACGACAGCAACTCCGGATCCAGATACGGCTCCACACCGCTCAAACCCGAATGATAACGCGCGAAATTCGCCGCCACCGCGATGTTCTCAGGCGCCATCATGAAATTCAGAAACAACTTCGCGTTCTCCAGATTCGGCGCGCCCACAGGAACCACAAGGTTGTCCATCCACAGCGTGTAACCCTCGCGCGGATACGCGTACTTCAAAGTCGGACGCTCCGCGCGCGCCCGCGCCGCATACCCGTTCCATATCTGCGACACAGCCGCATCACCCGAAACCAGAGCCTCCTTGGGGCCGTCCGCGCTGATGGAAAGCCAGTGCTCCTTCGCGGACACAAGCAGATCGTTCAACTCGCGCAACTGCTCCCGGTCGGAATTGCAGCGCGGATAACCGAGATAACGCAATCCCGCGTTCATCACCTCCCTCACCTCCTCGAGCATGTTGATGCGTCCGCGAAGTTCGGGAGGCGGGGCGAACAGAATCGCCAGCGTGTCGATGTCGCCGTCATACTCCGCCGTGTCAACCGAGAAACTCGTCGTGCCGCGCAGATACGGAACCGAATACTCGCGGCCGGGATCAAAATACACATCCGCCCACTGCGGCGACACATTGGAAAAATTGGACATCTGATCCGGACGGACACGCTGCAGAAGCCCCTCCTCAATCAGGATCCGCACCATGTAGTCGGAGGGAAGCGCCACATCGTAACCCGTCACGCCGGACTGCAGACGCGCGAGCAGCACCTCGTTCGACTCGTAAGAGTCAAGCGTCACTTCAACATCATGCTCCGCCGCGAATTTGTCCAGGAGCTCCTGCGGCATGTAGTCGGGCCAGTTGTACACCGCCAGCCGTCCGGCGGCGTTCGCCGCTCCGCTCATGCCGTGCCACGACGCCGCCAGCGCGAGCGCCAGAACTAAGATCGAAAATTTTCGCATGGGACAACCCTCCCCAGATGATGGTTGCAAAACGAAGACGCGAGCCTTCCGCGTGACATTTGTTGTAGCAGAGCGGCGACATTAACGCAAACGGCGGATTCACACGGACATAAGCCGTCGCCGTTCGCCGCTTGCGCGCCGGACTATTCGCCGCTTGCGCGCCGGATCGTTCGCCGCTTGCGCGCCGGACCGTTCGCGTCTATAATAGAGTCGCAAGAAAGGAGACCGTCGCCGATGGAGACATTTTACTCGGAGCATCAGGGGCTTCACGCGCCCGCCGGCGAAATGTTCGGGGGGCTGGAGGTGACGCCGTTTGATTCTCCCGCGCGCGCGGATCTGGTGCTGGAGGCGGTGCGCGGACTCGGCCTCGGCGCGGCGCGCGTCGCCGATGACTTCGGCGAGGAGGCGATATTGCGCGTCCACTCCGCCGACTATGTGGAATTTCTGAAGACAATCTGGGACGAGTGGCGCGCGTCCGGACGCGAGGGCGATGTGCAGCCGACGATATGGCAGTCGCGCTCCATGCCCGGACGCATGGCCGCCCCGCGCGACCCCGACGGACGCGCCGGCTACTACGCGCTCGCCGGCGAGACGCGCATCACTTCGGGCTCCTGGAAGGCGGCGTACTGGTCGGCGCAGGCGGCTTTGAGCGGCGTGCGGGCGCTGGAGGGCGGCGCGCGTTCGGCGTTCGGGCTGTGTCGTCCGCCCGGACATCATGCGGCGCGCGATCAGTTCGGCGGGTATTGTTTTCTGAACAACGCGGCGGTGGCGGCGGACGCGCTGCGCGCGACGGGCGTCGAGCGGGCGGCGATCCTGGACATTGATTTTCATCATGGCAACGGCACGCAGCAGATTTTTTACGAGCGCGGCGATGTGTATTATGTGTCGCTGCACGGGGATCCGGAGGAGACCTTTCCGAATTTTCTGGGGTACGCGGACGAGACGGGGCGCGGAGACGGCGAGGGTTTTAATCTGAATTTTCCGTATCCGCCCGGGACGGGCTGGAATTCGTGGCGCGACGGACTGCGCGAGGCGTGCCGTGTGATCGGGGAGTACGCCCCCGGCGCGCTGGTGGTGTCTCTGGGCGTGGACACATTTCACAATGACCCGACTTCGTTTTTTGAGTTGCGGAGCGAGAATTATCTCGAGGTCGGACGGATGCTGGCGCGTCTGGGTCTGCCGACTTTATTTTTGCTGGAGGGGGGTTATGATCTGGAGGCGCTGGGTCTGAATGTCGGCAATGTTCTGCGTAGTTTCGCGGAGGAGTCGCGCGCCGGATAGCGATATTTCCGGCCTCCGGCGGCTTCATATTAAAAGAGACAACGAGGCACAGCCTCCGGCATTAGTGGGAGTTTGACTTAGACATTCACGATGCCGGCTCAAGCGAGCGATGCCAACTAATGGGTGCGGGCTAGCCCGCAAAAAAAAATTAAAAAATAATAAGAAAACATTTTATTTAATGACACCATTAATTGTCTATGTTAATAAGAGAAGAATTTATTTAATTTGACCCCTTAAACAGTCCAATTAATCTTTAATTTATTTTTTTGCAGGCAGCGCCTGCAGGCATCAGTGGGCATCGCTCGCTTGAGCCGGCATCGTGAATGTCTTAGTCAATCGCCCACTAATGCCAGAGGCCGAACGCCGACTTAATTGACGCGGGAAGAGCCTAAATCCTGAATCATAACAAAACCAGCATACAGACCGCCCGAACTCACCAGAGCATCATGCGGGCCGGACTCCGTCACGCGTCCGCCGGACAGCACCACAACACGATCCGCAACACGCGCCGTGGATAAACGATGCGCCGTCACCAGCACCGTCACCCGTCCGCGCAGACGAGCCAGCACAGACAGCAGACGCTCCTCGCGCAAGGCGTCCAGCGACGCGCTCGCCTCGTCCAGCAGCAGCAAACGCGGAGACCGCGCCAAAGCCCGCACAATCGCCACCAATTGTCGCTCGCCGCCCGAAAGTCCGGCGCCGCCGCCCTCCAGAATCGCGTCCAGCGCGCGCGCCGCGACTCCGCGACCCAGACGAGACACCAGGTCGCCCGCCCCCGCCTCGTCCAGCAGAGCAAGCAGGTCCGCGTCCGGCACGGACGCCCCGCCCAGCAGCAGATTCTCGCGCAAACTCCCCGTAAACAGCCACGGACGCTGCTCCACCAGTCCCGTACAGCCGCGCAACCCGCCCGCAGACAGCCGCGACAGCGGAACGCCGTCCGCTTCTATCGCGCCCGAATTCGGCGCGTCCATTCCGAGCAGCAGACGGAAAATCGTCGACTTCCCCGAACCCACCTCGCCGACCAGCGCCACCAGTTCTCCCGCCGCCGCCTCAAACGAAACCCCCGACAACGCCGCCGCCCTTTCTCTCTTCCCCTCCGCTTCCCCCTCAGGATAGGAGTAATGCACATCCCGAAAACTCAACGACACCCCCGCCGCCGTCGTTGTCGCCGTCGCCGTCGCTGTCTCCACCGATGTTTTTGCCGCCGCCGTTGTCGTCGTCTTTAATTCCATCGCCGTCGTCGCCGAAGTTTTTGCCGCCGCCGTTGTCGTCGTCTTTAATTCCATCGCCGTCGTCGCCGAAGTTTTTGCCGCCGCCGTTGTCGTCGTCTTTTTTAATTCCGCCGCCGTCGTTGTCGTCGCCGTCTCCGCCGCTGTTCCCGTCATCCGTTCCAGTTCGCCGAGACGCTCCGCCGCGCCCAGAATCCGCTGCACCTCCCCCGACACCTCGCCCAGCGCGCCCGCCGCCCCCGCCACCACCACCGCGTAAAACACAAACGCCGACAACGCACCCGGCGACAAACCCCCCGCCAGCACATCACGCGCGCCCAGCCAGAAAATCAGCACCGCCACGCCGCTGCTCAGTCCGATCGCCACGCTCGTCAGATGCGCGCGCCACCGCACCCGCAGCAGCGACACGACATGCGCCGAATCCAGCGCCGCGCCGAAACGGCGGGCGAACTCGTCCTCGCCGCCGAAGGCCTGGACGGTCTCGATGCCCGCGACCGCCTCCTCGGCGAGTCCGGCGACCTCGCCGAGACGGCTCTGCGCGCGGCGCGAATATCCGCGCACGCGGCGTCCGAGAAACGCCACCGCCAGCACCACGGGCGACAGAAAAAACAGAAAGACCAGCGCCAGACGCGGCTCGGTGAGGAGTCCGAGGAGAAGTCCGCCGAGCAGGAGAATCAGATGACGCAGAGCCATCGGAAAAAATGTGATCAGTCCGCTCTGGAGAAGGGTCGAGTCCGCCAGCGCCGACGCGACCGCGCCCTCGCGCCGCAGACTCGTGAAGCGCCGCGGGTCGGCGCGCAGGAGTCCGCCGAGGAGGCGCAGGCGCAGTTCGCGCACGATTTCCTCGGCGAGGCGCGCGGTCAGGAAGAGGCGCGCCCAGGCGAGCGCCGCGACCATCGCCACGATCAGCAGGAGCAGGGCTGTCCACAGGTTGAGGGCGGCGGGTTCGGCGGCGGCGAGGCCGGAGTCGACGGCCTGGCGCAGTCCCCAGCCGAGCAGCAGCACGAGGACGCTCGAGAGCAGCAGCGGCAGGACGCAGACCGCGAGGCGGCGGCGACGGCGGCGGGTCTGGCGCCACAGCCAGGCGACGGCGGAGGGTTCGTCCTTGTTTTTGCGGACGCGGCGGGGCGCGGGGGCTGCGGGGGGGGTCATGGGCGGTGTTCAGACTATACGACAGATTGTGTTTTCGGGGCTTGCCATTGTGTTTTATCTGGTCTATGGTGGAGTTGAGATGAAGCGAGACATCCATCCTGACTATCACGAGATCGTTGTTGTTCAGACGGACGGCACCGAGCTGCGCATGCGCTCTACCTATGGCGCGGCGGGCGATGTGTTGCGTCTTGACATTGACGCGAAGACGCATCCGGCGTGGACGGGTCAGAACAAGGTGATCAGCCGCGGCGGACAGATGGAGAAGTTTTCGCGCCGTTTCGGCAATCTCGGCATTAAGGAGTGAGCCGCGATTTCGGGGGGTGCTGCCCGTGATTTGTTTCACGGGACGCATTGACGGCGCCGCGTTTCCCGCCCTTAAGGAACAGCGAAGAGCAACCTCTGGCATTAGTGGGAGTTTGACTAAGACATTCACGATAGTCGCTCAAGCAAGCGATGCCCGCTATCGCCCGCGGACACCGCTTTGTCGACTCGCTCGTCTACTCCATGCAAAGAATCGCGTTGATTCTGTGCGCCCACTCGTCGGCCTGTGCCGCACATGCTTCCACCTTCTTTCTCAGTTGCTCTCCAGTCAAAAAGGCACGCTCTTTTTTAACAACCTCAGAGTCATAAAATATGACTTCATGATGGGGCGTGTCGATGTCGATGACTCCGACACGAATTGAGATTTTTGAGACTTTCCGGGTAGAGCCGGAAACATCCGTATCCACGGAGTTCAAGTGTTTAAAGTTGCAAACGGTTATATTCCGAAGGTGATCGCTGAAGGCGATTTTGTTGCGCGACTTGTCAATTGCCACGCCAGTTGCGGAACAATCACTGCAGAAGACATGTGTCGGAGAGAACGAATCAATTGCTCCGAATGCTTCACGGGTTGTCCTTTTTCTTTTTTCCGGACGAGAGACAATACCTCCTGTCGCCGACAGCCAGCGGTCCAGCAGCCAAGCCAGCAGAGTGATTGCCACGCCAATCAGAATAATCTCGAACATCGCGCCCTCCCTTATACAACACCAGACGCAACGCCGCAATCCCCTCCCCGATCGCTGGGACGCAAAGGGGGGCTGTAGGAGTTAGCCCCGTCAAACCGACGGCGAGGCCGCCTTCAGCCAAAAATCATTAATAGCATCCGCAGGTGAAGCGGGTATCGCTCGCTCGAGCCGCTGTTTCAAGATTCCAAGATCGGTTCTAACTAATGCCATGGGCTTGCCCCCGCCCTCCCGAAGTGCGGCTTCTGGCATCAGTGGGAGTTTAACTTAGATATTCACGATGCTGGCTCAAGCGAGCGATGCCAACTGACGCCTGCGGGCGCCGCCCGCAAAAAAAATTAAAAAATTTGACAATTGAGAGACTGGATGTGTAGTTTGTTTAAGTGGTCACTTTAACGGCGCCAACTTTAGGAGGTTTGTGATGGGACAGTATGAAAACGATGGTAAGCCGAAGGGAACGAGCAAGCTGAGCGCGAAGGCTGTCGAGTCTATCAATCGACAAGTTCGGTCCTTGTATACCGAAACTGGTGATACAGAGCCTCCCGATGACTGGCGTGAGGAGATGCCCGAGGAGCGTTTTTGGTATCACTATTGCCGTTGTGCGTTCAGCAGTCGGCGAAACTTTGATCGTGTCGACGAGTCGACCAATCTCATCGAAAAACATCTTCAAGGCATTCATCAAAAGATTGAGGATGACAGGGAGGGCTACGAAAATGTTCTCCTTGATTTCATAAGTTCCAAGGACATTAGCCGGCTATTCCGCACTGCGCTTGCCATGAAGGATCGTGGCTTGTCGTTCAAGCGGATTCTGGAAGGCTATGCTTTGGAATCAGGAACAGAGCAGCCCGATGCATCGGCTCGGCAGGCCAGACTGTATCTGACTTACGACTATGCGATAGTCGGGCTTGGCACAAAAAATGCCAGTATGTTTCTCCGTAAAGTCGGATACTATCCGCACTTTGCGCTCCTGGACGTGCATGTCAATGACTACCTGGAAGCGGCGGGGGTGGTGTGTCCTGGCACATACGATGTCTCTGGTCTGTATGACTACTATGACGTGAGGCATGTCAAGTGGGAGGGTTATGAGACCGTGGAAGCCAAGTTCCAGGGAGTGGCGCGGGAACTGGGCTGCCCGGTTAAATTTGCCGATGAGACAATATGGCGGCTGGTGAGGGAGGAGAAGAAAAAACAGAAGTACGGCGAGGCGATGTCATTCGATGAAATTCTCCGAAAGGGGTCCTCTAAGGCTCGTGGGGCGCTGACCTTGGACTAGCCCACGACAGCCGCTCAAGCGAGCGATACCCACTGATGCCTGCGGGCGCTGCCCGCAGAAAAATTAAATTAAAAAGAAATTAATTTATTTAATTGACCCCCCTAAATAGTCCAATTAATTTTTTAATTTTTTTTAGCGGCAGTGCCGCCAGCCATCTGTGGGTTCGGTTCGCTTGAGCCGACATCGTGAATGTCTTAGTCAAACGCCCACTAATGCCAAATGCTGAACGCTGATTTAATTGACCCCTTAAACAGTCCATTTAATCTTTAATTTAATTTTTTTTGCGGGCTAGCCCGCACCCATCTGCTGGCATCGCTCGCTTGAGCCAACACCGTGAATGTCTTAGTCAGACGCCCACTAATGCCAAATGCCGCGCTTCGCCTGTCTCCTAAATTACGGAAATTCAGGCGCCGTCAATACAGCCCCGGAGTCAAGCCCGCCTCGGAGCCGACATCAAAGACGGACAGGCAATCCTCTCGCGCTGCCGCGACCGCCGCCGTCTCCGATGTCGCCGCGAAACTTTTTAAAGTCGTCCGCGGAGCCGTCAGAAAACGCGCCGTTGATATAGTATCAGTTGTCCGCCTCCGTCCGACGCCCGTCAGCGCGCCGGACAGAAGCCGGACTTCAGGCCGTCACTTGTCCGGCGGTCTCTTCAGAAGGCGCCGACGAAACGCCTTCCCCACGCTGGAGGACAGCAAGCCAATGTCAAAAAGATACGACCGCGACCCCGCGACCGGCAGGAAGTTCCACTCGTATGTCCCCGAAATCGCCGACGATCTCCGCGCCGGCAAGGTCGGACGGCGCGACTTCCTCAGAACCGTCACCCTGCTCGGCGTCTCGGCGGGCGCGGCTTACGCGATGGCGTCGGACATTCTCGGCGAGGAGATCCGTCCGCGGCGGGCGGCGGCGCAGACGCCGAAGCGCGGCGGCACCGTGCGCTCGGCGATGCGCGTCCAGCGCATGGACGACCCCGCCATCTACGACTGGACCGAGCGCGCCAACCAGGGACGCGGCATCGTGGAATACATCTCGCGCACCGATGTCAACAACATCACCACTCCCTACCTCGCCGAGTCGTGGGAGGCGAGCGAAGACCTCAAAACCTGGACCATCAATCTGCGCCGCGGCGTCAAGTGGTCCAACGGCGACGACTTCAACGCCGACGACCTCGCCTTCAATCTGGAGCGCTGGGTTGATCCCGACACCGGCTCTTCAAATCTCGGACTCTTCTCCGCCCTCAAGCCGGGCAATGTGGAGAAAACCGGCAGCCACAGCGTGCGCATGACGCTTGACAGTCCGGTGCTGCAGATTCCCGAAAACTTCTACAACTACCCCGCCGCCATCGTGCATCGGCGGTTTTCGGACGAGGGCGGCGATTTCTCCATGAATCCGGTCGGCACGGGACCTTTCACGCTTGTTGATCTTGTTGTCGGCGAGCATTGCGAGGTGCGCCGCCGCTCCGACGGTCACGGCTACTGGGGACGCGAGCCGTACATTGACGGCGTTGTCTACCGCGACTACGGCGACGATCCGCAGGCGCCGATCAGCGCGTTCGCGGCGGGCGAGGTGGATCATCTTTACGAGGTGGCGATCAATTCGCTTGATGTCGCCGAGCGTCTGCCGGGCGCCGTCATTAATGAGACGCCGACCGCGCAGACGGGAGTCTGCCGTTTCCGCCAGACGGAGGCGCCGCTGGACAACAGGAAACTGCGCCAGGCGTTCAGCGCGGCTCTGGATCACGAGGCGATTCTGAGGCTTGCCTATCGTGATCGCGGTGTTGTGGGCGAGAATCATCATGTGTCGCCGATTCATCCCGAGTATTTCGCGCTGCCGAAGCGGAAGCGCGATGTGGAGCGCGCGAAGGCGCTGCTGGCGGAGTCGGGACTGACGGCGCCTGTCAGTCTCAAGATTGATCTCGGCGCGGCTGACGACTGGCATCGCAACGCCTGCGCGGCGATGCAGCAGCAGCTGGCGCCGGCGGGGATCAATCTGGAGCTCAATGTGATGCCGGGCGCGACCTACTGGGATGTCTGGGATTCGACGCCGCTTGGTTTCACGCAGTGGGCGCATCGTCCTCTGGGTGTGATGGTGTTGAATCTGGGGTATCGTTCGGGTGTGCCGTGGAACGAGTCGGCGTATGCGAATCCGGAGTTTGACCGTCAGCTGGACATTGCGGGCGGCATTCTGGATGTTGAGGAGCGGCGCCGGCAGATGGAGGTTGTGCAGAAGATTCTGCAGGATGACGCGATTATCGCGCAGCCGTTGTGGCGTTCGGTGTTTAACATTTCGCGTGACAATCTGCGCGGCACCGAGGTGCATCCGACTTTTTACCATCAGTTTCAGGACTGGTGGTTTGATGTGTAGTCTGTTTCTGACGGACTTTTCGGGGGAGCCTTCGCGGCTCCCCCTTTTTTTGTCAACAAGAGACAACGACGACCCACCCTTGGCATTAGTGGGAGTTAGATTTAGACATTAACAATGTTGGCTCAAGCGAGCGATGCCGGCAGATGGGTGCGGGCTAGCCCGCAAAAAAATTAAAAAATAATAAGAAAACAATTTATTTAATGACCCCATTAAATGTCTATGTTAATAAGAGAAGAATTTATTTAATTTGACCCCTTAAATAGTCCAATTAATCTTTAATTTAATTTTTTTTGCAGGCAGCGCCTGCGGGCATTAGTTGGCATCGCTCG
>JALCBB010000073.1 GCA_028066985.1 Alphaproteobacteria bacterium
TTTAATTTTTTTGCGGGCTAGCCCGCACCCATCTGCTGGCATCGCTCGCTTGAGCGGCTACTTTAAGAGTCTGAAATTCTCGCCCACTAATGCCAGAGGCTGTTCTTCGTCTGTCTCCTAATTAATGCCAAAGGCGGCGCGGCGGTGTCTCTATTAATAGGCAACAGGGGAGGGTGCATCGGGCGTCTGATTGGGTTATACTTCGCAGACTATGGCAATGAACGATTCATCGCGGAAACTCCACGCGACCGTCGCCGTCGCGATCCTCGCGGCCCTCGCGGGATGCTCGAATGTCCGCGAAACCGCGCGCGAATACGGCGTCGGCGTGCGCGAAGCACCCGACGAATTCGCCGTGATCCAGAATCGTCCGCTGGAAGTGCCGTCCGATATCGTGTCAGTCGCCGACACCTCGCTCCCCGAACCCGTCGGCGAAGACGCGACACTGACACAAAGTTCGTCCGCAGTCGCCGAGGCAGGACGCGTCCTCCTTGAGAACGGCGCGGCGGCCGAAACGGCGACGGTGACGGAAACAGCGACGGTGACGACAACGACGACAACAACAACAACGGCGGCGGTGCCGGAGTCGTCGTCGGAAACAGAAACAGCGCCGGACAACGACAACTTAAGCGCTATTGAACGCTTCGTTCTCCAGGGCGCCGGCGTCAACGACAACAGCAACAGCGACATCCGCGCAGTGCTGGCAGCCGACCGCGCGGACGACTCTCCGACACTGGGCGAACGAATCCTCTTCTGGCAAAGCACCGGCGACCCGCTCGTGGATCCCGTCGCGGAAGCCGAACGACTGCGGCAGTTCCTGGACAGAGGACAGAGCCCGACAGGCGAAGGCGTGCCGGTGCTCGGCGGCGAGGGCGAGCCTTTTGTTTTCTAAACAAACAGGATTTTTACTCCTGCTGCTGCTCCTGACAGCCGCGACAACAACAGCGGCGGGGCAGGAGTCGTTATTCGGCGAGGCGCGCGGCGTCCTGGAAAACAGAGAAGGCGAGCAGCACGAACTGACGCTGGAAGTCGCGGCGACTCCCGAAGCGCGACAGACAGGCCTGATGTTTCGCCAGGAATTGTCCGAAGACGCGGGAATGCTGCTGGTGTGGGCGCGTCCGCAGATCGTGGGAATATGGATGGCGAACACCGCGGTCGCGCTGGACCTGCTCTTCATTGACGGCGGCGGCAGAATCGTGGGAGTTCACGAGGGCGCGGTTCCGTTTGACGAGACGGTGATCTCAAGCGGAGAAGAAGTGATGATGGTGCTGGAAGTTTCGGCGGGACTGGTGTCGGCGCTGCAACTGCGGGAGGGCGATCGTTTTCGCCTGATACCTTGAAAGAGGAGAATTCGGAGACGGGGGGCGCTCCGCTTCGGAAGCGGTATCTGTATTTTTTCGGGTGCATGAGTTTTTGTCTCAGTTTTTTCTTTCTGTATCTTCCGGTGGTTCTGACTTCGGGCGATCCGTATTCGTCGCGGGAGCCGATTTACAGTCTGGCGTTTCTGGCTTTCTGTCTCGGATTTCTGCTGGTCGGCGCGGTGGCGAGCGAGTCGGCGAAGAGAAAGGGACGGGGTGTTCTGTCGCGTTTCGCGTCCGCGATTCTGATGAATATGGTTTGTCTTCTGCTGTCGGTATTGATTGTTGTTGTCGTGCTGGTGATTGACGCTTCTGTTTTCGGATGGCTTCGCCACGCGAGCGAATAACCGTCAGGCGTTTTGACTGTTAACGGCCGCGCCTGTAATGTTTCGCAATGCGCTCGTAGCTCAGCCGGATAGAGCAGCTGCCTTCTAAGCAGCAGGTCGGAGGTTCGAGTCCTCCCGGGCGCGCCATCAGAACGGGGCGTAGCGCAGTCTGGCAGCGCGTCTGCTTTGGGAGCAGAAGGTCATCGGTTCAAATCCGGTCGCCCCGACCAGAAAATGAAATAAAAAAACAATTTATTTAATTGACCCCTTAAACAGTCCATTTAATTTTTTAATTTTTTTGCGGGCTAGCCCGCACCCATTAGTTGGCATCGCTTGCTTGAGCCAGCATCGTGAATGTCTTAGTCAAACGCCCACTAATGCCAAATGCCTTACGCCGATTTAATTGACACCGTTATTGTCGTCTGTTCATTAATAGTCAAATTAATTTTTGCAGGCAGCGCCTGCGGGCATTAGTGGGTACAGTTCGCTTGAGCCAGCATCGTGAATGTCTTAGTCAAACGCCCACTAATGCCAAGGACCGTTCTTCGTCTGTCCTTTTAATTAACGGCGACGACAGAAGCGCAGCGTGAGCAGAGGGCGTCTTCACCCTCGCCAACCTCAGGACGGACACGCCAGCAGCGTCCGCAACGCAAGCCCTCCGCAGGCTCAATACGCACCACAACCTCGGCGCCGTCACCGTCACCGTCGCTGTCGGCGGCGCCCTCGCATTCAACATCCGCCACAATCGCCAATTCCGTCAGGACCTCCCGCTCGTCATCCGTCAGCGACACCCCCCCCAAAACCACACGCGCCGCCAACGACGAATTCAAAACTCCCCCCTCGCGCGCGCGCTCAAGCGCGTTCGTTATATGTCCGCGCAAAACACGAAGACGCTCGCACGCCGCCGCCCGCTCCCCGTCACGCCACTCCAAAGGCGGCGGCTCCAAAACCCGCAAATGCACCGAGCGCGGAGACTTGCCCCGCGACTGCCACGCCTCCTCCGCGGTAAACGCCAGTATCGGCGCAAGCCACCCGCACAAAAAGTCAAACGACAGATCAAACACCGTCCGCACCGCGCGGCGGCGTACACTGTCGGCAGAGTCGCAGTACAAAGAGTCCTTCCGCACATCAAAATAAAACGACGACAGGTCGCTGTTCGCCAGATGA
Organism: Alphaproteobacteria bacterium; assembly: GCA_028066985.1. Classification (GTDB taxonomy): domain Bacteria; phylum Pseudomonadota; class Alphaproteobacteria; order JALCBB01; family JALCBB01; genus JALCBB01. The sequence goes on from JALCBB010000073.1 coordinate 2,849, forward strand.
TGCAGCAAAACAAACACCCGGTGATAGTCATACTCCGCCACCGCCGCGCGCAAAGCGTCATCCGTCTCGGCAAGACGGTGCAACAGCCAGCGCTCCAGCAACGGCATCTCGTTCACCGGAAGAATCTCGTCGTCCGTGAAGCCGTCAAGTCCGCCGAGAAGATAACGAAGAGAATTCCGCAGACGGCGATAGTTCTCCCGCACCTGCTTCAAAATCGCGGGACCAATCCGCAAGTCGCGCGAAGTGTCAGCCGTCACCACCCACAATCGCAGCAGGTCGGCGCCGTCGTTCTTAATGACATCCTTCGGGTCGGTCGCGTTGCCGAGAGACTTGGACATCTTCATTCCCTCGTCGTCCAGCACGAAACCATGCGTCAGAATCGCGTCATACGGCGGACGACCCCGCGTCCCGCACGACACCAGCAACGACGACTGAAACCAGCCGCGATGCTGATCCGTGCCCTCCAGATAAAGGTCGGCAGGCCACTTCAACTCGGGACGCGCCTCCAGCACAAAGCCATGCGTCGCGCCCGAATCAAACCAGACCTCAACAATGTCGGACTGCTGCTCCCACTCGGCGGGGTCGTATTCGGGCGCAAGCCAGCGCTCGGGAGGCTCCGTGAACCACAGGTCGGAATTCGCGTCGGCGAAAGCAACGGCGATGCGCTCGGTCACGACAGGGTCGCGCAGAATCTCGCCGCTCTCGCGGTGCGTGAACAATGGAAGCGGGACTCCCCACAAACGCTGGCGCGAAATGCACCAGTCGGGACGCTCGGAAACCATCGCCGAAAGTCGCTCGCGGCTCTCGGACGGGAAAAATCGCGTCCGCGCCACGCCCTCAAGCGCGGTCTCGCGCAGTCCGTTGCGCGACATGGAAATAAACCACTGCGAAGTCGTGCGGAAAATCAACGGCGCCCGCGAACGCCACGAATGCGGATAACTGTGACGCAGGCGTCCGCCGGCGAGGAGAGCGTTCTCGCCGGCGAGGGCGGCGGCGACGCGGGCGTTGGCGTCTCCGTCGGAGCCGTCGGCGTTGAGGACGCGCGCGCCGCCGAACAGGGGGGCGTCTTTGTGAAAAATGCTTTGCGCGTCAAGCCAGTCGCGTCCTTTGATGTTGTGGCGGAGGCAGAGGGCGTGGTCGTCGGGGCCGTGCGCGGGCGCGACATGCACGAAGCCGCTGCCCTGATCCAGAGTCACGAAATCGGCGGCGAGAAGGGGGATGTCGCGCGTGTAGCCGTGCCGGCGGAGCGGGTGCGCGAGAACGGAGCCGGCGAGTTCCGCGCTCTTGACCTGTCTGACAATCTTAATGTTTTCGCCGCCGCCATTGTCACTGTCACTGTCATTGCGACCATCACCCCCGCCGCCTTTTTTGCCGCCGTCATTGTGACCATTAACAGCGCCGCCGTTATTGTCACCGTCACCGTCACTGAGACCTTTAACACCGCCGAAATTTTCGGCGCCTTTATTGTCTCCAAGACCATCACCCCCGCCGCTTTTTTCGGCGCCTTTATTGTCCCCGTTTCCGGCGCCTTTGTTGTCCCCTTTTTTGACGCGGGCGGCGATGAAAGACTCCGCGCACGACGCCGCGACAACAAAATGACGCCCGCCGTCATTAATAAGGACATATTCGGCGTCCGCCAGAAACGCCACCGCGCTGGAACCGGGGATTGTCCAGGGGGTTGTCGTCCAGATGACGACCTCGGCGGCCGCCTCCGCAAGCGCGCCCGACATCGCCCGATAGCCGACCCACACGCTCGGCGACACATGCTCGCGGTACTCAACCTCCGCGTCCGCCAGCGCAGTCGCCTCAGGCACCGACCACAGCACCGGACGCGCCGCCCGATACAAACCGCCGTCACGGATGAACTTGCCGAGTTCGCGCACAATCTGTCCCTCGGCGGCGCCCGTCATCGTGAGATACGGGTCGTCCCAGTCGCCGATGACGCCGTAACGCCGGAAGCCCTCGCGCTGAATGTGAATCCACTTCTCCGCGAAAGCGCGGCAGAGGCGGCGAAACTCAACAGGCGGAATGTCCTCCTTGGAACGGCCGGCGGCGCGGATCTCCTCCTCAACCTTCCACTCGATCGGAAGACCGTGGCAGTCCCAGCCGGGAACATAATTCGCGTCGGCGCCGAGAGACTGGCGCGAGCGGTTGATGATGTCCTTGAGAATCTTGTTCAGCGCCGTGCCGATATGCAACTCGCCGTTCGCATACGGAGGGCCGTCATGCAAAATATACTTCGGGCGTCCGCGCGACTGCTCGCGCTGAAGTCGGAAAAGATCAATCTCGTTCCAGAAAGCGAGGATCTTCGGCTCCTTCTCAGGAAGTCCGCCGCGCATCGGAAAATCAGTGCGCGGCAGAAAAACCGTCTCGCGCCACCTGTCGGCGGCTTTTTCGGCGCCGTTTTTGTCGCCCTTCGCGGCGGCGGGAGGCGGGGATGAAGTCCGTTTCGGCATCGTTTCTGTCGCAGGTCGGCGAAAAACAGCGCAAAAGCGCGGAAGTCCGAAATTTCTGACACCTCAAGCCCCAATCGTCAAGGGCAAAGAAACACGCCGCAGGCACTTGTATTATACGCGCATCAGTGCCAGACTGCAGGTCGCGCTCCGCCCCGGCGGCGCGCATGTGCGGCGCGGCGCCCCGGCGCGCGCGTCTTCGTTCTGTGTGTTCCGCGGTTCGCGCAGGTGTGCAGTTTCTGGTCTGGAGAAAGTTGTCATGAAAGAAGTAGAGTATCCCGCAGCGTCTGCGGAGGGTCTGAGTTCCGAAGAGTCGGACGAACACGAAAGTTTCAACGAGCCGTCCGGCGCGGACGACACCGAAACGGCGGCGGCGTCAGCGTCGGCGGGAAGCGGCGCGCCGTCGCCCGCTCCCGTCACCTCGCCGAACGCGGTCGCCGGCGTCATCCGCGGCGAGGTCAAGTGGTTCAATCCGAGCAAAGGTTTCGGATTCGTGCGCGTCGGCGAAGGCAGCCGCGACGCGTTTCTTCATGCCTCCAGCCTGACGGAGCACGGCGTGAGCGTTCTGCATCCCGGCGCCGAGGTGACATGCATCCTCGTTGAGGGCGCGCGCGGACTGCAGGTGGAAAGTCTCGTCTCAATTGAGAGCGAGGGCGAGCCGCAGGAAGGCGCCGGGCGATACGGCGACGAGCGGCGTCCGCCGGCGGGGCCGCTGCGCGAGGTTGACGGCACCGTCAAGTTCTTCAACGCGCGAAAGGGTTTTGGATTCGTCGCGCCCGACGAGGGCGGCGCCGATGTGTTTCTGCCCGCGCGGGTGCTGACGCGCTGCGGCATTATGAATGTGCAGCAGGATCAGCGGCTGCGGATGCAGGTGCGCGCGGGTCTGCGCGGGCTGGCGGCGGAGTCCGTGAAGGAGATTTAGCGGCGGGTTTTATGTCGCGGTCTTTTTTTGTCCTCGGGTTTTTCGTGTTTTGCGCTGTCGCGGGGGGGGCGGCGGCGCAGGACGCGGACACGCGGTTTCTTTCGGTGCTGCCGGAGATTCCGCTGCCCGGGGATTTGAGCGAGCATCCGGGGCGGGCGGTGTTGTTTGACAAGCCCGGGGGGCGGATCGCGCGCGCGACGGCTTCGGGGGTGATTGCTCCCGGGGAGGTTCTGGATTTTTATGCGCGGACTTTGCCTTCTTTGGGGTGGAGTGCCGAGGGGGATTCGGATGTTTTGTATATGCGCGGCGGCGAGAGCCTTGTTCTGGAGATAGAGCAGGAGCAGACGACGGTCGTCCACTTTCTTCTTAATCCTTAACCCCCGACGACCCGCCCCTGGCATTAGTGAGAGTTAAATTCAGACTAGCCACGATGCTGGCTCAAGCGAACCGCACCAACTGATGCCTGCAGGCGCTGCCTGCAAAAAATTAAAATTAAAAAGAAATTAATTTAATTAATTGACACCATTAATTGTCTATTAATAATGAAGAAAGACAATTATTTTTTGACCCCATTATTTGTCTATGTTAACAAGAGAAGAATTTATTTAATTGACCCCTTAAATTGTCTATTTAATTTTAATTTTTTTTTGCGGGCTAGCCCGCACCCATCTGCCGGCATCGCTCGCTTGAGCCGACATCGTGACTGTCCAGGTCAAACTCCCACTAATGCCAAGTGCTGAACGCCGATTTAATTGACCCCTTAAGATTTAATTGACCCCTTAAATTGTCTATTTAATTTTAATTTTTTTTTGCGGGCTAGCCCGCACCCATCTGCCGGCATCGCTCGCTTGAGCCGACATCGCGACTGTCTAGGTCAAACTCCCACTAATGCCAGGGGCGGTGCTTCGTTGTCTCTTAATTAAAGCGCCCGCTAATGCCAGAGGCGGGGCGTCGGTGTCTCTTTAATTAGTCCTTTTTGTCCTCAGGCGCGGCGCCGTCACCACCGCCCTCTCCACCAGCCTCAGCCCCGCCGCCACCCGGCGAATCCACTAAACGCTGCCGCAACAAACGACCCGCCCGAAACGCCGGCACCCGCTTCGCAGGCACATGCACCGCCTCGCCAGTACGCGGATTGCGCGACATCCGCTCCGCACGATCCTTCGCCCAGAACGAACCGAAACCCCGAATCTCAACCCGCCGACCCTCCGCCAAAGCGTCCGCAATCTCGCCGAAAACCACATCCACATAACGAGCCAAAACCTCCTCGTCCAGCCGCGTGTTCCGACGCGACAGGCGCTCAACCAATTCACTGCGATTCATCGGCTTCCGCCTGCTCGATCCGGACAAGTGACACTCCTTGAACTCCCTGTCCTCGCCCCGTCCCCGACAGCCCGACGGACGCAAGTTATTGTGAATATAGCACATTTTTACAGCCGCGCAAGAGGGCTATACTCCCGAAGAACCCGAAAAGCACCCGCACCATGCCCCCCCAGCATATCCTCGTCATCGGCGCCGGAGGCCTCGGCAGCGCCGCCCTGCCCCTCCTCGCCGCCGCCGCCGCGCGCCTCACAGTCATAGACCACGACAAAGTGGAGTTGTCTAATCTGTCGCGTCAGTTATTGTATAACGAAGACGACCTGGCGCGTCCGAAAGCCGAGGTCGCGGCGGAGCGTCTGCGAAGACAATTCCCGAACCTCGCGGTCAGATGGCGCGCCGAAAAATTCAGCGCCGAAAACGCCGCCGCGTTTTTCTCCGAAAGACCAGACCTCGTGATGGACCTCTGCGACAACGAAACCACACGCATCGCCGTCAGCGACGCCGCCTTCGCGCGCGACACCGCGCTCGTCACCGCCGGACTCGCCGGCATGCACGGACAAATCGCATACCTGCGGCGCGGCGATTCGGGCTGCTACCGATGCGCGTTCGGCGCCGGCGACAAAAGCGGCGAAGGCACGGCGTCGGCGGCGATGGCGACAATGACAGGATCAATGGCGGCGCTCGTCGCCCTGCGCGCGCTCGCGGGAAACGAAACGGCGGGACGGGTCGTCCTCGTTGACGGCGAGACGCTCGCCACAGAAGAACTGCGCGCGCGCGCCGACCCGAAGTGCGCCGTCTGCGGACACACATCACAAAAAGGAAACCGAAAATGAACACAGACGACTACGCCGTCAAGGACATCTCCCTCGCCGAGTGGGGACGCCGCGAAATCTCGCTCGCCGAGTCGGAAATGCCCGGCCTGATGTCGCTGCGCGAGGAGTTCGGCGCCGAGAAGCCGCTCGCGGGGGCGCGGATTGTCGGCTGTCTGCATATGACGGTGCAGACGGCGGTGCTGATAGAGACCCTCCTCGCGCTCGGCGCCGAGGTTCGGTGGTCGTCGTGCAATGTGTTCTCAACGCAGGATCACGCGGCGGCGGCGATGGCGGAGCGCGGCGTCGCGGTCTTCGCGTGGAAGGGAATGAGCGAGGAGGAGTACTGGCGCTGCATTGATCGTTCGCTGGACGCTCCCGGCGGCTGGCGTCTCAACATGGTGATTGACGACGGCGGCGACCTGACGCGGGTTCTGCATCAGCCTGAACGGCGCGCGCTGCTGGACGGCGTGCGCGGCATTTCCGAGGAGACGACGACGGGCGTCGCGCGTCTGCATGAGATGGCGGAGCGCGGCGAACTCGGCTGCGCGGCGATCAATGTGAATGATTCGGTCACGAAGTCCAAGTTTGACAATCGTTACGGGTGTCGGGAGAGTCTTGTGGACGGCATCCGCCGCGCGACGGACCTGATGCTGTCGGGGAAGGTGGCGATGGTGTGCGGGTTCGGCGATGTGGGCAAGGGTTCGGCGGAGTCGTTGTCGCGGGCGGGGTGTCGTGTGCTGGTGAGCGAGGTGGATCCGATCTGCGCGCTGCAGGCGGCGGTGCAGGGCTACGAGGTCGTGACGATGGAGGAGGCGACCGCGCGCGCCGACATTTTCGTGACGGCGACGGGCAATCGTGATGTGATCACGCTTGAGCATATGCGGGCGATGAAGGATCGCGCGGTGGTCTGCAACATCGGACACTTTGACAATGAGATTCAGGTTGAGTCTCTGCGGAATTTTCCGTGGGTGAATATCAAGCCGCAGGTGGACGAGATAACTTTTCCCGGCGGCAATCGGATTGTGTTGTTGTCGCGGGGTCGTCTGGTGAATCTGGGGAATGCGACGGGGCATCCGAGTTTTGTGATGAGCGCGTCGTTCACGAATCAGGTTCTGGCGCAGTTGGAGTTGTGGCGGCGCGGTGTTGAGATGGAGCGGCGGGTTCACTTGTTGTCTAAGCGTCTGGATGAGAAGGTGGCGGCTTTGCATCTGGGGCATTTGGGGGCGAAGTTGACGCGGCTGTCGGCGGACCAGGCGGAGTATCTGGGTGTCTCGGCGGATGGACCTTTCAAGGGCGATCACTACCGCTATTAAAAGGACACCGAAGCACCCGCCTCTGGCATTAGTGGGAGTTTGACCTGGACAGTCACGATGCTGGCTCAAGCGAGCGATGCCGGCAGATGGGTGCGGGCTAGCCCGCAAAAAAATAA